>JAILFT010000066.1 GCA_024697425.1 Butyrivibrio sp. | reverse complement strand
ATAGCTAACTATACAAAATATTGTACAATGAAAATTGAATAAGGAGGTGCTCCTGTAATGATCCCTGTTATAATTGCAGTAGTAGCAACTCTTGTCATCACTGCTCTTGTTACCTGGATTCTTGCACAGAATTATCACAAGAAGGTGGCAGACGGCAAGATTGGCAGTGCTGAGGAGAGGGCAAGAAAGATTATCGACGAAGCCCTCAAGACCGCTGAAGAAACCAAGCGTGAGAAGCTCCTTGAAGTTAAGGAAGAGTCACTGAAGACCCGTAACGAACTTGAGAAGGAAGTTAAGGACCGCAGAAACGAGGTGCAGCGCGCAGAGAGGCGTGTTCAGCAGAAAGAGGAGAATGTCGAGAAGAGATCCGAAGCGATCGAGAGGAAAGAGCAGAGTTTAAATGACCGTGAGACGGCTTTAAACAAGAAGAGTGACGAGGTTGCGAAACTAAACGAGCAGAGACTGCAGGAACTGGAAAAAATCTCTGGCTTAACCTCCGAGCAGGCAAAAGAGTATCTTTTAAAGATCGTAGAAGATGATGTGAAGCATGAATCAGCTATCATGATCAAGAACATGGAAGCTGAGGCTAAGGAAGAGGCAGACAAGAGGGCCAAGGAAATTGTTGTGAACGCTATCCAGCGCTGCGCAGCAGATCACGTTTCCGAGACTACAATTTCTGTCGTTCAGTTACCCAATGATGAAATGAAGGGCCGTATCATCGGTAGAGAGGGACGTAACATCAGAACCCTTGAGACCATGACAGGTGTTGATCTTATTATCGACGACACACCTGAGGCTGTAGTTATTTCCGGATTTGACCCCATCCGCAGAGAGGTGGCACGTATCGCCCTTGAGAAGCTTATCGTGGATGGACGTATTCATCCCGCAAGGATTGAGGAGATGGTCGAGAAGGCACAGAAGGAAGTTGCCGCCAAGATCAAGGAGGAAGGTGAGAATGCCGCTATCGAGGCAGGTGTTCACGGACTTCATCCGGAAGTTATCAAGATCATGGGCCGTATGATGTTCAGAACCAGCTACGGACAGAACTGTCTGAAGCATTCGGTAGAGGTTGCACAGCTGTGCGGACTTATGGCATCAGAGCTCGGACTTGATGTTCGTGTAGCTAAGAGGGCAGGTTTCCTGCATGATATAGGAAAGGCTGTCGACCACGAACTTGAAGGTTCACATGTACAGCTCGGCGTAGACATCTGCCGCAAGTACAAGGAATCTCAGACTGTTATAAATGCAGTAGAGGCTCACCACGGTGACACTGAGCCCCAGTCTCTTATAGCCGTTCTTGTACAGGCTGCTGATACAATTTCATCAGCAAGACCCGGAGCTAGAAGAGAAACACTTGAGACTTACACATCAAGATTAAAAGAACTCGAGGATATCACAAACAGCTTTAAGGGAGTTGATCACTCCTTTGCTATCCAGGCCGGTCGTGAGGTCAGAGTAATGGTAGTTCCTGAGCAGGTTTCAGATGAGGATATGGTTATCATGGCTCGTGAGATTGCCAAGAAGATCGAGAACGAGATGGAATATCCCGGGCAGATCAAGGTTAATATCATCAGAGAGAGCCGCGCTACAGATTACGCTAAGTAATCGATCATATCTTTTTTGCAAAAAAGAACTAAAGAGGTTATCCTATATACATGTGAGGATAACCTCTTTTCTTTTTGGCAGGAAGTCAAAAAAGACTTCAATCTAATTTTAGGGTAGTGGAGATTTTCTAATGACATTAAAGGACATAAAGGTGGGCGAGAGTGCCCAGGTTACCGTTGTTGGTGGAGAGGGAGCTCTTCGTCAGCACTTTCTTGATATGGGCGTAATTCCCGGAGCAAAGATTAAGGTTGTCAAATACGCTCCCATGGGAGACCCTATAGAGCTGCGGCTCCATGGATATGAACTTACGCTGCGTCTTGCGGATGCAGAGAAGATAGAAGTTACAAGAGTAAGAGACGACATAGAGGAGGAAGTAAGGACCGCTGTTGAAGGGGATACCTATTCACATCCCGGTCTTGGTGAGGGCGGCAAGTTCCACGACAAAAAGCATGAAAACCCGCTTCCCCAGGACACACTTCTTACCTACGCCCTTGTAGGAAACCAGAACAGCGGAAAGACAACTCTTTTTAACCAGCTTACAGGCTCCAATCAGCATGTGGGCAACTTCCCGGGAGTTACCGTGGACAGGAAGGACGGCGCCATAAGGAACCATCCAAACACCATGGTCACTGACCTTCCCGGAATATATTCCATGTCTCCTTATAGCAGTGAGGAGATCGTTTCCAGAAACTTTGTTTTGGAGAACCAGCCTAAGGCCATCATCAACATCGTAGATGCCACCAACATAGAGAGGAATCTGTATCTTACCATGCAGCTTCTTGAGATGGATATTCCCGTGGTTGTGGCCCTCAACATGATGGACGAGGTCAGTGGCAACGGCGGCACCATCAAGATCAACGTCATGGAGGACATGCTGGGGGTTCCCGTGGTTCCTATTTCCGCGTCCCTCAACAAGGGCGTAGACGAGCTGGTGAGCCACGCGATCCACATTGCGCATTATCAGGAGAAGCCCCTCATCAACGACTTCTGCGACGAGAATGCCTACGGTGGCGCGGTCCACAGATGCATCCACGCGGTTGAGCATCTCATAGAAGACCATGCAAGACGCGAAGGCATCCCCAAGAGGTTTGCCGCCACTAAGGTGGTTGAGGGCGATCAGCTCATTGTTGAAAAGCTTGCCCTTGATGACAAGGAAAAAGATATATTGGAGAACATCATTCAGCAGATGGAGAAGGAACGCGGCCTTGACAGAAGCGCAGCCATCGCTGACATGAGGTTCGATTTCATAGACAAGGTATGCTCCAAGACCGTTGTTAAGCCTCATAAGAGCAAGGAGCACATCCGAAGCGAGAAGATAGACAGGATTCTTACGGGGAAATACACAGCTATTCCCGCCTTCATTGTGATAATGGGACTGGTATTTTTCCTTACCTTCAATGTTATTGGAGCATTCCTTCAGGGAATCCTGGAAACGGGCATCGATGCATTAACGGCTGAGGTCTCGGTTCTTTTGGAAAGAGCGGGAGTAAACCCGGTGGTCCACGGCCTTGTGGTGGACGGTGTATTTGCCGGCGTTGGAAGCGT
>JAILFT010000058.1 GCA_024697425.1 Butyrivibrio sp. | reverse complement strand
TCCTTGCCGGTTCCGATGGTGATACGATCACTGTCCGGTGTCAGCACTACTTCTTTATACAGTTTGTTGTTGTAAATAGTTAGCTTAAAATTCATTTTTTACTGCCGTTCATCAAAATAAATAATAGTTCCATCTCTGAGTCCCAATTCCTCAAGGGTTCTTTCCCCTCTTATGAGTGCCTTGGGTTCATCTGCTCTCAGATAGCATTCCGAGGGCTTATCCATGTTGATTCCAAGGCCAAAGCTCTCGTTCAGTCCATATATAAGCTCATTGGCTGAAAGGTTTGATGGGATCTCAAGATCAACTTCACTGCCATCGCTTTTTCTTTTGAAAATTACAATTATATTCTCACCCATTGTTTAAACCTGCCTATCTGACTGCTGCTGCGGCTGCTCTGTAGAGACCCTTTGCAAGCATCTCCTCCGGCGTTGTTCTTTCTCTCTGCCTTCGAACCGTCTCACACACAGGATATCTGTACACGATAGGGTTCTGCCCAAAATCGCTTTCGCCCTCATCATACTGGCTGCACAGGAGCATACACTGTCCCTTAAAATCGATAAGGTTATCCATGAATCTCTCGATCCTCTCTGCCGCGCCGATTCCCTGATCGGTACACATGACTATGGTGGTACTCTTTCCAAGGAACATTGCCAGGTCCTTAGTCAGCGCGTTTCCGTGTTCGATCACAATGTACTCATACTGCCTCCCGGCTGCCAGTTCCTCTGCCATGTTGTAGTAGGATTGAAGTCCTATATTATATGCAAAAAGAGGCGACTTGAAAGCCGGAACATAATCGAAGGCTCCTCTCTGAATGTGCTCATTAAGTGCATTTGCATCCGCCTGAGGATTCATGAAGGCCAATGACATAGTATCTTTTGCCCACTTGTTATCCCCCTGCGTCTGAAGAAACTCTCCAAAGTTCTGCACTTCCTCTGCGTCAATATAGAGAACCCTGCCGCCAAGGGCTGCCAGCTGCGCGGCGATTCCAATCGCAGCCCTGGTCTTCCCACTTCCACCATCTGCAGATACAACATTTATCACATGAGTTGTCTCATCAACGTGTTCTGTATTTTTAAGGAAGTCTTTTCCGATGGCGCTTAGGATTCCCTCATCAGCCTCATACTTACTGACTGAATCCGCTTCCTTGCTGCCCTCCACAAGCCTGTAGCTCTTATCTGAGGGCTGAACCCGAAGTGCATCTGCATATATGCTCTCATCAGCGATCAGCACATCTATCTTGGGATGATCTGTTTTAAGGTATTCTGTCAGATATTCCCGGGAATCAATTATCTCAAGTCTTGAATATTCATTTAGCAAAAAAGCTATTTTCCCCTCAACCTTCTCGGTATATTCCCGATCAAGGCTGATAAGGAGTATTTTTTTCTCTTTCATAATACGGTTCCGATTCTTTATGATATCTCAACAACAAAATCCATATCCGCAAGTCGCAGCGTATCGCCGCTTGCTATTGCCACTTTCTGCTCCGGGTTTAGCATCCGGCCGTTAAGATACGAATGGTTGCTGCTGCCAAGGTCCGTGTAGAAAACTCCCGAAGGCTCAATATTAAGGCACCCGTGCCTGCGGCTGATGGCGTTGTTAAAAGGTATCTTCCCATCGCAATCAGGGGATTTTCCGATGACGAAATCATTCTTCATGGCAAATAAGGTGAAGTTTCCGTATCTGCCGGAATAGCTAAGACGTGCCTCTCTGCCGCCCCGGGAAGTCTGAGTTATATCATCGGCATTCTCAATGGTCCTGTCTGCGAAATTCTCTACAACGTAATTGCAGATGGCAATAAGGTCTGAAATATTAAGCTCGCCGCTGTTATTCTCCTCAAGGCTCTGCCTTTCAAGCATAGTAACCAGCTCTTTGAGATCGTCCGGAACTGCTCCGTCTCCTGCGAAAAGAAGGAATGACAATGAGCGATAGAGCCTCTCCATCCAATGTCTTCTGAGCATCCCGGTCGTACTTCCGGTTATTGGGGCAACGATGAATCCCGGCATTCCATTTGCCGGATTAATATAAATTTCCTCCGGCTCCACCTCCAGAAATTCCTTGTCCAGAAATGCGCTCTCATCCAGCTGCTTGATCAGCTTTGCCAGTCCGATGACTATCACGAGCTTATTTACCGCTGTGATATAGCTGCTGATGGATGCCACCGTCTCCAGGTCTTCCGTCCTGTATATTAACTTGTCTCTTCCGTTGTATACCACCTGTGCTGCGCTTATCACGCGGGAATCCTTCATCTGTGACAGCATCTTCATTCCAAGTGCCGAAACATGTTCTCCCTCATCCAATATGCATGACAGATGAGTCTGTGAACTTATAATTTTCATAAGTTGTGCCCCATCATATTCCTTTTTATTTCATTAAAGCGTTCCTACAAATTCTTCCGGTCCATCTGTCAGATTCTGTAGTCGAATTCCTCGTTTGCAAGCATGATCACATCGCCGCTCTTTATAGGTGATGTCTGTCCCTCAGCAAGTCTTGTGCCGTTTACAAAGGTTCCGTTGGTGGAGAAATTATCCTCGATAATGATATTTGCTCCGGCCTGTTTGATAGTAGCGTGTCTTCTGCTGATCGCGCTGTTATCGGCAATTCTGAAGTCAATGTTCAGGCTGTCCTTACCGATGGTGAAATCATTCTTGTTGATCACAATGTTCTCGCCATTCTTCCTGCGGATAAGTGTTCCCAAGAAGTTAGCCTGAGCGGGAGCTGCAGAGCCTCCAAGAACTGTGGTCCCTTCTCCCTGAGTAGGAACGTTGAGAGTTGTGGTCTCATTTCCCTTGGCAAAAGAACCTGCGTTGCTCTGGATCTGCATTTGGGGATTCGGCTTCTGTGTTGAATTCAGGGTCTGACTTACGGGTCTTCCGAATCTGTCGATGGTAGGAGCCTGCTGTGCGCTCTTTTGAGATTTCTTTTTATCCTTCTTGTCATCTGACTCTGAGCGCTTGTTCTGTCTGATCATAATGAATACAAAACCAGCAATAAGAGCAACAACAAGAACCGCCAGAACAATGATCACTGCGATAAGCCATACGGGAGTCTTGCTGGGCTCGGGATCGGGACGAACAATCTGAATGGCAGGCTTTTCAATCTCTTTTACCTCGGGAACATCGTTCCTGTGGAGCCACTGCTCATACTCGCTCTGGGTCAGCTTGTTATATTCGATTCCAAGGCTGTCCAGAATATTGGCAATCTCTGTAGAATCCAGAGAGTAATAATTGTTGCTGTCCCCTGTAAGCTCATTCATTCCAATAACAAGGCCGTTGTCGTTAAGAAGAGGACCACCGCAGTTATTTACGGAAATCTGCGCGTTGTGCTGGATAAGATCTGCTCCGTTATAGTCTGTGACATTGGCAACCTTGCCTGAGGACATGGTCACATCCTTTTTGGAATAAAATACAGGATTCTCATAGCTTACGCCCTCAGGGAATCCCAGACCGTATACAGAATCCGTTGTTGAGTAGGGCTTTTTCTTCTCATCAGGATCCTGAACCAAAAGTGTCAGGGGTGTTCTGTTAAGATTTGGTGTTGAAAGTGAAAGAACGCAAAGGTCCAGATTATCACTGGAGTTTACAACAGAACAGGCCACTGTCACGTCATTTTCAAATACTATTTCCACGTAGGGCTTAATGTTGTCCCAGGCATTATCCTTGTTAGGGATCTTGTAGTACTTGTATGCTGCCTTTTTGGTGGCTGCGTCGGGATTGACGATGTGGTTGTTGGTAATAACATATTCTGTCTTCTCAGGATTTCCGATAAGGATTCCTGTTCCGCCATAGATGATATGCTTCTTGCCGCTGTCATCATCAAAGACCGTATTGATCTGAACCACGCCGTTCATGGCTTCTTCCACGGATTCAACTGTGGATACGGGGAGCTCTTCCTCGCTCTCTTCGCCATCTGCCGCGGGGGCATCAGATTCTTTTTCCTCAGAATCCGCTTCCAGGGAAATCTCCTCAGTCGCTTCATCCGTGTTTTCGTTTTCCTCTATAGAAGCACCAATAGCTGCCTCCTCGATTCCCTCGAGGGACAGCCCTAAAGATGCTTCATCCTGTGCATTTACACTTACCGGCGCAAGCATTAAGCTTGCAGCCAGTAGTGTTGTGATCAGTTTTCTAAAAATCTTACTCATCTTCTCGCCTCATAAAAACCCTTTATCAATTCTCAGATGCAGAGTTCTGTTTCTTCTTGTAGAGAGTTACACCGGCTCCTGCTCCGGCAGCGACTACGCCCAGTGCCAGGATGATGAATCCGATAGCGGATCTTTCTCTCTTTTCACCAAGTACTTCAGACTCGGCTTCCATTGTTCCTTCTGAGTCACTTGCAACAGGAAGGATCTCAGTCTCTTTGGTAGAAACCAGGATATCGTTAAACTCTACTGTAGTTACGTTTCCTGCCACGTCCTCTGCAACAAACTTAAGTGCCTGCTTGTTGTCTGACTCGGAAAGAGTGATGCTCTCAACGCCATTGTCGGCAGCAAGCTGCTCTTCATCGTAGGTATCAACCTCTTTTCCATCCTTGAATACTGTGAGGTTTGTTACACCCATGTTATCTGTTACGTCGATGTTGACAGTGTGAGAAGTCTCTTTGTATACCTCTCCTTCCTTAAGTCCTGCTGTAACAATACTGGGAGCAGTCTTATCAACAGCGAAGTTAACCTCTGCGTCTCTGCTCTTGTTATCCTGAACGTTTGTGGCTCTGTCCTTGGTGTAGATAGTTACGGAGTAGATACCGTCCTTGCCAAAGTTGTCCCTGGAAACAGTGTAGGTATATGTCTTCCAGCTTGTATCGGAGCCCTGCTTAGCTACGTTGTACTGTCTTCCGCTCTTAAGCTCCTTGATGTCTCCGTCACGGCTGATGGAAACTGTCTTCTGTGTGAGCTCGTCAACGTTGATCTCAGTGATTGATACGTCGATGGGCTCCTTTGTGTAGTACTGCTCGTTAAGAAGCTTTGTTGCCTCTCCAAGAACGAATACTGAACCGAATCTGTTTACTGAGAACACCAGCTCATCCTCGTTCTCGTTGCCTGCAAGGTCAAGGACGTGAGCCTTTAAGATATAGAGGTCATCCATACCCTTAACATGCTCGAAGTCGCTATAGGAAACAACGAAGCCGTTCTCGGTTCTGTCTACTGTATTTGCAAGATTAACTGCGCCGTTGTTGGAACCTGTCATTGAAATGTAGCTTGCTTCGATGTCCATGTGCTTGTCCACATAGGATACTGCAGGTGCTACGGTTCCGTTATTGGCTGAGAAGTTCTCAACACCTGAGAACTTAACCTCAGGGATAGTTCTGTCAATTACAAACATGTCAGCTGTGAATGCCTCTGCCTGGTTACCTGCAAGGTCTTCGCAGTTGATGACATAAGCGTAGCTTCCGTCATCGGCAAAGAGCATCTGTGCTGTGTTCTTCATGCCTGATGATGAGAATCCTCCAAGTGAAGGCATTGCTCCGGGATCTTCTGTATCTGTCTGTCTTACACTGACCATGTCTCCGGTGAAGGAAAGGTCTTCGATATCTACTGTGGCAAGACGGGCATCCTTGTAATAGAATCCGTTCTTTGCATTGTTGTTGTCGTAATATACGGCAATCTTGGGAGCAGTCTTATCGATAAAGAATTCTGTCTCCTCTTTTACTGTAGGAGCGTTGCCTGCAAGATCCTTGAGAGTAAGGACGAAGCTGTAAATACCGTCTTCCTTGAACTCAATGGTCTTTGTAAAGGTGTAAGCTCCGGTCTCTTCCCAATCGGACTGCTTGGCTGTGCCATACTCCTGGTTGATAACTGCTTTTGAAGCAGTGTCAAAGGTAAGATCCTTAACAACAACTGTCAGTGTTCTTGTATCGTTGTAGTACTTGCCGTTTCTGGCCTCGGGACCTGTGAACTTATACTCGAGAACTTCAGGTGACTTTGTATCAAGGATGAACTCTGCCTCGAGCTCAACCAGGTCACCGCCATTTTCTGCCAGATCTTTTACTACGTATTTAACATGGTATGTTCCGTCTACGGTAACAGGGATTGTCAGCTCGTGTGTAAGGTCGCCGACTTTTCCGCTCCATCCGAAGTTCTCTGCTGATGAATAGAGATTCTTTGAATTAATGGTGCCATCGCTGCCGTCTTCTGTAACTCCAACCACCTCAACATAAGAATTCTCAAAGTCCATCCACTTCTCAGTAACTGTAAGCTTAACATTTACCTGACCATCCTTGGCGTTGTAGTACTTGGCAGGTGTATCCTGTCCGTTGTAGCTTACTGAAACCACGGGAGCGGTCTTGTCTACGACGATCTTGTAGCTGTCCAGCTCATTATCATTTTTAGCTTTGTCTATTGCCCATGTCTTGAAGTAATACTCGCCCTCGTCCAGTGTGAAGGCATATTTATACTTCTTTATCGGAGTTCCAGCAATCTGTTTACCCTCAATAAGTTCGTCTTTATTCTCAAGCTGGTCCGGAACAACGGAATCCCCTAAAAGAGGATCAGTATCAAGGGCGGTGAAACGAACCTTATCAAGGTCGGTATCATATATATTCATTTCTCCTTCAATGTCCTTGTTGAAGAAGACGATGTCATTGACCTTGGGCTTAACTTCCTCGGCAAGATAACGCTGCGTGATAATGGGCCTAAATATACCCCATGACTTTTCATTGGTTGCACAGATAGTCTCATAACTGTTCCCGGCCTTATCCTTAAGGGTTAAGCTCTGGATCTGGTATTTACCATAAATTACTTTTGATTTATCGGTCTTAATGTCTTCAAAAGCACATTTGGTCGTAACAGAATCGGCCTCAGCATCATAGATCACATTTTCTCCGTCAACTTCAAGATTGAGTGTGACAGGGTCGAAATCCTCAGTGAATTCAACAACATCCTCTTCGTCCCATCCCCACCAAAGGAATTGATAATGCGTTGTAACAATTTTCTGTCCAGTATATTTATAGGAAACAGTGCCGGACTCAAGACCACTCTCTAAAGGATTATTCCACTGAGCAGGAATGGTAAGGAATGCCGCTCTGTTCTCTTCATCAAACACAGGATTCAAAGGACTTGCATCAATATCTGTGAGATCGATCTTAACGATGTGTTCGCCAATCTTTTTAGCCTCAGTGTCGCCGTAGCGCTTAGCCATGAATGTGAAATTGCTGATTCCGTTTCCAAGTGCTGTAGACTCTTCGCTTACCTGTGTCTTATCAACACTGAACTTAGCAACAACATAGAATGCACGCATTCCGGCATTATAGTTACAGCTTAACTCGCTTGTAAGTGTATGAACGCTTCCGTCTGCTGCAACCGCAGTTATTTCATCAACGGGAGCAACTGACTTGCCGGTGAATACGATATCGTACTCAGCGCGTCTGGCATTATCATTAATGTTGAACCATGCATCGGAAGCTTTTGAAGTACTATTTGTATCAAGACTAAGTGAGACAGGTGCCTCAGGGTTGTAGTAGCAGATCTTATCTGCTGTAAGATACTCTGAAGCATTCTTCTTTACATCGTTGTTACAATTGTCTTTTACTGTGATCTCCCCAATTTCATATACTCTGTATGCGCCTTCTCTTGGAGACCATGTAAATGTAACGGTGCCGTCATCATTCTGCTCTTTGCGCATATCAACAGCTGTGCCGTTGATAACCACCTCTGCTCCGGCAATACCTGAAGAAGGTGCAACTGCGCTTTCAGCCTCGTCCTTGGCTGTAACAGTGAGAACTGCATCAGAAGCGGCTGTAACAGGAATAAAAGTAAGTCCGCTGTCTGTTGCTGCTGTACCTGTAAGGGTAACTCCTGTTACTTCGGGATCTTTGCCATCATCCTTCTTTGCTTCAACATAGAGGGTGTTGTCATCACTAAGATCATTTCCTGATACTTCAATAATCTCCGAAGTACCATAATTCACACCGTTAAAGGTTACCTTTGTAAGGCTGTAATGTTCCTTGACACTGATGCTGAGGGAAATTGAGGCAGCGTCATCATCTTCATATCCTGCAAAGACGTCCACAGGCTCTCCGAAAGCCATTTCAACAGCGGCGTCCTCTTCATCTGTAAAGGAGACGTAAACTCCCTCTGATGCTGCATCGTTGCCGTCAAAAGTAACTGATACGTACTCAGGTTCAGGATTCCAGCGACCTCTGCCAAGCAGCTTTACGCCTGAAGTCTCTTCTTCGGATTCTTCCTCAGTTTCCTCTTCTTCCTCTTCGCCTTCCAGCTCTTCAGTTTCCTCTTCGGTCTCCTCGACCTCTTCGGGTTCGCCTTCGGCAGGGGCAACTGTTTCTGCAGGGGCTTCTCCCTCAGGAGCAGTAACAACGGGCTCTCCCTCTGTCACGTTCTCCTCTGCAGGAGTCTGCTCTTGGGAAAGGTTTTCTCCCTCAGCGGGAACAACTTCCTCAGCGGGAGCTTCCTCTTCCGCAGGTGTCTCTTCTACCGCAGGAGTTTCCTCTGCTGCAGGTGTTTCATTTTCAATTGTTTCGTTTTGTGAATTTGCTTCGATTACGGTCTCTTCGTCCGCAGATACATTGATAGCGGCAAAATTGCTGCTAAGAACCACAGGGACAAGAAGTACCGGGATAAGTCTCTTGAGCATGCGAGACTTAACATTAGCTGGCTTCATACTGACCACTCCTCCTAACTAATATTTTGTACTTGCTTACCTACCGCGCGGAGCCCCTCATTCCCCTTGTGGTAAATACTTTATTAAATTTTTATAAACAACATTTTGATTATATTTGAAGATTGTTAATTCCGCAACAATTTTTTATTCGTATCAATATTCTCGAAATTTTGTTTCACTGCTTTTCAACAGGCGCTCAACGATATCACGTGCAAAAAAACAGGCCGCCGCCGGTTTCCGGCGACAGCCTGCTGCAATAAACTGTTTAGTTCTTCTTATCAAAATCCTCGGGAACGTGGGAGAATACGCTTCCGTTCTGTGTCTGCACAGGTTCGGGATCAACTTCGGCTTCAGCTTCCGAAGACCCGGACTCTTCTTCCTGCTTCTCTACAGGATTTTCATACTGATTGTTGCTCTCCTTAAAAGCCTCCCGGAACTGCGGCTCATCAACGCTTGTGTCCTCAGGTTCTGCCTTAGGCTCCTCCTTTGATTCCTCCTTGGACTTGATGGGAACATTCTCTCCCACAAGAGCCGACTCAGCTCTTGTAGCATAGATCCTGCCTCTCTTGGCAGCCTCCTGCTCTTCCTCTGTAGGTTCGGGAATATTCTCAACCTCACGGTAGATCTTCATAAATTCCTTACCGGTAATTGTCTCTTTCTCAATAAGGAACTGTGCAATCTTGTCCATGGCATCAAGGTGATCCCTGATGATCTGCTTAGCCTTATCATAGCACTCTGCAAGAAGCTTCTTGACCTCGGCATCAACCTCAGCTGCTGTCTGATCGCTGCAGTTGAGAACTCTGTTTCCGTCAAGGTATCTGTTCTGTATCGACTCAAGCTGCATGAGACCGAACTTGTCGCTCATACCGAACATGGTGATCATGCTGCGGGCCATATTGGTGGCCTTCTCGATATCGTTCTCGGCTCCGGTGGTAACAGTGTTGAAGATAACTTCCTCAGCTGCTCTTCCGCCGAGAGAAACGATGATGTCATCAATAAGCTCATCCTTGGTCTGAAGATATTTCTCATCCTCGGGAACCTGCATAACATATCCGAGGGCTCCCATGGTTCTGGGAACAATAGTGATCTTCTGTACGGGCTCTGTGTTCTTCTGAACCGCGCTGATAAGCGCGTGTCCAACCTCGTGGTAGGAGACAATCTTCCTCTCTTCCTTGCTGAGGATCCTGTCCTTCTTCTCCTTGCCCACAAGAACCTGCTCAACGGCTTCCATAAGATCCTGCTGGCAAACATACTCTCTGTGAGCCTTAACAGCGTTGATGGCTGCCTCGTTGATCATGTTGGCAAGATCGGAGCCTACTGCACCGCTGGTTGCCAGGGCGATTCCCTTAAGATCAACGGTCTCATCCATCTTAACATCCTTGGAATGAACCTTGAGGATCTCTTCTCTTCCTTTAAGATCGGGCTTATCAACGATGATACGTCTGTCAAAACGACCGGGACGAAGAAGCGCCTTATCCAGGATCTCAGGTCTGTTGGTAGCTCCGAGGATCAGTACGCCCTTGGAGGAATCAAATCCATCCATCTCGGAAAGGAGCTGGTTAAGAGTCTGCTCTCTCTCCTCATTGCCACCGCCGTACTTGCTGTCACGGCTTCGTCCGATGGCATCAATCTCGTCTATGAATATAATGCAGGGTGCATTCTTACTTGCTTCGCTGAAAAGATCTCTCACACGGCTGGCGCCTACACCGACATACAGCTCGATGAAGTCAGAACCTGCCAGTGAATAGAAAGGAACATGAGCTTCACCTGCAACAGCCTTTGCAAGCAGTGTCTTACCTGTTCCGGGAGGTCCCACAAGAAGGGCTCCCTTGGGAAGCTTGGCTCCGATCTTGGCATATTTACTGGGATTGTGAAGGAAGTCTACAACTTCCACCAGAGACTCTTTTGCCTCGTCCTCGCCTGCTACATCCTTGAAGGTAACTCCGGTCTCCTTCTGAACATAAACCTTGGCATTGCTCTTGCCAACGCTTAAGGGTCCGCCGCCTCGTCCCATCCTTCTGAAGATCAGGGACAGAAGAAGCCACATAAGAAGGATCGGTGCGATGTAATACATGATAAAGGAAAGGATCGCACCAGAACTGTCCGGAACCTCGCTGCTGACTTCAACACCGTTTTCCAGCATTCTCTGGGTGAGGACGCTGTCTTCCTCAGCCTTTCCTGTGTAATAGGTCACCGTGGTTGCGCCGGCAAAATAGTAGTAGCCGACTCCCAGCTGATCCTCTTCCTTGGTCTCCTTGGGGTAGATGTCGATTCGGTCATCTTCGATGACAACTCTCTCGATCTCCTTGTTCTCCACCATGGAAATGAATTCGGTATAGGTAATCTCTCTGTTGGTATTCTCTGAAAATGCCCTGAGGAAATATGTCATGCATATCATGGTAACAAGGGCCGCCACCAAAAGAAGGATTATGTTCTGTTTCCTGGGGGAATTACCGTTATTCCCGCCCATGGGATTATTATTTCTCTGATTTTGATTATTATCCATATATTTTCCTACTTCCTGATGCCCGTTCATGCTATAATAGCGTATGGTGTGGGCAATTTATTTTATCACATTATCAGTTTCAATTGTAACATCTCAGCACTATAGATAGAAATTATATCGTGTACAATTCATTATTGCAATGATAAAACCCCGCTAAATCTTAAAAAACTATAAATTATCATATGGAGGAAAAAGAAAAATGGCTGTAAAGTACATCTTTGTGACTGGTGGTGTTGTATCCGGTCTTGGAAAGGGAATAACCGCTGCATCACTGGGCAGACTTCTTAAAGCCCGCGGTTATAAGGTAACCATGCAGAAGTTCGACCCCTACATCAATATCGATCCGGGAACAATGAACCCTGTCCAGCACGGAGAGGTATTCGTAACCGAGGACGGAACCGAGACCGATCTTGATCTTGGACACTACGAGAGATTCATCGATGAGAATCTTGATAAGAACTCCAACGTTACAACAGGTAAGATCTATTGGTCCGTGCTTCAGAAGGAGCGCCGCGGTGACTACGGCGGACGCACGGTTCAGGTTATCCCCCATATTACCAATGAGATAAAGAGCAAGTTCTACCGCAACTTTACCGACGATGAGACCAGGATCGCCATCATCGAGGTGGGCGGCACCGTGGGAGATATCGAGAGCCAGCCTTTCCTTGAGGCAATAAGACAGTTCCAGCACGAGGTTGGACATGAGAATGCAATGCTCATTCTTGTTTCCCTGATCCCTTACCTTCGCTGCTCTCAGGAGATCAAGACCAAGCCTACTCAGTCAGCGGTTAAGACCATGCAGGGAATGGGACTTCAGCCCGACGTTATCGTATGCCGAAGCGAGCTGGAGCTTGATCAGGAGACCAAGGACAAGATAGCTCTTTTCTGTAATGTTCCCGCAAGTCACGTTCTAAACAACCTGGATCTTGAGCATTTATATGAAGCTCCTCTTGCAATGGAAAAAGAGCATCTGGCTCAGGTTGCCTGTGAATGTCTTGAACTTGAGTGTCCCGAGCCCGACCTTACAGACTGGAAGGCAATGGTAGACACCCTCTACTCCATGAAGCACACAGTCAGAGTTGCTCTTGTAGGTAAGTACACACAGCTCCACGATGCATACATCAGCGTAGTTGAAGCTTTAAAGCACGGCGGAATCTCCAATCAGACTGCCGTTGATATCAAGTGGATCGATTCCGAGGAAGTTACTGAAGACAATGTGGCCGAGTTCCTCTCTGATGTAGACGGACTTCTGGTTCCCGGTGGCTTCGGCGACAGAGGTATCGAGGGAATGATCACCGCCATCAAGTACGCCAGAGAGAACAATCTGCCTTACCTTGGACTGTGCCTTGGAATGCAGCTGGCCATTGTTGAATTTGCAAGAAACGTTGTGGGCTATACCGATGCCCATTCAATTGAATTTGATCCCAACACTCAGCACCCGATGATAGCTCTTTTACCGGATCAGAACGGTGTGGAGGATATCGGCGGAACCCTTCGTCTTGGATCATACCCCTGCGTACTGGACAAGGATTCAAAGGCCTTCGAGCTCTTCGGTTCAGAGAATATCACCGAGCGTCATCGTCACAGGTACGAGGTCAACAACGACTACAGAAACGTGCTGGTTCAGAACGGCATGAAGCTCTGCGGAATGTCTCCTGACGGAAGGATCGTTGAGATGATCGAGCTTCCTTCAAACTCCTTCCACATGGCTACACAGGCTCATCCGGAGCTTAAGTCAAGGCCCAACAGACCTCATCCTCTATTCTCAGGATTTGTTAAGGCTTCACTGGAGCACGAATTAAACAGATAATCTCTGTTACATACAGGTCAAACCATAAGACATCAGGCATAATACCTGATACATAAGGCCAATACAAAAGGCGCTGCGTCATCACTGACACAGCGCCTTAATTATTTACTTAATTATCAGATACCTAAGTCTTAAAGATTAAAGCTTGGGACCTGCAGCAACAAGTGCCTTACCGGCATCGTTGCCTTCATACTTAGCGAAGTTCTTGATGAATCTCTCTGCAAGATCCTTAGCCTTTGTTTCCCACTCGGAAGCATCAGCATAAGTGTCACGAGGATCAAGGATTGCAGGATCAACTCCGGGAAGTGATGTAGGAACTTCGAAGTCGAAGATCGGGATCTTCTTGGTCTCAGCCTTGTTTACATCGCCGTTAAGGATAGCATCGATGATACCACGTGTATCCTTGATGGAGATTCTCTTGCCTGTGCCGTTCCAACCTGTGTTAACCAGGTAAGCCTTAGCGCCGGACTTCTGCATCTTCTTTACAAGCTCCTCACCGTACTTTGTAGGATGAAGCTCAAGGAATGCCTGGCCGAAGCAAGCTGAGAATGTAGGTGTAGGCTCTGTGATGCCTCTCTCTGTTCCTGCAAGCTTAGCTGTGAAGCCTGAAAGGAAGTAGTACTGTGTCTGCTCAGGTGTCAGGATTGATACAGGAGGAAGTACTCCGAATGCATCAGCTGAAAGGAAGATAACATTCTGTGCAGCAGGGCCTGAAGATGTAGGATGTACGTTAAGAACGATGTTCTTGATGTGGTTGATAGGATAAGATACACGAGTATTCTCTGTAACGCTCTTATCATCAAAGTCGATCTTGCCGTCTTCTGCTACTGTTACGTTCTCGAGAAGAGCATCTCTCTTGATAGCGTTGTAGATATCTGGCTCAGAATCCTTATCAAGGCCGATAACCTTAGCATAGCAGCCGCCCTCGAAGTTGAATACTCCGTTGTCGTCCCAGCCGTGCTCGTCATCACCGATGAGGAGTCTCTTAGGATCTGTTGAAAGTGTGGTCTTACCTGTTCCTGAAAGACCGAAGAAGATTGCGGTGTTCTCACCGTTCATATCTGTGTTAGCTGAGCAGTGCATGGAAGCGATGCCCTTAAGAGGAAGGTAATAGTTCATCATTGAGAACATACCCTTCTTCATCTCTCCGCCGTACCATGTGTTGATGATAACCTGCTCACGGCTTGTGATGTTGAATGCTACGCAGGTCTCTGAGTTAAGGCCAAGTGCCTTATAATCATCAACCTTAGCAAGTGATGCGTTGTAAACTACGAAGTCAGGCTCAAAGCTTGCGAGCTCTTCCTCTGTAGGCTGGATGAACATGTTCTTAATGAAGTGAGCCTGCCAAGCAACCTCCATGATGAAACGAACTGCCATACGTGTGTCCTTGTTGGCACCGCAGAAAGCATCAACAACGAACAATCTCTTGTTTGAAAGCTCGTTCTTAGCGATCTCTTTAACCTTTGCCCATGTCTCCTCTGACATAGGGTGGTTGTCGTTCTTGTACTCGTCAGTTGTCCACCATACAGTGTCCTTGGAGTTCTCGTCCATAACGATGTACTTATCTTTAGGTGAACGTCCTGTGTAGATACCGGTCATAACGTTAACAGCGCCAAGCTCTGTCTCCTGACCCTTCTCGTATCCGGTAAGATCCTTCTTCATCTCTTCCTCATACAGTGCGTCGTATGCAGGGTTGTGAACGATCTCGGTTGTACCTGTGATACCGTACTTGGTTAAATCGATGTTTGCCATTTAGATAACCTCTCTTCTCTTTATTTTTTTTACGAAAGATCTGATATTTCAAATATCCAGATAATTCGCAGATACACATGGAAATGAAGCCGCAAATTTCGACTATCACTTTATTTTATACTACAAAGTCAAAGGTTTCACAATAATTTCATCTCAAAAATCTATAAAATTACTGTAAATACTGCCACACTTCTTTCTCAGGTTCTTCAGGAGCCTCTATCTCATAGCATTCCACCGTGTGAGGCTCCATATCCACGCTCTCCTTGTCCTTTACAATGCCGCTCATTCCGCTCCAGACATCAACTGCCTTCGCCTCGGGCCCCGTAAGGCCCAGGTCCTTAAACTTTATCTTGTGGCTCTGGCTCTTTTCCCCGATATTGAAGATTGCCAGATATATTCTGCCGTCCTTGGTCCTGCTGCGCCAGATCACCAGGTCTTTCTTCCTGTAGATCTCCTTTGGCTTACGGCCCTTTTTGTGCATTTCCAGAAGTCTTTCATTGGTCAAAAGAGACAGCGTAAACTCGTCATTCTCTCGAAGATCCCCACCGAACATAAGAGGAGATCTGAAGATGCACCACAGGGTCATCAGTATCTTCTGCTCATCATGGGTAAGGCGCGTATAATGGCCCTTTTCTCCGTTCTCCTCGTTGCACATGCAGAGCCTTCCAAGGGGCAGCATGTCGCAGTCGGGCCAATGGCCCTTAGTTCCTACGCCTTCCCACTTGTGGGCGGTCTCAAACATGTTGTAGAGAAGCTTCCAGTCATCCCAGAAGTCATCGGTCATGCGCCACATATTGGCATTCTCCAAAAGAGAATCTTTCTCATCAAGCTTTGCCGGTCCCGGTGAAAGACTAAGGACCATACTTCTTCCGCAGTTATCAATAGCCCTGCGGATCAGCTCAAGTTCTTTTACCGCTGCTCCGGGAGCCTCGGGAGTGTAGTCGGTTCTTGCTATATCGTCGACTTTCACAAAGTCAACGCCCCACTCGGCGTAGAGCTTGAATATGGAGTCATAATATTCCTGGGCGCCTTCTGCCTTGGGATCCACACCGTACATATCAGTATTCCACTTGCAGATGCTTGAAGGATGGGCAATATCCCTTGCCGTTGCGTCAGTTCCCAGAATAGCGGTGTTCTTGTGGACTGCCTGGCGCGGGATTCCCCTCATGATATGGATTCCGAACTTAAGTCCCATGTCATGGATTCTGTCCGCAATGGGTTTAAAGCCCTTGCCCTTTGCTGCTGACGGAAATCTGTTTACCGCAGGCATAAGCCTTGAGTACTTGTCCATCTCAAGGGGCGCAAACTTGTGATATTCATGGGAATCGGCCTCGGGCTCGTACCACTGGATGTCGCACACCACATATTCCCAGCCGAATTCCTTAAGATGCTTTGCCATATATTCCGCATTTCCAAGAAGCTGCTCCTCGTTGACGGCTGCTCCGTAGCAGTCCCAGCTGTTCCAGCCCATGGGCGGTCTCTTCGCCAAAAGAATTTTATCTTCCATGATCAATCCCCCTTTTTACGTGTCCAGCAGCGCCTGGTAGATGTCTCTTTTCCCCACACCTCTGTCTGCTGCCACTTTCTTCATGGCGTCCTTATGGGGCACGCCCTGATCTTCATAGAATTTCATATGATCCTGAATGCTCATCTCCTGCCAGGAAGCCTTCTTCTCCTCTTCCTGCTGCTGAAGGCTCTTTCCCTCGATCACCAGCACGTATTCACCCCTGGGTTCATTATCCCTGTAAAAAGAGATTGCGTCCTTCAGAGTAGTCAGTGTCACTTCCTCAAACTTCTTGGTGAGCTCCCGGCAAATGGATATCCTGCGGTCTCCCAGGGTCTCATAAAGATCCTCCAGCGCAGCCCTCAGGTGATGGGGCGCCTCGTAGACAATCATCGTCCTGCTCTCGTCCTTAAGGTCTTCCAGTATCTGCCTTCTGCCCTTCTTGTCATCCGAAGCGGAAGGAAGGAACCCTTCAAAGCAGAACCTTCTTGTGGAAAGCCCCGACAGTGTCAATGCCGTTATACAAGCCGCAGGCCCCGGCAATGATGTAACCGTGATACCCGCCTTGTGGCACTCTGCCACCAGAACCTCTCCGGGATCTGAAATAGCCGGCGTTCCCGCGTCGGTTATAAGAGCCACATTGGTTCCCGAGAGCATCTTCTCGATGAGCCATCTTGCCTTATCATATTTATTATACTCGTGATAGCTGGTCATCTCAGTATGAATATCGAAATGATTTAAAAGCTTTATGCTGTTCCTGGTGTCCTCCGCAGCAATAAGGTCAACCTCCTTCAAGGTCTCCAGAACCCTGAAGGTCATGTCATCCAGATTGCCTATGGGAGTTGCGCACAAATACAGTTTTCCTGCCATATTGTCTTACCTCGCAAGTCGCTAAAGTCAGCGCCCGTTCCGGAGTGATACCCTGTCTCAATACCCGTAAATATCGTAGATCTCCGGTGTATACTTTCCTTCGCTCTCGTATATAATAAGAGGCTTCTCAACAGTGAGCCTTGATCTTCCGCCTCTTGCCCCCTCAATGAGCACCATGTTGGGCTCCTTGTCTGCGTAAGGATATACCAGCTGCATTCTCTTGGGCTCTAAGTGATACTCGTGCATCATCACCATGATCTCCGCAAGCCTGAAGGGCCTGTGGACCATGTAGAACTTGCCTCCTGACTTAAGGCACCTGGCCGCAGCACTGATAACATCCTCAAGGTCGCACAAAACCTCGTGTCTTGCGATGGCCTTCGGTGCATCGGGGTTCTTCAGTCCATGTCCGCCTATCATGTAGGGGGGATTACTTGTAACCACGTCAAAAGAGGCAGCGTCAAAAATCTGCCCTGCCTCCCTGATATCACCTTGTACAATTTTAACTCTGTCCTGAAGATCGTTAAGCGCCACGCTCCTGCCGGCCATCTCGGCGCTCTCTTCCTGGATCTCAAGACCCACCAGCTCTTTGGCCTTCGTCTTACCCGCCATCAGGATGGGAATGATACCGGTACCCGTTCCCAGGTCCAATACCCGCTCTCCCTCTTTGGCCCTGGCAAATCCGGACAAAAGAACCGCATCCATACCGAAACAGAATCGCTCCGGATCCTGGATTATCTGAAATCCGTTTCTCTGAAGATCATCAAGACGCTCTCCGGGCTTAAGTTCAATTGTCCCCAAGCTTTGACTTTCCTTCCTGTTTCTCGATCTTCTCAAGCTTCTCCAGCTCTTTTATGTCTGCATCTTCCTGAGAGTTCTTCTTGCCACCGCCGTTGTTGATATTTCTCTTTTTCTGTTTCTTCTTTATGGATTCAAGTTCCTCGAGCTTGTACTCGTGAACCTCTTTCTCATCGTCTACATCCACAAGGATCTTAACTGTCTGTCTGAGAATGTTGACTGAAGATACCTCGCCGGAAAGTCCGTCCTTGGCAACACAGAAATCGCCAACACCGGGCATCTTGCGGTTAAGCTCCTCGTAGACATCTTCCTCATTCTTAAGGCAGCACATAAGTCTTCCACAAACGCCGGAAATCTTGGTGGGATTAAGTGAAAGGCTCTGCTCCTTGGCCATCTTAATGGAAACCGGTACAAAATCCGAAAGATAAGAATGGCAGCAAAGAGGTCTTCCGCAAATACCGTAGCCGCCTATAATCTTGGTCTCGTCTCTTACGCCGATCTGTCTGAGCTCAATCCTGGTCTTGAATACAGCCGCCAGGTCTTTTACCAGTTCTCTGAAATCGATCCTTCCGTCCGCAGTAAAGTAGAAAAGGATCTTGTTGTTGTCAAAGGTGTACTCCGCATCAATGAGCTTCATCTCAAGGTTGTGCTTCCTGATCTTCTCAAGACATACCTTGAAAGCCTCTTTCTCTTTTACCCTGTTGGCAGCCTCCTGCTCCTCGTCCTTGGTGCTGGCGGTCCGAAGTACTGTCTTTAAGGGCTTGATCACCTGATCGTCCTCAACGTCCTTGGGGTCGCAGACCACGGTTCCGTATTCAACGCCCCGGGCTGTCTCCACAATAACGTGGTCACCTTTTTTGATGGTATATTTTCCCGGTGAAAAGAAATATATCTTGCCGGCAGATCTGAATCTGACGCCGATTACTTTTGTCATAAATTCTCCTTCATGCCAAGGAGCATCAGCTCCAGGGCCAAATCTATATTAACGTTGGAGTTCACACGGTTTTTGGCGATCTCCATATCCTTTATCATGCTGCCAATGCCCTCATAAGTGCAGGTTTTGGTAGCACTTCTAATATACGATACCTTATCAGAGAAAATCAAGTGACTATCATCCCCGGTGGCCTTAAACACCAGAAAATCCCTGAGAAGGAAGATGAGTACGTCCATGAAATCCTCGTACTGCTCCATATCTATGCCCTTCTTTGAGGTTTTTTCAGCTTTTTCGGCTTTCTCAGCTTTTTCTGCTTTTTCGGATTTTTCTGCTGATTCCGGTGCTGCCAGCAGAGTATGGAGTCTCTCCATGGCCTCTGAGGTGCTCAGGCTCTTGACCTTGGCCATAAAGTCCACGGTACCGGTCCTTAAATTCTCAAATCTCTCGTTGGAAGCAAGGTTCAAGGCTTTGCCCACATTTCCCCTGGCAAAAGCCGCACAAAGACTTGCCTTGTAATCCACTACCCCCTGCTCTTCCATAAGAAATTTCCTGATGGAATCATCTAAAGCGGGCTTCATGGGAAGCACGATACATCTGCTTATAATAGTGGGTAAAAATGCATTGAGATTGCTGGTGAGAATAATGATAACAATATAAGAAGGCGGCTCCTCGAGAGTTTTTAAGAGTGCGTTCTGCGCAGCCGGAGTCATTTTTTCCCCCTCGGGAATAATGTAGATCTTATATCTGCTTTCGTAGGGCTTTATCATGACATCGTCCCTGACCTTGGCTCTGATGTCATCGACTCCGATACTGGTGGGTTTCTCGGGAACCAGGGTGATAAGATCGGGATGACTTCCCGCCATGGCCTTGATACAGGAAGGACACTTGTTGCAGGCCTCGTGATAGCCGTTTCGATCCTGCCTGTTCTCGCACAAAAGAGCCTTGGCAAAAATCCCGGCAATGAACTCTTTTCCCGAATCCTTCTCACCGGAAATGATGTAGGCATGGGAAATCTTGCCGGACTCCAGCCCGTGCTGCATATGCTCCTTCATCTGCTGCTGATCTATGATATCGGAAAAATCCGCCATTACTACGTCCCCTTTTGCTCCCCTTAAGTGAAGATATCCAGAAGCAGCCCCTGAATCTGCCCTATCTTCGCAAGTATCTCTATGTTGTTGCACTCATCCTTCACCAGCTCCTGAGCCAGTTCATCCAGCTCCTTGTCCACCTGACGGATGATGCCGTAAACTCTGTGTCTTCCCTTTCTGTCCAGGAAATTTTCCCTGGAAAAGACATGTGACCTTGTGACCACTTCGTTGAGGAAATCCTTGATGAGGATCCTGTACCTTTGCATGTCCTTGATATCATTCTTCTTGGAGATGCGCTCTCCCTGCTGAACGATGTCCTGCATCATGATATTAAGGCGCTCGGCAAGACCTGTGTCCTCAAGCTTACTTGTGAGCACAAATTTGAAATCACCATTTGCCTCCTGAACCTGTTCCGGTGCGGGAGCCTGCGTGGTCGGTGTTACGTTGCTTACCTTAATATCCATACCAAGCCCTCATGATAAGTACAGTTACCTGTCAGTTCTTATGATATCCTCTATATATTCGGTGATGCTGTTTATGCAGTCCTCAATGGCGCCGTTGTTGTAGAATCTTTGGTCAACCCCGGCCTCTTTGATCTTCTCTTCCTTAAAATCTTCTTCATCTGCAAGGAATCGCCTGCACATCTCGTCATACTTGGGATGCTCCTGCTTGGCTTCCCTGTGCATTGCCCTCTCAAGCCTTATGCGGGCATCCACGTCAATGAGAAGGGGCACCACATTTTCTTTTCCGAAATAATCTCTGATGTAGCAGTAGGACTCGAGGGTTCCTATTACCAGATAATCCCCGGCAGAAAGGTCTATCTGCTCATCATCCACAGTGAAGTAGCGCCACTCCCCGTAGTTGGTGTAATAGCATCTCTCCTCGATGATCTTTCCGCTGTCCCTTAAAGCCCTGTATTCATCATCGTTCTTGAAAAAATACTGAACCCCGTCAGTTTCGCCATCCCTCATGGGCCTTGTGGTGTAGGGTACAACTTTCCTCAGGGAAAGGTTCTCATTCAGTATTAACTTTTTGTAGATGGTATCCTTCCCGGAAGTACTCTTCCCCATCAAAAGAAATATCTTACCCATGTCAGCTTTGTCTTATCCAATCTCTTCTACTCTGATCATATTGGTGCGGCCGGGAATTCCCAGAGGCACACCTGCGGTGATAACAACCTTGTCGCCGGTCTTAAGATATCCCGCAGCCTTCGCGGAGTTGATAGCCTCTCTGAAGAGCTCGTCCGCTGTATCTTCCTGCCTGATGTGCAGAGGTGTCACGCCGAACATAAGGTTAAGCTGTCTGCAGACAGTAGGATTTATGGTGCATGCAATGATCTTGCAATTTGGTTTGTACATGGATACCATGCTGGCAGTGAACCCTGACATGGTTACTGTAAGGATGGCATCAGCATTGAGCTCCGCTGCAATATTACAGGTAGCATGGGAAATTGCTGTGGTGTCATCGCTGGGAGCATAGTCCCTCTTTTTAAGTCTTCCTACATAATCTATATCGGCTTCTGTTCTCTCAGCAATACGTACCATGGTCTTAAGAGCCTCTACAGGATAATCTCCCGCTGCGGTCTCGCCGGAGAGCATTGTCGCTGTAGTTCCGTCATAGATGGCATTGGCAACGTCGGTGCACTCTGCCCTTGTGGGACGGGGATGATGGATCATGGAATCCAGCATCTGTGTTGCGGTGATAACGTATTTACCTGCAGCCTCAGCCATTTTGATCATCTTCTTCTGGAATACGGGAACCTCCTCAAAAGGAACCTCCACGCCCATGTCGCCTCTGGCAACCATGATTCCGTCAGCTGCATCCAGGATCTCTTCAAGATGGTTAAGCCCCTGAGTACTCTCGATCTTTGCAATTATCTTCATGGGGCTGTTTTTGCTTTCAAGGATCTGTCTGATTGCAAGAACATCCTCTTTGGTCCTGACAAAAGAAGCAGCTACAAAATCAAAGCCCTGATCACAGCCAAACTCGATGTCCGATCTGTCCTGTGCGCTAAGGTAGGGCATTGTAAGCTCTGCTCCGGGAACATTGACACCCTTCTTATCTGAAATAGGTCCGCCGTTAACAACGGTGCAGACAATATCCGTATCGGTAACATTCTCAACATGGAGCTCAATAAGACCGTCATCAAGAAGAATAGTCATTCCGCTCTTGCAGTCCTTGGTCAGCTCCTTGTAAGTAATGGAAACTTCCTCGTTGGTTCCCTCAACTTCCCTTGCGGTCAGTGTGAAGGTCTGGCCCGCTGTCAGCTCAGTCTTGTGATCCTTAAAATCCTTAAGTCTGATCTCTGGGCCCTTTGTATCAAGCATGGTAGCAACAGGCAGCTCCAGTTCATCCCTCAGTTTCCTGATTCGCTCGAACTTCCTTCTGTGCTCCTCATGGGATCCATGTGAAAAATTAAACCTGGCAACGTTCATGCCGGCAAGCATCAGCTCTTTAAGCTTCTCCTCGCTCTCGCTGGCAGGTCCAATTGTGCAAATTATTTTTGTTTTACGCATAAAATTCCTCTCTTATCTATTATACCCTTATTTCCTATATCCAAAACACCCTGTACATTAAGTTTTATTGACATATACCGCTCAATATCGCTGATAAACTGCGAAGTTATTTCCTCTCCCGGAACTATAAGCGGAATCCCCGGAGGATACAGATTCACAAAATCCCCGCTTATCCTTCCGGCCGCCTCCTCAAGCGGCACAACTTCCATCCCGGCATCCCAGGCCTCATGCAGCATCATCACTGCTCTCGGAAGCTCTATAGCCTCCACATTTTCTTTTCCCGGGAAAAGAGTCTGCGGCTTAGCGTTTATAGCATCCTCGGCATATACATGTTCCGTTATCATATCCGAAATATGATCATCTATCCGGGTGAGAGCCTCTGTGAGCCTGTCTATACCTTCCTCTGTATCCCAGCCTGTTATGATAGCCAAAGCCCCTTTTTCTCCTGCCATCTCAAGCTGAAGCATAAATTCTTCACGCAGTATATCATATATCTGCTGTCCTGTCATTGCCACGGAAGCATCATAAATAAGCACTTTTCCGGGGTCAGTGCATTTGTCAGCCGCAAGTACCCTGATGTTTTTGCAATTTGCAATCCCGCTATCCAGCTTATCTCTGTATTTAAGGAAATTCTCCATTCTCTCATAGCCGTGGTCTTCCATCTCCTTCATACAAAGATCGATTGAAGCCATAAGAACATAAGAAGGGCTGCTGGACTGATATATCCTCAAAAATCTCTTGAGCTTATCTCTGTCAATCAGATTTCCCTGTACATGGAGCAGTGCTGTCTGAGTCATGGACCCAAGAGTCTTATGAACACTGTGGATCACAATGTCCGCTCCCTGAGAAACCGCGTTCTCCGGAATCCTGCTGCTATCTCCAAAGCCAAAATGCGCTCCGTGAGCCGCATCTACAACAAGAGGTATTCCTGCTTCATGGCATACATCTGCTATTGCTCTTATGTCTGAGCACTTCCCCTCATAGGTGGGGGATGTGATAAACACCGCCTTTGTATCGTCTGTAATTGCCGCCTCTATCTCCTTAGCAGTATAGGGCTCAGGGATATTCAAAGATTTGTCAATTTTATATGGAAGATATTTTACTTTTGCCTTCCTAAGATATACCGCATGATAGAAAGCCTTGTGACTTCCCCTTGCTGCAAGTACGGAATCGTCCTGACCTGCTACTGCAGACACAGCTGCAAGTACACCGCAAGTGCTCCCGTTAACAAGGAAAAAAGTCTCATCCGCCCCATAGAGCTTGTTTGCCCTGTCCTGGCAATCCTTTATAAGCCCTGATGCATCATGAAGATTATCGAAGTCATCTATCTCTGTAATATCACAGCGAAAAGCACCCTTAAACGGGGTGCTCTCAAGATTTCTTTTATGTCCCGGCATATGGAAAGGATACATATCGCTTTCTGCCAGTTTACTGAGTTCGCTGTACATATCAGGCATAATCTTCTACTCTGATCTTTCCTTTCTTGAGCTTTAAAGTCTCAAGAGTGGAGGCATATTTGTCCGCAAGGCATACCAGCCAGGCCTCTCTGCACCTGGGCGGTATAACAGTCATGGGCCACATATGCTTTCTTATTATATCCTTCTCTCTCTCCGAGAGAACAAAGTCCTTGGTTGCATTCCTTAAGGCAATTCCCGGATGATAAAATCCGTGAAGCTTGGGATGCTCATTGAGCGGAGAATCCGCATAATGCCAGTCATAAAGGAAATAATCATGCAAAAGAGCTCCTCGCACAAGTTCACGCTCTCTGGCACGAATTCCAAGTTTATAATTCAGCTTGATGGCACACAAAGTTACATGAAGGCAGTGCTCATATACAGTAACATTGCCATGCTGAATAAAGGTCTTAAGCATCTGATAGTTCTCGCTGCTTAAGATCTCATTGCCATATTTATGGACAATAGCTTTATATTCTTCATTGGACTCCATGTCATCAAGAATCTTAGGATCGAAGGTATCAGGATCGTATCCCTTTACATCCAGAACCTTCTTGATGATCTCTTTGTCCTCGGTGGATAATCTGTGCATTATAGTGTTCTCCGTAAGTTTTCTTTATCGTAACACATATGATAGAAGATACAATAAAAAAAGCATAAAAAAACTCAGTAAACATTTCCTGTTTGCTGAGTCCGCATTAATCAAAAAGATGCCTAGAGTCGGAATCGAACCAACGACACGAGGATTTTCAGTCCTCTGCTCTACCAACTGAGCTATCTAGGCATGAGTAGCGGGGACAGGATTTGAACCTATGACCTTCGGGTTATGAGCCCGACGAGCTTCCAGAC
>JAILFT010000036.1 GCA_024697425.1 Butyrivibrio sp. | reverse complement strand
TTTACGGCCCCCTGCCCCGATGGGGATCCTATTTCCTGCAATGAGGGAGAGCTTGTTTTTGTTGGGAAAAAAGATGTCTATGACCTGAACTTATGGGAAGGAGATAAGATTTTTTTCAGACTTCTTGAGGAAAGACGAGAGTTCTTTTCCCTGAAAATGGCCTACGACACAGAGGACAATCTCAGGGAGGCGGTGCTTGACGGGAAGGATATCACTCCCTGAATTCTGAGGAGTAGTAGGGGAGGATCAGCATCTCTCCGTCCTTGAGGGCGTTTGCGTCTTCGATGTGGTTGATGCTGCAGACCTCGTACATATAGGCATCAATCCCGGCATATTCACTGCTAACATAGTCCTGTGAAATGGTGTATAATGATTCGGATGCGCTTACGGTATGAGTGGTGTAGTACTTGATCCTGGGAGATTCGCTTACGGCCTTGGGTGTGATGCTTGTTCCCCAGAATATTGCGGCTACTGTGACGGATGTGAGAAGAGTTACAAGAGCGATGGAAATTGCGAGAGTCTTTTTCTGCTCTTTGATGATAGCGGCTCTTCTTTTTTGGTTGTCCCAGATAAGCAGTTCCCTGTATACACTATATGCTGTATCCATTTTTTCATATCCTCCTTTTGTGAAAACCGGATCCATAATTTACTTAAACGATTAAGATATTATAATTATAGGCTTTTTCAAGTACTTCGTTCATAAACAATGGCTAAAAAACCTAAACAATATCTTGTGATAATAAACAAAACGGGATAATTATAAACTGACCATAAAGAGAGCATTAACATATGACTAAAGGTTCTATTACCAAAAATCTGGTTCTGTTTGCCATACCGCTGTTCTTCGGACAGCTCCTGCAGCAGCTGTACAATATTGTGGATTCCGTAGTTGTGGGAAATGTCCTGGGAAAAGAGGCACTGGCAGCAGTCAGCACATCGGGAAGCCTGATCTTTCTCATGGTGGGATTCATTAACGGACTGTTCATGGGGAGCAGCGTTATCATAGGAAAGAGCTACGGAGCAAAGGATTATAAGAGGGTTTCAATGGCGGCCCATACGGGAATCGCCTTTGCCTTCATTATGGGAATAACACTGTCGGTTGTGGGCTTTTTCTTTACCCCGGTGATCCTTGGATGGATGGGCACCCCTGCCGACGTTATGCCAAACTCCGTGCTGTATTTCAGGACGTATTTCCTGGGAGGACTTGGTAACATAATGTACAGCGCCTGCTGCGGCGTCTTCCAGGCTGTGGGAGATTCCAAGCGTCCTCTGTACTATCTTATGGTCAGCACTGTCCTCAATACCATTCTGGATATCACCTTTGTTAAATTCCTTGGTCTGGGGATCGGAGGCGCTGCCTTTGCTACGATAATAGCCCAGTTTGTCAGCGCAATCCTGGCTTTTGTCAAGCTTACAAGAGTTGACGGCCCCCACAGGATTTATATAAGAAAGCTTAAGATGGACGGTGAACTTCTTAAAAAAGAACTGGCTCTGGGATTTCCCACCGGAATACAGAACAGCGTCATTGCAATAGGAAACGTTGTGCTCCAGTCCAACATAAATGCCTTCGGCTCCGTTGCCATGGCAGCCTGCGGCAGTTACTTCAAGATTGAGGGATTTGTCTTTCTGCCCATCACCTGTATGTGCATGGCTCTGACCACCTTTGTAAGCCAGAACCTTGGCGCGGGAGAGGTGGAGAGAGTAAGGAAGGGTTCCTTAATAGGAAGTGTCATAAGTGTGAGCTGCGCCGAGATTATCGGCGTTATCGTATTTATATTTGCTCCGGTATTCTTAAGTATGTTCTCCAGAGAACCCGGAGTTATCGCTATCGGAACCACTCAGGCCAGAACCGAATCACTGTTTTACTGCCTTCTGGCCCTTAGCCACTGCCTTGCGGGAATCTACAGAGGAGCAGGCAAGACCACTATCCCCATGATAGTCATGCTCTCAAGCTGGTGCCTCCTTAGAATTACCTACATCACCATAATTGTTAGGATCATTCCTGTGGTGAACGTGATCTTCTGGGCATATCCTCTTACCTGGTCAGTGAGCACCATCGTTTTTATCATCTATTATTTCAAGGGAAGCTGGATCAAACAGATCGGGTAAATTATTCCTTGCAAATAATGAAAGGCAGATGTATAATTCTAATTCGCAACAAACGACAGTTCATTTGTACCTTCCTGTCGCTAAACAAAACCAGGACTACATGGAATAACTATGCTTATCTATGTGGCTCTGCGAAAGCAGAGCCATTTTTATTCTATAGTAACTTTCTGTGCAGATCCCCAGGAGAAAAATGAAGAAGATCATTATTGACTGCGACCCCGGAATAGATGATTCCCTGGCCATAATGCTGGCCCTTAACAGCCCTGAAGTTGAGGTTCTGGGAATAACCGTAGTTGCCGGCAATTCCCCTGTGGAGCTTGGATTTGACAATGCAAAGAGAATCTTAAGCTTCCTTGGAAGGCTGGATGTTCCGGTTTATGTGGGCGCAGACAGACCAAGAGAAAGAGAATATGTAAATGCCCTTGATACCCACGGAGAGGACGGCCTTGGCGAGAGCTTTTTGCCAAAGGTGGAAGGACAGGAAATCCCTGAGGAGTCTGCGGTTTCATTTATGAGGCGGACCCTTAAATCCGGGGATGTGTCAGTGGTGGCCCTTGGCCCGTTGACAAATCTTGCAGAGCTTATTGATGAAGACAGGGATGCCTTCCTTTCCATTAAGAGACTGGTCTCCATGGGAGGCAACTTCAGAAGCCACGGCAACTGCTCACCGGTTGCGGAGTACAACTACTGGGAAGACCCTCACAGCGCCAGGGTGGTGTTTGAGACGCTCTTTGAAAATCATCGCAAGCTTGAGATGGTGGGACTTGATGTCACAAGACAGATTGTGCTTACGCCGAAGATTCTTTTGTCCATGAAAAAGATAAATCCCAAGGTGGGAGAGTTTGTGGAGAAGATCACGGACTTCTACTTTAAGTTCCACTGGGAGTGGGAGCACATAAGGGGCTGCGTAATAAATGACCCGCTGGCTGTTGCACAGTTTATCGATCCGGATATTCTTAAGGGCTTTGAGGCCTACACCGATGTGGAGATTGGCGGAATAAGCATGGGGCAGACAGTTGTGGACTCCATGGGATTCTACCGAAAAGAGAGTAACGCCGTTATTTACACAGAGGTTGATAAAAGAGCTTTCTGGGAAATGTTCTTAACAAGGCTTTTGAAGGTAAAGCCAAAAGAAATTGAAACTGTATTAAAAGAAATAAATTAAAAGAAATAAATTAAAAGAAATAAATTAAAAGAAATAACTGATTGGAGAAAAAACTATGAGTATCAGAACCAAGAAAATTACCATGATCGCACTGGCGGTTGCCATCAACATTGTAGGAAGCAAGATAGCTCTTGCCTTAAGCCTTCCCATCTTCCTTGACAGCATCGGAACCATCCTTGCAGCCATTACGTTAGGACCTGTAGCAGGCGGCCTTACTGCACTTGTTGGCGGTCTTATCAACGGAGTCCTCGGAGATATCTTTGCAATCTATTTTTCACTGAGCGGAGTTCTTATGGGTGTTATCTCAGGACTTCTGTTCCATAAGAAGAAACTCAGCTATGTACATGCCCTTTGGAAGTGCCTTATCGTAACACTTCCCGCATCCGCGCTGTCAGCCTGCATTGAGACTTTCCTTTTCGGAGGAATCACCTCTGCTGTAGTTACAACCGTTATTATCCAGGCACTTTCCCAGACAGCACTTAAGCTTCTTGGAGGCGCATTTGTAACACAGGCCGTTACCGATTATGTGGACAAGCTTGTTGCCATCATGCTGGTAATAACCTGCGTTAAGCACCTTCCCTATGAACTTACTCATTTTGACGGAAAAGAGACAGAGGAGAAAGCAGCATAAGTCACCAGATAAAGTTGGACTTTAACTGTTCTCCGTTATCGATAAGAAGATCCTGGCCGGTCATGCTCTTATTTACATTGGTAAGAAAATAAGACAGATCGGCTATTTCTTCGGCGGATGCCCAGCGGTGGAGAAGGGTTTCATCAAGACACTGCTCCATAAGATTCGGATCATCCATAATATGAGCGTTTAGAGGTGTGTAGACGCCTCCCGCGGATATACTGTTAGAAGTAGCACCGTACTTGGAAATTCTGAGTGCGGTGTTTTTCATGTAGGTGACAACTCCGCCTTTACTGGCGGCATATTCGGGGAATTCCGCGCCGTTTGAAGCACTGGAGGATGCCATGAAAAGAACGGAGTGTATACCCTCGTGAAAAGCGTATTTCTCTGTAACGGCGATGGTAGCGGTAAGGTTGGTGTCTATGACACCGGGACCTTCCTGAATTCCCGCATTGTTAACAAGAACCTCCACACCGTCAAGGTCCGGAAGTTCTCTTGTTATGTCCACTGTCATGTGGGTGTAGGAGGGGGCAGAAAATCCGGCCTCATTTATGTCAAAGCCGATGACCTCATGGCCCATCTCTATGTATTTTTTTGCGCAGGCAAGACCTATCCCGCGGCTTGTTCCAGTTATCAGTATTTTCATAGTATCTTTTTTACCTTAAAGAAGATCAGACTGCCTGCCACAATAAGAACGCTGAGTCCGATGATCACCGGGTAACCGAATATCCATTCAAGCTCCGGCATGTATTTGAAGTTCATTCCATACCAGCCAACGATAAGGGTCAGAGGCATGAAGATGGTGGTAACCACTGTGAGCACTGTCATGATGCGGTTCTGCTTTACATCAAGCTGAGACTGGTAAAGGTCGTTGAGCTGGATGGTGTAGTCACGAAGGTGGGTGGCTGCATCGTAGAGCCTGTCTACTCTGCTGGAGAACATGTGGAAATATCTGATATTGTCCTCCTCAAAGAAGCCGTTCTCATTTTCCTCAAGCTCCTGTCCAAGGTCCTGAAGCTGTTCATAGTGAATGCGCAGGTCTCTGATGTCGCCGCGGATCTCGTTGTTGCGCTGGATATGAGCTTCTTCGGCGTTGTCCATTATCTCTTTTTCTATTCCGTCAAGTTCCCGCTCATAGCGCTGCATGATCTGAAGATCGTTGTGGATTATAAGTTCAAGAAAGTCATAGAGGAATCGCTCTAAAGAGGGTTTTCTCCACTTCTTGTTGCGCTGGATCCGCTGAACTAGGTTTAAGGCGTTCTTGTTCTTGTCGATGAACACGATACCGGTTTCATCAAGGGCAAAGGAAAAACTCTCGGGAACGTCGGTACAGGCTGACTGCACCGGGATACAGAAAGTTCCGGTAAGAGAGTCGTAGTTGACCTCAGCCTTGGTGGTGAGGATATCTTCATTGCTGTTCATATCGAAATCAATACCCATGTCAAAATTCTCGCTCTCCTCAAGCCACTGCTGCGGCGTAAGTATAGCCACAAAGGGAGCGCCCGCGTCGTGACACTGTTCGGCACTGCATTCTTCAAGGGTGTTTCTGATAAGATAGTACATAATTTTCCCCCAACTGGTAGATTCTTAAAACCTTCTCTTTTATCATAGCACCTTGGGAGTGTAAAATGAAATGGAATCGGTTTATACAGCGGGTAATTTCATGGATATAAACAGGAAGGGAAAAGCACATGATCCAGGATATTTTTCCAAGCAGGTTTTCAAATGTATATGAGGATTATAAGCCGGGGAGCGGGGACTATGTTTTTGCTTTTGACAGTGAGGGAAAGGTTCTTCTTGGGAAGGACGGAAGGCTTGTCACTTTCTTAGATGGGTTTTCCTTTGGTGAAGGGGAAGTGATATATCTTTTCTCCATAGATGAGGATAAGTACTTTCTTGCGCCTTTGGGGGCCAATCTTGAGAAAGAAGGGTTTGAGTATTATTCCGTGCGGCAGGTTCGGGATAAGTTCGAAGATCAGCCACAGACTGCAGTGTTTGCGGTGTTTACGGCTTATCATCTGTGGAGATGGTATGCGGACAACAGATACTGCGGAAGATGCAGGGGGCAGATGGCCCCGGGCACTGCGGAGAGAGCCCTGGTATGCCCGGAGTGCGGCAACACGGTTTACCCCAGGATCAATCCCGCGGTCATTGTGGGTGTCAGGAAAGGGGACTGCCTTCTTCTTACCAGATACAGGACAGGTTACGGGCACAACGCGCTGGTGGCGGGTTTTACAGAGATAGGCGAAACCCTTGAGGAGACCGTAAAGCGGGAAGTCATGGAGGAGACCGGCGTTGAGGTCACCAATATCAGCTACTACAAATCCCAGCCCTGGGGAATGGCTCAGGACATTCTGGCGGGATTCTACTGCGACGCCGTGGGAGACGGGAAGATCCGTATGGACGAGGGAGAGCTTAAGTATGCCGAGTGGGTAAAGCGCGAGGACATCGTTCTTCAGCCAAACAACTTAAGCCTTACCAATGAGATGATGAAGATGTTTAAAGAGGGAAAAGCGTAGTTTATGAGTACATCCGGAAAAGTACTTTATATACTTGAATCCAATAAAGACAGCTTTTCTTCCGGGGAAGAGATGGCGGGGCAGCTGGGCGTTTCGAGAAATGCCGTGTGGAAGGCCATCAAGGAGCTTCGGGAAAAGGGCTACATGATAGAGGCAGTCAGCAACAAGGGCTACAGGCTCTCAGGGGATAACGATATTATCTCCTCGGAAGGGATTAAGGCGTGCCTTACGCCTGGCTTTGATAGAGCCGGTGAAATCTTTGTTTTTGACAGCCTTACTTCCACAAGTGATAAGGCTAAAGAGCTTGCCATAAAAGGAGCACCTCACGGAACAGTGGTGGTTGCGGCCTCCCAGACCGGGGGCAGAGGAAGGAAGGACCACTCATTCTTTTCACCAAAGGGCGGGCTCTATATGAGCATTGTTCTAAGACCTGACTTTTTATTCAGCACTGACAGCGCAGAACTTACTTCTTTTACCGGGAAAGCAGTGACGGAGGCCATAAGGGAGCTTACCGGAATAGAGCCGTATCTTGGCGGGATCAACGATCTGTATGTTGATGGCAAAAAGGTCTGCGGCATTCTGCTGGAGGGCGGAAGCGAGTTTGACAGCGGCACCCTGCAGTGGGTGGTTGCAGGGATCGGGATAAACTTCGATTCTGATATAGAAAGCTTCCCCAAAGAGGTAAGGGAAAGGGCGTCGAGTCTTTTTACCAGGGGGAAGGCCACTGCATCCAAGAATGCCCTGATAGCAAGGGTGATTGAGAAAGTTCTGGATTGTCAACCCATACAGTAATATTGGTTGACAATGGTCGCGTGATGTGATACCTTCATAGAGGCAATTTTGTATTGCCGGCAAAATAATGAAACAGTTGTTGGAGGATCAAGACATCATGAGTAGTGCAGACGCAGTTAAGACAAGAGACAATTCAAAGGTGCTGGACCTGGTTTATATCGCCATCGGTGCGGCGCTTATCGCAATATGTTCCTGGATCAGCATACCTACGGCTGTTCCCTTTACCCTTCAGACTTTCGCAGTGTTTTTTGTCCTGCTTCTTCTGGGCGGTGAGAGAGGAACCCTGGCAAGTCTTGTGTATATATTGCTTGGGGCAGTGGGAGTGCCTGTTTTTGCGGGATTTTCCGGAGGCTTCGGAGTCCTTTTCGGAAATACCGGAGGATACATAATCGGATTTTTGTTTACAGGACTTATATATATTCTTTTCACCAGGTTCTTTAAGAAGAATATAGTTATGAAGATCCTGGCGCTGGTACTTGGCCTGGCAGTGTGCTACGCCTTCGGAACGGCGTGGTTCATGCATGTTTACATGCAAAACAGCGGTGAGGTGGGACTTCTTACGGTACTTGGATGGTGCGTTTTCCCCTTCATCATTCCGGACCTTCTTAAACTGGCGCTGGCAGTGATACTTTCAAAGAGAATAGAGCCTGTTATCAGGTAAAAGAGCTTTTGCCTGCTTCGTGAACAATGCGGAGCAGGCTTTTTTATTTTATCAATATTTCATAAAAGAATTTTCGTGCTGTAGTAAAATTATTATAGGTGAATATGTAAACTTCAAGCTGCAGATAAGGAATGGTTGATATATGAAGTCTGATAAGAAGAATAACAAAACTCTGTCTACTGCCATAATCGGCTGCCATATTGATAATGGGAACATTTCTGCTGGGCAATATAGCCGGGAATGACACTAAATCTGCCGTAAGAAACGTCAGCCTTTTGTATCTGAGTGAGCTGGCAGGCAGAAGAGAACAGGTAGTTTCCGCTGCGTTGAATGATTATATAAGAGATCTGGATACGGCGCTGGGGCTTATAGAAGCGGAAGACCTTGAGAGTTTTGAAAGCCTTAAGGCTTATCAGCTCAGGATGAAACAGCTCTATGATCTTGATAAGTATGCATTCATAGACTCCAACGGACTTATCTATACTTCAAGGGGAACCAGGACGGATATCGATCAGTATCAGATTGATTATGTGAACTTATCGGAACCTGAAATCTCCATCAAGAACCTGAAAAGCAGGGAGAAGAAAGTAATAATCGCTGTTCCTGCCGACAATCTTACTGTGGAAGGGAAAACACTTGTTGTATGCTTCATGGAAATTGACATGAATACCATGCTTCGGAACGTCTCCCTTTCTTCCAACAACAATACCACCTTCTGTAATATCTATACTGAAACCGGCGTTGTTTCTTTTAACTATAACGGGATCGATGAAACACTGTACTATGTCCCGGTTCACGGCACAAACTGGATGCTGACCTATCTTATCCGAGAGAGTATCATCGGAGAACAGATAAGCACCATATCTCAGGGGATAATAATCAGAGGTCTTATACAGTCCATACTTACGGCTCTGGTCCTTGCGGGGATGTTTGTACTGATCTTTGCCCAGCAGAGACAGTCTGCCAAGGCACAGATGGAAATGGAGGTCAACGAGACCGAGAACCGCATCAAGCAGCAGGAACTGGAAGAACAGCTGGTTATGCAGGAGGAACTCCTTGAGCAGGAGAAAAAGATAGTTGAGCAGGACAACATGATCGATGCTCAGATGCGTGAGTCCATGGCCCAGAGGGAGGAACTTGCACTGGCGCTTAAAGCTGCAGAGGAGGCAAACAGAGCAAAGAGCGGCTTTGTTTCCAACATGTCCCACGAGATCAGAACTCCCATCACAGCTATCCTGGGCATGAACGAGATGATAAGAAGAGAGTGTACTGATGAGAATATCCTCTCCTATGCGGAAAATATCAACGCTGCCGGTGTGAGCCTTCTTGGTATCATCAGTGACATCCTTGATTTCTCCAAGATAGAAGCCGGAAAGATCGAGCTTGTGGAGGACAGATATTCCACGGGAGATCTTATAAGCAATCTCTACAATCTGATCCAGTTCAGAGCAGAAGCAAAGGGCATTGACTTTACGATAAGAGCCGACAGAAACCTTCCAAAAGGACTTTGGGGAGATGAGCTAAGGGTTAAGCAGATCCTGGCAAACCTTCTTAGCAACGGCGTGAAATATACCGAGAAGGGAAGTCTGTGCCTCGACATCAGATGCAGTGAATTAGATCCTGAAAACAAAAAGGTTAAGATCGCAGTTTCGGTAATTGACACCGGAATAGGAATTCGACCTGAGGATATGGAAAATGCAAGGAAGATTGCGGTTTCTACAGATAAGGCCGACCAGAAAATATTCACCGCACCGGGAAGGAGAATACTGGTTGTGGATGATACTCCGATGAACCTTCAGGTTATCAAAGGTCTTTTGAAGCGCACCAGAATGACCGTTGAAACAGCTTCAGGCGGAGAAGAGTGCGTTGCCATGGTAGGTGAAAGAGACTACGACCTTATCTTCATGGATTACCGCATGCC
>JAILFT010000202.1 GCA_024697425.1 Butyrivibrio sp. | reverse complement strand
AGGCTATGATGGACGTTATGTACGAGATTCCTACAGATGAGACCATCACAGAGTGCGTCATCACCGAGGCATCCGTAGACGGCACCAGCCAGCCCCTCATCGTTCGCGGCAAGGAGCCCAAGAAGCTTAAGCCCGCGAAGTAATCGAGGCTCAAATAGCTTGGATTGAAACGTATCGTATAAAAATAACCGGTAAGGAAACTATTTACCGGAAAACAGTATATTAAAAGACTATTAAACCGCTCTGCAATACAATTGCAGGGCGGTTTTTGATGTTAAAATTTAATTACATATCCATTACATTTTTATTGAAATATGGATACATTGCTCCGTTTTTTCGTGTTATGAAAGGAGATTCATATGAGAAGGTATAAGAATTTGAGACATCGTATACTGGCCCTGGTACTGGCTTTTGTTATGACAGTGACCATGGGCTCAGGTGTGTCATTTAAGGCCTATGCGGTAGACGGTGACCCTGATGAGGCTGCGCTGTCTGCTTCAACGGCAGGCTCTGAAGACACAGAAACACCTGAAGTAACGGAAGGTGCAAGTGAGGAGGGAGATGACATCCTGCCTCCTGCAGAGGGCGAGGGTGATCCTGAAGATCCTGCACAGGAGCCCGGGGCTTCAGATAAACCGGAGGATATCATTCCCGGCGATGAGACCGACATTCCTTCTGAGGAAGCCTCCGAAGAAGCATCTGTTGATGATGCCTCTGAAGAAGCCGGCGAGGAAGCTACAGTAGAGGAAGCTGTGGCAGATAAAGGTCTGGTTGGAAACGAAGGATCTGATTATGCATTTGTTTCGGTGATGAATACTAACGGATATTCAGGTAATCCGGAAGACCCGCATCTGGATCTCTTCACTATATATCCGGCTGAAGGCGCTGACGACAGTATTGAATATCAGGCACATGATGGAGAAGGCGATGAAGCAGATCCCGGCTTTTATGCAAAGGTTAATAAAGAAGCAGCCACATCCATGGAGTTTTCTTTTGATCTGATTGCTTCTGAGGCTTATAAGGATGCTGAGCTTAGTATCGATGATGTGACAGTCAGATTCAAACTGTCAAATGACACTAATGCTACTGCAAAGCCGAATTATGATAGCGAGAAAGGCTACTATACAGTTTCTTTTGTGTGCAAAGATGAAAACACTATCAATTTTGACGAGCCGATCGTAGTTATTGTTGATGGGTCTCTTTATGAGTATGCATTGGTTTCAGTGATGAATCATAATGGATATTCAGGTAATGAAGAAAAACCGGATCTGGATCTCTTCACTATATATCCGGCTGAAGGCGCTGACGACAGTATTGAATATCAGGCACATGATGGAGAAGGCGATGAAGCAGATCCCGGCTATTATACAAGGTTTGAAAAATCTGCCACATCCATGGCGTTTTCATTTGATGTGATGCCTTCTTTAGATTATGAAGGTTTTGTACTGAATGTTACAAATGTGGCAGTCAGGTTCAAACTTACAGACGAGCAAACATATAATTCAGTGGCTCCGGAATATGATAGCGAGAAAGCTTACTATTCGTTTTCCTATGAGTGCGAAGAAGGAAAGACCATCGATTTTGCAGAGCCGATCATAGTGGTAGTCGAAGGAACTGCTTCTGCCAAGTTCCGCGTATTCACCAACAATGAGCGTGACCAGCGGAATATGCTGTCTATCACGTCTTTCAAGTATAAGGTCGGTGATGGCGAGCCGGTAGGTCTGGTTAATTCGAAAAACTATGACAGCCAGCTGGTGACTAACGGTAATACAGAAATTAGTGATACGTCTGATGAATACACGGTAATTCCTCTTGGAGAGAATGTGGTTATCAATAAGGCTGATATTAAGACCTATTGGAATGATGATGCGCTGTCCCAGGGATATACCGGATTTAATCATCCTTATCTTTTCGTTTTTGGCGAAGAAGGCGAAATTGGAGGAGATCAGGCTGAAGATACTGATACGGCATACTCATTTAACCTGTCATTCTCTGATCTGGATCCTGACGGATATGCCAACCTGAGAGTAGAAGGACGACCTGTCACCCAGTTCTATTTTGAAGCTGATGATAATGTGGAATATGCCCTGGCTGAAGGTGTAGTGAATAATGACGATCCCAAAGCCTTCCATGAGATCATTGACTATGATGAGGAAGGTACCGCGATTGGAAGCTGGTATGTGGCACCCAGATGCGAAGATAATACGGGCTTTGTATTTACCGCTGAGCTTAAGGATTCATCCCATCAGGATATAGCATATTGTACATATGATCTTCAGAATTTTGATGATCCGGAACCCAGAACATTTGAGACCGGAAAATGCGATAACCCTGAAGCCGGAACTTATTCTGTTTCACCTTCCAGAGTTCATTCTATTGTGGACAGATGGACTAACCTGGTTAAGATAAGTGCGGTTCCGTTTACCTATAACAATGTTAAGATCGTGGTTCCTGAGGGAACGATGAATGTATCGGCACGTGTTGGTTCACAGATGCTCAATCTTATTCCCAATACGGAGGAGGGCAAAACAACTTATAGTATCGCAGCTGAGGATAACTGCCAGATAGTTGTTACCGCCACAGCAAAATACTTTTACAAGATCACAGATATTAAGCTCCTGGATTCCAAGCATACAACAGTAGATTCTTCTTCCATACCTGTATCCAAGACTAATGAATATACCATTGCGGTGGGTAAGGGTGATGCATGTCTGATATTTACTACAGAGTCTGTAAAATCAATTGTGGTAAAAGAGAAAGACGGAAGCATTATTGCTCCTGTAAGTGGAAAGTATAGTATTGATCATAAAAAGAAAGTAGAAGTTTACGTAGCTGATGGTGCCGGAACTGTTGCTGAAAACCCTGCCGTTACGGTTACAACGCTGAAATATACCACAGAAAACAGCAAAGTCATTATCGATGGATCTGAGAACATCGGAAAGAGCGGAAAGGTATCCCTGACTCTGGATGGAACCGTATATTCCGCACAGATATCCTTTGATACAGCCATTACCGGAATAACAATTTCAGGGGAAAAGAATAATGCCATTTCTGTTCCTTTTGGAAGTACAAAAGAATTTAAGCTGACAGTTACCGACAGCAAGGCTGACAAGAGTAATCTGAAAGCTTTGCTTACGGATTATGAAGGCGTTCAGAAAGAGGTCGATAAGCCAATCGACTTTGGATACTTTAACAGTGACAAAACCAAATTGATAATTGATAAGGATGTTGTCCTTGATCATTACAACTGTACGGACGGAAATAAAGATATCTACTATGGATTCTTTGTTGACGGAAGTATTGTGGGCAGCGTACATAAACTCACCCTTGTAAACAAGATAAAAGATACTGTACCCACAGTAAAAGCAAGCGTAAATGATTCGACTACCCGTGATATAGGGCTTGGCTTTACACTTCCAAAGGGTGTGGACAGCTCCTTAGGCGGATTATATTACAAGATCGTATATACCGTATCAGATGCCGATAAAGAAGTATGGGGTGATTTTAATCCCGATGACAACGATGAAGAAGGACATAGTTATTACAACACTGAGTACGGAGATCATAACGGAAAGAAAAAGACAAACCTCAATTACTGGGATCGCGAAAATCATGAACTTGTAGAACTTTACAAGGAAGGCGACACCGTATATATCCCTGCTACCCAGAAGAGCGCATCTGTAAGAGTTACAGAGGCTGTTAACGATGCATATGAGGGATGGAGAGTTTACTACGATGTTACTGTAACGTTGGTACAAAAAGACAGTGGTGATGTTCATAAGGCCGTCAGCCTTACTACAGGTACTGTTTCTGTAAATACCAGGGATCAGTATTATGAAACGAAGCTTGGTCTTATCGGTAAGGCACCTAAAAAGATCTTTGCAGGTCAGAATAATGTGCTTGTGGCAGTTCCAAAGTTCAGTGCAGCAACTACACTGAGATCACTGGAGCATGTCAGCATGTTTGATGCACAGGGAAGCAACTGCGGCAGCTACTATATTGATGATCCAAATAAGGATGAGTACCTTCGCTGGATCTATTTTGACGAGAATAATAATATCTACCTTAATACCTGTCATACAGAGGATGACGGAAATAAGGATTATCTCCAGGCCGGTAAGTATACCATCGTTGCCTATGCCCGCTGCGGATCAGGCAAGCAGGCATCAGCCAAGGTGACGGTTACGGTAGTTAATCCCATTGCAGGTCTTGAGATTACAGCTGCTTCAGGCTATGTGCTCAAGAATTACAATAAGGCGGCAACCCTAAAGACATCCGTTAAGTATTTTGCGCTGTACGAAGATGAGCAGAGAAGGAAACCGGATACCAAGAAAGTAAAGTACTTCATAGCTAAGAGATACTTCCTGAATGAAGACGGTTCATTTTACGGATATAATGTATTTCTGGAGAATGATCCTTTGTACGGAAAGATCTCCGTAAACCAGAAAAACGGTACAGTTACCATTGATAAGAGTTTTATGGTAACAGATAATCCTGAGGATAATATTTTCTACGTGATAGTACGGGCTGCAGATTATGATGGTAACTTTACCTTTGCTTACACTGAGCCTATAGAGATATCATCTGTTTCACTGGTGCCTACCACAATAAGACTCATGCATGTGGATTGGCATTATGAGGGTGATGAATATCATTTGGACAGAGAAGAAGACAGTGGAATCAGGGATGGTGATATCGGTGTTGATACCGGAAATGCTTCGTATTTGACACCATATGTATATGATCAGAACTTCAACCGGATGAGATCGGAGGACTACACTGTTAAGGCAACAGGCTTCACTTATACGTGGGACGGAATGCTGCTGGATAACAAGCCGGGCCAAAAGACCATCACGGTAACAAATACCGATGGAAGCAAGAAGTCAGTCAAGATGCAGTTTACAACTGTATATGCTTCATATACGGGTGATAATGCCTATGATAATCTGGATGTAACATTCCAGGATGGAAGAAGAGAATGGGACAACCAGTTTAATGAAAGCTTCATAGTGCTGAATGATGACAATGCAGGATATAACACCTGTCCTTCACCGAATCTTATCTATGCCAGTGTCAGAGCTGCAAGGAAGCATGAATGGGATGATTATTATGATTTTGCTCTCGTAAATCATACCCTGAAGGTTACCAAGGGAGGCAAGATCAAAGCTACCTCATATGGAATGCTGGATACTTCCACAACATATGTAATTGTTCCTACAGCCTATAAGACAGAGATCACTGTTACCGATAAGACAGCCGGAGTAGCTGCTGCTGACAAGGTTAAGAAATATGTAATTTACAATACTTCTTATTCAAACGAAGCAAATACAGCTGCTGTACAGCTGAAAGCGGATAAGAAGAGCATCTACAGCAGAATGAATATACCTGAGGCAGATTTTGCTCCGGGAAAATATACAAATCCAAATGTTGTGACTCTGACTGCAACCAAAGGACTTCCGGAGAATACAAATATTGCTGTTATTACAGCAGATAACCCTGAAAATAATTCGGATAAGTGGGACTTCCTGGCAGCACTCTATGGTGGCCATGACGGTGCTGACAACCTGTTCCGCGGCGGTAAGGTATGTGAATTGAACGATGACAGGAAATCCATAACCCTTCCTATCTACGAGATTGAAGATCGAGGCCCTGAGGGCGAACACGAATACTGGTGCTTTACCAGTGAAATGAAGGCGGGTACATACTCCTTCTATGTAACCTTTGCAAATGCGGAAATAGAAGAAGGTGTAGTTAAGTCCTATGTAGCACTTGCCAAACCCACCAAGGTTTCAATAAAGGTAGCAGCAGCACCAAAGCCTAAGGCAGCCTTTGAGACAACCACATTAAAGTTTACAAGTAAGGATAATCTTACTTTGAAGCTTAAGAAACCTGTCATAACGAATGGATACGATGTATCCCCTTACATCAGGGTTGAAGGCACAGTTATCAATGGTAAGGATTCTGATTTCGCCAGTCTGGTTGATTATGAGCGCAATGGTGACGGCTCTGCCAAAGTGACAGAAGATGGATGCTATAACATCACACTTAATACAGACAGAAACTGCAGGGTATTCCTTGGAAAAGCAAGAGAGGAACACTGGATACCGTTTGAGGAAATGTACCAGCTTAAGGCCGGAACACGTGGTATCCGTAAGTACGATGATTCCGGAGATTATACCGCAGCGGAAGAGAAGGCTGCATACAAGGAATGGCTCAAGAATGTTAAGACAGGCTATATATCCTGCGAGATCATCAGGTATGACGGATCAAATACAGACTATCAGCCTGTGAAGTTCACACTTGATATTGAGAAATGCATTGACTCATATAAGCCTGCAAATTAACGGAATACGTAAAGCGTTACATATCACATGGGGGACGGCATTTGCCGTCCCCTTTTTACAGGTTAGAAGTTGCGCACTGTTACTGCTGATTTTATAATTGAAGGAGAAGTCATAAACTGAAAAAAAACAGATCCACGCAGAAAGGAAAACAGCGCGATGGTAATAAAGAATGTAAATCTGGAGACGGTATGCGGCATTACAAGTACACTTCCGGACAACACCCTTCCGGAACTGGCTTTTGCCGGTAAGAGTAACGTGGGAAAGAGCTCACTTATAAACGGCCTTATGAACCGCAAGAACTATGCCAGGACTTCACAGGAGCCGGGCAAGACCCAGACTATCAATTACTACAACATAAATAATGAGTTTTACCTTGTGGATCTGCCGGGCTACGGCTTTGCTAGGGTATCGGAGAAGACAAGGCAGCAGTGGGGCAGGATGATCGAGAATTATCTTCATACCTCAAGGCAGCTTCGAAGGGTCTTTTTGCTGATAGACATAAGACACGACCCCTCTGCCAACGATGTACAGATGTATAAATGGATCGTGCATCAGGGGTTCCAACCGGTAATCATCGCCACAAAGGCGGACAAGATCAAGCCTTCCCAGATGGAGAAGCATCTTGGCATGATCCGTGCGGGACTTGGACTTCCGGAGGAAGTGAGGATATATCCGTATTCCGCACTTAAGAAGACAGGAAGAGATGAGATATATGAGCTTATGGATTCCATACTTGCAGAGGGTGAGGAGGATCAGGAAGAATGAAAAGCGGACTTAAGCATTTGAGACTTGACTATGTGATCCAGTCCCTGTCCATGATTGCAGTGGGAGCGCTGTTTATTTTCTGGCCGGAAGCCAGCATCACCTTTATTGCCAAGGCGCTTGGAGTTTTGATATTAGTGGTGGGTCTGGTTTTCTTCGGAGCATACTTCTTTAAAAAAGAGAAGCTGGTAACGGATCCCTGGAAGAGTGCCTTCGGACTTCTCATCGCTGTTATCGGCGGCTGGATATTCCTTGTTCCGGGGCCGCTAACAGAGTTTGTACCTACAATGTTCGGCGTATTTGTACTGATAATCGGATTGGTTCACCTGGTTCACTGCAGGTATCTTACTATATATATGCTTTTTAAGCTCTGGTGGGTTTCTGTAGTGTTTGCGGTGATCACCATACTGATTGGACTCTATATCATCACAAATCCCAACGCTGCCAACATAATTACCATCAAGCTGATCGGTGGAATACTGATCTTTACCGGCGTGACAAACCTGTGGACTTCCTTCTGTGCTATAAAGGCAGGGAAACTTCAGGATGAGTATGAGGACAGCAAGATGTCCTATTCGGATTCTGACGGTGAGTACATTGAAGGTGAGTATACAGAGATTGATGAAGAAGAGGATGACAATAAGAAATAAGCAGATCATCAGGCGGGGCCGTGTGGCTCCGCTTTTTTGTTGCAAAAGACCGCCAGGCGAATGGATGCTTGCATACAGATTCATTTGCCAGTCGTAAGGACATGGAGCGCGAAGTGTGGAATGTCTGTGTGCAGAATCGAGTAGGAGTCAGCCTGCTCGATTACAGATGAGGAGTGCCTTGGAGAAAAATTAGCACTCTATTGACAAGAGTGCTAATCGGTGTTATATATTTAGTAGAACAACAAACACAAAGCCGGCAGCGGCCGCAGATATAAAAGCATCGGCGGGCCCCGGCGGCGGAGAGGAGTGTTTATGAATATACAGAAGTTTACCCAGAAATCAATAGAAGCGGTCAACGGCTGTGAGAAGGTGGCTGTTGATTACGGCAATCAGGAAATCGAACAGGAGCATCTTCTGTATGCTCTTA
>JAILFT010000200.1 GCA_024697425.1 Butyrivibrio sp. | reverse complement strand
TGACGAGCGTGTCACCAGGGTCCATGTGGGCCTTCGTGAGGGCGACGACAAGAAGAACCGTATAACCAAGTTTTTCCTCAGGGTCAAATATCTCAAGGAGTTTATAAGAGAATATCATCCTGATGTGCTGGTGGCTTTCGCTCAGCGTGCCAACTACCGCGCGCTTATGGCAACGGGCAAAAAAAGCACCGACGTCCCGGTAGTCATCTCAGTAAGAACCGACCCGGTTGGCCACTACGACGCATTCTCGGACAAGGTTCAGATAAAATGGCTGTTCCCAAGGGCTGCGGGCTGTGTCTTCCAGACTACGGGCCAGAAGGAGTTCTTTAAGCCTTACCTTCAGGAGAATTCAACCATCATTCTGAACCCGGTAAACCCCAAGTATTTCGGGGTTACGCATCCGGAAGTTAAAGAGAAGACCGTGATGCACCACGCAAGGCTTGTGGACTTCAAGAATCAGCCAATGCTCTGCGAGGCTTTTCTTAAGGTTCATGAGAAACACCCGGAATACAAGCTCAAGATCTACGGACCGGATTCCTTCGATGGAACCAAAGAGATTCTTGAGAAGATAATAGCAGATAACCACGCTGAGGACTTTATCCTCCTGATGGGCGGATCTGACGAGCTGGAAAAAGAAATCCCGAAGGGTGAAGTCTATGCCTTTTCCTCAGACTGGGAGGGCCTTCCCAATTCCCTTCTTGAGGCAATGGCCATGGGAATGCCCTGCGTAGCAACGGATTGTCCCTGCGGCGGCCCTAAGACCGTCATGACAGACGGCAAGAACGGTCTTCTTGTTCCCATCAAGGATCCTGATGCCATGGCAGAGGGGCTGATTAAGCTTATCGAAAATCCGGAGCTTGCAAAGTCCCTTGGCAAAGAGGCGGCGAAGATAGAAGAGATAACCAATGCGGAAGCGGTATTTGTTCAGTGGAGAGATTATCTGGACAAGGTTATCGCGGAGCATAAGAAGATAAAATAACACCTATAGGAGAATAACACATGTTTTCATACGAGGATTACAGAGAGATACTTAGGGTAATAAAAGAAAGCGGACGTTATTGCACATACGAGGAGGCCAGAAATAAGAGCGAGTTCATCATCATGCGCCATGACGTTGAGTACTCTGTTGACAGAGCCTACGCTCTGTCCAAGGTTGAGGAGAGTATGGATATGAGGTCCACATTCTTTTTCCAGTGGACCAACAACTCCTATAACATCCTCTCAAGAAAGAACAGGGATATCCTTACAGACATGCATGAGAGAGGCCAGAACATCGGTCTTCATTTTGCTCTTAACGGCATGACCGATATGAACCTCATAAGAGAGAGGATCAATCAGGAGATGGATATGCTCAGCGATATGCTGGGATTTGAGATCAATTCCTTCTCAATCCACAGACCTTCACCTCACGTACTCGAGGAGAATATCAAGCTTCCCGGAATCCTCAATGCTTATCAGGATGATTTCTTTACCTTTGATCCCAAGGCAACTCCAGAGTCAGACCTCGAGGTAAAATATATGTCCGACGCCAATCATATCTGGCGTTATGGTTATCCCGATGAGGAGACCATAGAGAAATACGACAAGATCCAGATCCTTACCCATCCTTTTGCGTGGACCAAGAAGGGGTATGACAACCTGGACAACTATAAGACACTGGTCAATGAGAAGTATATTGAGATGATCGATTCCATTGACAACGAGTGCAAGGACTTCGGTCCCTTAAGAGACAACTTTGAAAAGCTGCCTATTGATATTTGATACGGAGACAACATAAATGTGCGGAATCTGCGGATACGTATCTAAAAAAAGAATAACTCAGGAGCAGCTCCGCATCATGAACGACACCATGTACCATCGCGGGCCGGATGATCACGGAGAGGAGATCTTCGTTGGGCAGAGCGACTATATTGTCGGCTTTGCACAGAGAAGACTTGCGATTCTGGATCTTTCCCCTTTGGGACATCAGCCCATGCATTCACAGGATGGGCGGATTTCCGTGGTGTTTAACGGCGAGATCTATAATTTCCTGGAGCTCAAAGAGGAGATGAAGGATTATTCCTTTAAGTCCTCCTGCGACACCGAGGTCATCATTGCTGCTTACCTCAAGTGGGGCATCGATATGGTGGACCACATTCACGGCATGTTCGCCATAGCTCTTTATGACAGAAAGAGTGAGGATATCTACCTTATCCGTGACAGGATTGGCAAGAAGCCTCTTTTCTACTGGCTTGAAAACGGCAACATGGTGTTTGCATCAGAGCTTAAGCCCATTATGAAGTGCCCTGGTTTTAAGGGGGAGATCAGACAGGACCTTTTATCCAGGTTCCTTTATCAGCAGTACATTACAGCGCCTGACACAATCTTCAAGGATGTGTATAAGCTGGAGGCCGGCGGTATCCTTAAGTTCCATCAGGGCGAGATCAAAAAGTGGAAGTACTGGGACATCAAAGACGTTTACCATAAGATGGCGGCAGACCCTGTCACCAGCTACGAGGAGGCCAAAGAGGGCCTCAAGGGCAGGCTGCAGAAGTCCGTTGTGAACAGAATGATCGCCGATGTTCCTCTTGGAACCTTCCTTTCGGGAGGCTACGATTCATCTCTGGTTACAGCCATTGCCCAGGAATTTTCCGATAAGCCTGTTAAGACCTTCTGCATAGGCTTTGATGTGCCGCAGTACAATGAGGCTGAATATGCAAAAGAGATAGCGCATCACCTGGGGACCGATCACACGGAACTCTACATCTCGGAAAAAGAGATGTTCGATCTTGTGAGCAGCATCCCTCAGTATTACGACGAACCTTTCGCGGATAACTCCCAGATTCCTTCAATGCTGGTGAGTAAGCTGGCTAAGAAGGATGTGACCGTAGCCCTTTCTGGAGACGGGGGAGATGAGTTTTTCTGTGGCTATAACGTATATGACAATGTGGCTCTGGCTCAGAAACTGGAGATCCCGGGAGCCATAGCACATGCCCTTGGACAGATCCCTGTCGGAGGTGGAAGGCTCATTGACAGGATGCCCACAAAGGTAAAGGTTGTTGCGGGGAACAGGAATCCTGAGACCAAGACCCAGCTGGTGGCAGACGGATACCTTAAGGCTGCATCAGCCTTTGTGACAGGTGATGAGTCTTTTGACGACTCTATCCTCTACCCTTATGAGAGCAGGTACGGAGTAGATAACTTCCAGGTAAGGCGCATGCTCCTTGACATGGACACCTACCTTCCCGAGGATATCCTGGTGAAGATGGACAGGGCTTCCATGAAGTACTCTCTTGAGAACAGGTGCCCCATCATGGATACGGAGGTAATGGAGTACTCCTTCAGGATTCCCCATAGATTCAAGTACTACAAGGGTGACAAGAAGCATATCCTTAAGGACATCGCCTACGACTATATTCCAAAAGAACTTTTGGAAAGGCCCAAGACGGGCTTTGGCGTGCCTATGGATCAATGGCTCAGAGGCCCCTTAAAGGAGGCACTTCTTGATTACAGCAGCACAGCCTTCCTGAAGAAGCAGGGTCTTTTCCATGAGGAATATGTGCCGAAGTTTATAAATGACTATATCATGAAGGGGGATGCGGGGCCCGGAACCGGCGCCAAC
>JAILFT010000120.1 GCA_024697425.1 Butyrivibrio sp. | reverse complement strand
AATTATATGGAGGAAAATATAATGGCAAAGTTATCTACAGCAGAAATTATCGATGCTATCAAAGAGTTAACAGTACTCGAGCTTAACGATCTTGTAAAGGCTTGCGAGGAAGAGTTTGGCGTATCTGCAGCAGCAGGCGTTGTAGTTGCAGCAGGTCCTGCAGTAGCATCTGGTGAGGAGAAGACAGAGTTCAACGTAGAGCTCACAGAGGTTGGTCCTAACAAGGTTAAGGTTATCAAGGTTGTTCGTGAGATCACAGGTCTTGGACTTAAGGAAGCAAAGGATCTCGTTGACGGAGCTCCTAAGATGATCAAGGAGAACGCTTCTAAGGCTGAGGCTGATGACATCAAGGCTAAGGTTGAGGCTGAGGGCGCAAAGGTTACTCTTAAGTAATTGATATATGTGTCAAAAGCAAAGAGCGTACCGCATGTAAACATGCGGTACGCTCTTTATTTTTGACCATAACGTATATGAGGAAGTAGCGCGGAAGTGCGGATTCCTCATATACGTAGGATTGCGAGAGCGCTTTTTGCGGAGCAATCCGTATATCGCTTGATTTTTCGTGATTTTCTATAATTTTCTTCTTGACATCTGATTTTTCTAGACGTATAATGGACACTGCACTATTGTGGTGAAGTAGGACTATTTTGCGCATTTTTACATGCGCTTAGTTTTAGTCCACTAAAACTGCTAAAAAATATTAAGAACGGGGTGAATGTCAATGGAAAAAAACAGATTACATCCTACCGGCTCTGGTAAGAACATTCGTATGAGCTTCCAGCGCCAGAAGGAAGTCCTGGAGATGCCGAACCTGATCGAAGTTCAGAAGAACTCATATCAGTGGTTTCTTGACGAAGGCTTGAAGGAAGTCTTCGACGATATTTCTCCAATTGAGGACTACAGTGGGAAGCTCAGTCTGGAATTCGTCGATTTCAAGCTTTGTGAGGATGAGATCGATAAGAACAAGAACACGATTGAGAAATGCAAAGAACGTGACGCTACATTTGCAGCTCCACTTAAGGTAAAGGTTCGCCTTCACAACAAGGAGAAGGATGAGATCACCGAGCACGAGATATTCATGGGTGACCTTCCTCTCATGACAGCTACCGGAACCTTCGTAATCAACGGCGCAGAGCGTGTTATCGTATCCCAGCTCGTTCGTTCACCCGGTATCTATTATGATATTACATACGATAAGATCGGTAAAGAACTTATGGCATGTACCGTTATCCCTAACAGGGGTGCATGGCTTGAGTATGAGACCGATCCTAACGATGTATTCTATGCAAGGGTAGACAGAACCAGAAAGGTTCCTGTCACTGTACTTATCAGAGCACTTGGTATTGGAAGCAATGAGGAGATCCTTGAGCTTTTCGGCGATGAGCCTAAGATTCAGGGAAGCTTTTCCAAGGATTCTTCCACAGATTACCAGAGTGGTCTTCTTGAGCTGTACAGAAAGATTCGTCCCGGTGAGCCTCTCAGCGTAGAAAGTGCAGAGAGCCTTATCAATGCTATGTTCTTTGACCCCAGAAGATATGATCTTGCCAAGGTTGGAAGATATAAGTTTAATAAGAAGCTTCACTTTAAGAACCGTATTAAAGGACATGTTCTTGCCGAGGATGTTGTTGATGAGACAACAGGCGAGATGATCGCTGCTGCAGGCACAAAGGTGGATCGTGCTCTTGCTACAGAAATCCAGAATGCTGCTATTCCTTATGTAATCCTTCAGGAGGAAGAGCGCAATGTTAAGGTTCTTTCTAATATGATGGTAGATATCACACACTTCATTGAGTGTGATCCTGCTGAGCTTGGTATCAATGAGAACGTTTATTATCCCGTTCTTAAGGAAATCCTTGAGGAGTACACTGTTAAGAATGATCCCGAGGGACTTGCTGATACCATTAAGAAGCGTGTGCATGAGCTTATTCCCAAGCACATCACCAAGGAAGATATCATTGCTTCCATCAACTACAACATTCATCTTGAGTATGGAATCGGTAACGATGATGACATCGACCACCTGGGCAACAGACGTATCCGCTGCGTAGGTGAGCTGCTTCAGAATCAGTATCGTATCGGTCTTTCAAGACTTGAGAGAGTTGTCCGTGAGAGAATGACTACTCATGATACAGAGGAGGTTTCACCTCAGACTCTTATCAACATCAAGCCCGTTCAGGCTGCTGTTAAGGAGTTCTTTGGTTCATCACAGCTTTCTCAGTTCATGGATCAGAACAACCCTCTTGGTGAGCTTACTCACAAGAGACGTCTTTCAGCCCTGGGACCTGGTGGCCTTTCAAGAGACAGAGCCGGATTCGAGGTTCGAGACGTTCACTATACACACTATGGACGTATGTGCCCTATCGAGACACCTGAAGGTCCTAACATCGGTCTTATCAACTCTCTTGCCAGCTACGCAAGGGTTAATGATTATGGCTTTGTTGAGGCTCCTTATCGTAAGGTAGATATGTCAGACCCTGAGAATCCAAGGGTTACTGATGAGGTTGAGTACCTTACAGCCGATGAAGAGGATAATTATCATGTAGCTCAGGCTAACACTCCTCTTGACGCTGAAGGCCATTTCAAGAGAAGAAACGTATCCGGTAGATATAAGGATGAGACATCTGAGTATCCTAAGACAATGTTCGAGTACATGGACGTGTCTCCTCGTATGGTATTCTCAGTTGCTACAGCTCTTATCCCGTTCCTTGAGAACGACGATGCTAACCGTGCGCTGATGGGATCAAACATGCAGCGTCAGGCGGTACCGCTTTTAACTACAGAGGCTCCTGCGGTTGGTACAGGTATGGAGCGCAAGGCTGCAGTTGACTCAGGTGTTTGCGTAGTTGCCAGAAAGGCCGGAACCATCGACTTTGTTGACAGCAAGCTCATCCAGATGACCTATGATGATGGTGAGAAGGAAGAGTTCCATCTCATTAAGTTCCAGAGATCCAACCAGAGTAACTGCTACAACCAGAGACCTATCGTATTTAAGGGCGATCATGTTGAGGCAGGACAGGTTATCGCAGATGGTCCTTCAACATCACAGGGAGAACTTGGACTTGGTAAGAACCCTCTTATTGGATTCATGACATGGGAAGGTTACAACTACGAGGATGCTGTTCTTCTTTCAGAGAGACTTGTTCGTGATGATGTATTTACATCTATACATATAGAAGAGTACGAGGCTGAGGCTCGTGAGACCAAGCTTGGACCTGAGGAGATTACACGTGATGTTCCCGGTGTCGGCGATGATGCGCTTAAGGATCTTGATGACCGCGGAATCATCCGTATCGGTGCTGAGGTTCGTGCTGGTGACATCCTGGTTGGTAAGGTTACTCCTAAGGGAGAGACAGAGCTTACAGCTGAGGAGAGACTCCTCCGTGCTATCTTCGGTGAGAAGGCAAGAGAAGTAAGAGACACTTCCCTTAAGGTTCCTCACGGAGAATATGGTATCATAGTTGATGCCAAGGTATTTACAAGAGAAAACGGCGACGAGCTTTCACCCGGTGTTAACCAGGCAGTTCGCATCTATATCGCTCAGAAGAGAAAGATCTCTGTAGGTGATAAGATGGCTGGTCGTCACGGTAACAAGGGTGTCGTTTCAAGAGTGCTTCCTATCGAGGATATGCCTTATCTTCCTAACGGCAGACCTCTTGATATCGTGCTTAACCCTCTGGGTGTGCCTTCACGTATGAATATCGGACAGGTGCTGGAGATTCACCTTTCTCTTGCTGCCAAGGCACTTGGATTTAACATTGCAACACCTATTTTCGATGGTGCAAACGAGATAGATATCCAGGATACACTTGAACTTGCCAATGATTATGTAAACACATCATGGGAAGAGTTCGAGGCTAAATATAAAGATCTTGTTGATCCTGAGATCATGCAGTATCTGTCGGACAACAGGGATCACAGAGAGCTTTGGAAGGGCGTTCCTATCCATTCTGATGGTAAGGTACAGCTCCGTGATGGCAGAACAGGTCAGAAGTTTGATTCACCTACCACCATCGGACACATGCATTACCTCAAGCTCCACCATCTGGTTGACGATAAGATTCATGCTCGTTCAACCGGCCCTTACTCACTGGTAACACAGCAGCCTCTGGGTGGTAAAGCTCAGTTCGGTGGACAGCGTTTCGGAGAGATGGAGGTTTGGGCTCTGGAGGCCTATGGTGCAGCTTATACTCTGCAGGAGATTCTTACTGTTAAGTCCGATGACGTTATTGGACGTGTTAAGACCTACGAAGCAATCATCAAGGGCGACAACATCCCTGAACCCGGTGTTCCTGAGTCCTTCAAGGTTCTTTTGAAAGAGCTTCAGTCCCTTGGTCTTGATATCAAGGTACTTCGTGAGGATAACACTGAAGTAGAGATTATGGAGAGCGTTGATTATACAGATTCCGATTATCGCTATGAGATTGAAGGCGATACATCAGGCAGAGACCTCAGACAGGAGTCATTCGAGGCCAACGGCTATACTCAGCAGCATTTTGATGACAGTGGTGAGCTGGTTGCTGATGACGTGGCAGACGACTATGAATCCGATGATGCATATGAGGGATCCGATGATTCTTATGAAGAATAATTGCAACTGTTAATCAACCACTACATATAAAAAGGAGTTACGAATGTCTGATTCAACAATGAATAAAGCAATAAATGAAGCTTCAAGCGGTAGATCTTCACAGCAGCAGGTTTACCAGCCAATGACATTTGATTCAATTAAGATCGGACTTGCTTCACCTGAAAAGATCAGAAGCTGGGCTCACAGAGTTGATGATGAGAACAGAGGCGAGGTAACAAAGCCTGAGACCATCAACTACAGAACCCTTAAGCCTGAGAAAGACGGACTTTTCTGCGAGAGGATTTTCGGACCCACCAAGGATTGGGAATGTCACTGCGGTAAGTATAAGAAGATCAGATATAAAGGCGTTGTCTGCGACAGATGTGGTGTTGAGATCACAAAGAGCAGCGTTCGTCGTGAGAGAATGGGATACATCGAGCTTGCAGCTCCTGTATCACACATTTGGTACTTCAAGGGTATTCCCAGCAGAATGGGACTTATCCTTGACCTTTCACCCCGTGTACTTGAGAAGGTTCTTTACTTTGCATCATATATAGTACTTGATCCCGGTGATACAACACTGGAGTACAAGCAGGTTCTTTCTGAGAAAGAATTCCAGGATGCTAGAGAGGAGTTCGGCGGCAAGTTCCGTGCAGGAATGGGAGCTGAGTCCATCAAAGAGCTTCTTCAGGCTATAGATCTTGAGACTGAGTATCAGGAACTCAAGGAAGGTCTTGATACATCCAGCGGACAGAAGAGAGCAAGGATCATTAAGAGACTTGAGGTTGTTGAGGCCTTCAGAGAGTCAGGAAACGATCCTGCGTGGATGATCATGGATTGCATCCCTGTAATCCCACCGGATCTTCGTCCTATGGTTCAGCTGGACGGTGGAAGATTTGCTACATCAGATCTTAATGATCTTTACAGAAGGATCATCAACAGAAATAACAGATTGAAGAGACTTCTTGATCTGGGCGCTCCTGACATCATCGTCAGAAACGAGAAGAGAATGCTTCAGGAGGCTGTTGATGCCCTTATCGATAACGGAAGAAGAGGAAGACCTGTCACAGGTCCCGGAAACAGAGCACTTAAGTCACTTTCTGATATGCTTAAGGGTAAGTCAGGACGTTTCCGTCAGAACCTTCTCGGAAAGCGTGTAGACTATTCCGGACGTTCAGTTATCGTCGTTGGTCCTGAGCTTAAGATTTATCAGTGCGGACTGCCTAAGGAGATGGCTATTGAGCTGTTCAAGCCTTTCGTTATGAAGGAGCTTGTATCCAGACAGATCTCACAGAATATTAAAAATGCCAAGAAGCTTGTTGAGCGTCTCGATGATCAGGTATGGGATGTACTTGAGGATGTTATCAAAGAGCATCCTGTAATGCTTAACCGTGCTCCCACACTTCACAGACTTGGTATTCAGGCTTTCGAGCCAATCCTTGTAGAAGGTAAGGCTATTAAGCTTCATCCTCTGGCATGTACACCTTTCAACGCCGACTTCGACGGTGACCAGATGGCTGTACACCTTCCATTGTCAGTTGAAGCTCAGGCTGAGTGCAGATTCCTTATGCTCTCACCTAATAACCTTTTGAAGCCATCAGATGGTGGCCCTGTAAACGTTCCTACTCAGGATATGGTACTTGGTATCTACTACCTGACTCAGGAAAGACCCGGAGCCCTTGGAGAAGGAAAGTGCTTCAAGAGCGTTGACGAGGCAATTCTTGCCTATGAGAACGGATATATCACTCTCCAGACCAGAATCAAGATCAGGATGGAGAAAAAGAATGCTGAAGGCGAGAATGTTCGCGGACTTGTAGAGTCTACACTCGGAAGATTCCTGTTCAATGAGATCATTCCTCAGGATCTTGGATACGTTGACAGAACTGATCCGGAGAACTTCTTAAAGCTTGAAGTAGACTTCATGGTTGGTAAGAAGCAGCTCAAGCAGATCGTTACAGCTATGATCAATACACATGGTACTTTTGCAACAGCTGAAGTACTTGACAATATCAAGGCTACCGGTTACCACTACTCAACACGTGCTGCCATGACAGTTTCAATCGCTGATATGACAGTGCCTGAGCAGAAACAGCAGATGCTTGATGAGGCACAGGCAACAGTTGATGCTATCGCAGCTAACTACCGTCGTGGTCTTATCACTGATGAAGAGCGTTACAGCGAAGTTGTTGATACCTGGATGGAGACTGATAAAAAGCTCACAGATGAGCTGCTTAAAGGCCTTGATAAGTACAACAACATCTACATGATGGCTGATTCCGGCGCCCGTGGTAGTAACCAGCAGATCAAGCAGCTGGCCGGTATGCGTGGACTGATGGCCGATACAACAGGTCGTACCATCGAACTTCCTATCAAGTCTAACTTCCGTGAAGGACTTGACGTTCTGGAGTACTTCATGTCAGCGCATGGTGCTCGTAAGGGACTTTCCGATACAGCGCTTCGTACAGCGGACTCAGGTTACCTGACACGTCGAATGGTTGACGTATCACAGGAACTTATCATCCGTGAGGTTGACTGCTGTGAGGGCAAGGAAATTATTCCAGGAATGACCGTTAAGGCATTCATGGATGGAAAAGAGACCATCGAGCCACTTAAGGACAGAATTACAGGAAGATATGCCTGCGAGACCATCAAGGATAAGGACGGAAATGTTCTGGTTAAGAAGAACCACATGATCACACCTTCCCGTGCTGCAAAGATCCTTTCAGTTGGTGTAAACAGCAAGGGTGGTCCTGTAGAAGCAGTTAAGATCAGAACTATTCTTACCTGCCGTTCACACAACGGAATCTGTGCTAAGTGCTACGGCGCTAACATGGCTACAGGTGAGGCTGTTCAGGTCGGTGAGGCAGTTGGTATCATCGCCGCTCAGTCAATCGGTGAGCCAGGTACACAGCTTACAATGAGAACCTTCCATACCGGTGGTGTTGCCGGTGGAGATATCACACAGGGTCTTCCCCGTGTAGAGGAGCTTTTCGAGGCAAGAAAGCCTAAGGGACTTGCCATCATTTCAGAACTTGACGGTCACGTTGAAATCAGAGATACAAAGAAAAAGCGTGAGGTTATCGTTACTAACGACGAAACAGGCGAGTCAAAGGCTTACCTCATTCCTTACGGATCTCGTATCAAGGTTCTTGATGATACAAACATCGAGGCCGGTGACGAGCTCACAGAAGGTTCAGTAAATCCTCATGATCTTCTTAAGATCAAGGGAATCCGTTCAGTTCAGGATTACCTGTTAAGAGAGGTTCAGAGAGTATATCGTCTCCAGGGTGTTGATATCTGCGATAAGCATATCGAAGTAATTGTTCGTCAGATGCTTAAGAAAGTAAGAATAGATGAGAGTGGAGATACAGATTTCCTTCCCGGAACTCTTGTGGATGTCCTTGATTTCGAGGACAGCAACGAGGCACTTATCTCCGAGGGCAAGAAGCCTGCAGAAGGAAAGCAGGTAATCCTTGGTATCACCAAGGCTGCTCTTGCAACCAACTCCTTCCTGTCAGCTGCTTCCTTCCAGGAGACCACAAAGGTTCTTACAGATGCAGCTATCAAGGGTAAGGTTGATCCTCTTATCGGACTTAAAGAGAATGTCATCATCGGTAAGCTGATTCCTGCCGGCACAGGTATGAAGAGATACAGAACCACTGCTCTTAATACAGATGCCAACTTCAAGGATCCCGAGAAGCTGATCCTCAAGAAGAGAAGGAACGATTATGATGACGAGATGATTGATGATAACACCACAATCGATCTCGAGGACGATGCAGATGATGAGGGTGATGAGGTTTAATTCTCACCTCAGAGACTGATGTCATAAAAATTTTAGTTGACAACGGAAATATTAGTATTTATAATTCTTAATTGCGTGTATTGGCAAAGGGGTGTTTATGCCCCTTTGTCTTATGCATATATTAAAACAGGAGGTAAAAAGAATGCCAACATTTAACCAGTTAGTTAGAAAGGGTCGTCAGACATCTGTTAAGAAGTCTACTGCACCTGCTCTTCAGAAGGGCTTCAACTCTCTTCACAAGAAGGCAACTGCAACAGCTTCTCCTCAGAAGCGTGGTGTCTGCACAGCTGTTAAGACAGCTACACCTAAGAAGCCTAACTCTGCTCTGAGAAAAATCGCCAGAGTACGTCTTTCTAACGGCATTGAGGTTACAAGCTACATTCCTGGTGAGGGACATAACCTTCAGGAGCACAGCGTTGTTCTCATCCGTGGCGGAAGAGTTAAGGATCTGCCTGGTACAAGGTATCATATCATCAGAGGTACTCTTGATACTGCAGGCGTAGCCGACAGAAAACAGGCTCGTTCTAAGTATTGCGCTAAGAGACCTAAAGCTGCCAAGATGTTATTATCACATTAATTACTAAACTAATAACAGATCTAATTTTATAAGTGTTGGTGTTCTATTCTATATATAAGTAAGACCCT
>JAILFT010000039.1 GCA_024697425.1 Butyrivibrio sp. | reverse complement strand
AGAATATTGGAGGCATCAATGGCACCCTCGGCACCTCCGGCACCGATAAGGGTATGCATCTCGTCCACAAAGAGGATGATGTTGCCATCCTCGTAAACTTCCTTGATGACCTTTTTGATCCTCTCCTCAAACTCGCCTCTGTACTTGGATCCGGCAATCATGCCCGAAAGATCCAGTGTTACAAGGCGCTTATTCTGTACCGTAAGGGGCACATCACCTGAAGCGATGCGCTGTGCCAGGCCCTCTACCACTGCGGTCTTACCTACACCGGGCTCGCCGATAAGGCAGGGATTGTTCTTGGTCCTTCGGCTTAGGATCTGGATAACCCGCTTTATCTCCCTCTCTCTTCCGATGACGGGATCAAGCTTGCCGTCCCTTGCAAGAGCTGTCATATCCCTGCTGTACTGGGCAAGGATAGAAGCCTTCTTGCCTGTCTTGGCCTGGGCATTCTTCCTTCCAAGATCCTCTTTTACAAGGTTGGGATCCTCTCCCATTGCCGCAAGGGTCTCGGCATATATCTTCTGGGCCGGCACATTAAGTGTGCTGATAAGCCTTACGGCTACATTCTCTCCCTCTTTGATAAGGGCCAAAAGAATATGCTCTGTTCCCGTTTTGTCAGCGCGGAACCTCTCAGCCTGTCTGTGAGCCTCCTCCAGCACCTTCTCGGCTCTGGGTGAAAAGCCGTCTTTATCAAGGGTTCTGACATTGCTGTCCGGCACTATCAGATCCCTTATCATATCCATCATCCTGTTTTCATCTATTCCGTTGTCGATGAGTATTCTGGATGCAACGCAGCCATCCTCAAGGATGAGTCCCATAAGAATGTGCTCCGTGCCCACATAATTGAGCTTGAGACTTCTGGCTGTCTTCCTGGCCAGTTTAAGTGCATCCGCTGCCATTAATGTGAATTTAGAATCCATATATCAGTTCCTTTCGTAAAAATTCAGATATTTGCTTCACAGCTACATCAAAATCCGGGGATTGCCTTCGCAGTCCTGATTAAATCTGTGTGTTTGCTTCGCAGTCCTGACTAAATCTGTGTGTTTGCTTCGTAGTCCTGACTAAATCTGTGTGTTTGCTTCGTAGTTGTCATACAGCTGGTCCACCAGTGTATGGATATCATCTCGCCCGATGCCCTTACATATAGCCCTTGCCAGCACCACGGCAAGTTCAGACCTGGCCTCCTTAAGAGCCTGAAGTTTGTTGATATCAATGGCAATGACCGCTCCGCGCCTTCTGTCAATTTTCACAAAGCCCTCCTGCTGCAAAATGGAATAGGCCTTATTGACGGTGTGCATATTGATGCCAATGGTCTCTGCCAGCTGCCTCACACTGGGAAGCTGCTCTCCTTCCCTGAACTGAGACGTCGCTATACCCAGAATGATCTGATTGCACAGCTGTATGTATATTGCCTCATCGCTGTTAAAATCTATCTCGATGATCATGTTCCGCCTCCTTTCTGTGATATGTTTAGTATAACATATATTACAGAATTGTGGAATAAAGTAGGCTGAATCCTACTTTATTCTGCACACAGACATTCCGCACTTCGTGCTCCATGTCCTTACGACCGGCAAATGAATTTGTATGCAAGCATCCATTCGCTTGCCGGTCTTGTGCAACAAAAGAGAGAAGGCCCATAGAGCCTTCTCTTGTAAGTGCCATTATTGCGATGTTTTTACTGATTACTTATCGTCATCAAGATCAAGGAACTCGAACTCGAAGTCATCCTCATCCCCGAGGAAATTACGTGCTCTGCGCTTGGGAGCTTCTTTGGGTGCGGGCGCCTGGTCCTGATCTCTGTAGGATGAAGGACGTCTTGCAGGACGCTCCTCATCGTAGTCATCTCTTCTTGCGGGTCTTGAAGGTCTCTCCTCCTGAGAGCGTCTTACAGGTCTGTCCTCATCGCGCTCAGCGGGACGTCTTGTGGGACGGACTGTTCTCTCATCTGAGTCCTCATCTCTTCTTACGGGTCTTGAAGGTCTCTGAGCCTCTTCTCTGGTGGGCCTTACAGTTCTTTCCTCAGAGGTTCTTCTTACTCTTGATCTGTCATCCTCTTCGTCATCATCCCTTGCTCTTCTTCTGGGATTCTGCTGGTAGCGGTCGTACTCCTCTTCTTCCTCATCCTCATAGTAGAGAGAATCTCTGAGCTTAAGTGCCATAAAGATAAGTCCGATCACAAGAGCACCGATAAGAACTGCAAGCACGATCATGATGGTCTTGTAGGTGTTGTTGGTCTTCTTGAGCTTAGCTACCTCGTCACTGCTCTTAGCTGCGTCGATGAGCTCATTAACCTTTACTCTGTAGCCTTCAAAGTTATCATACAGATACCAGGAATCATTGCCTTCATTGTCGGGAGTATAAACAAGAGCGTAGTTTCCGTCTCCTGCTTCTGAAGCTGTAGCGGTTGATGTCTCCTGCTGGGAGGCGTCCTCAGCGCCTTCGCTTCCCTCTTCGGGAGCTGCCTCTGTGACTTCAGCATTCTCAGCAGGCTCGCCGTCGCCAGCGGGCTCAGCAGCTGCAGCTGCACCAATCTCGAGAAGATCGCTTCTTACAAATCCTGTTCTGTCGTTACCAAACTTAACCTGATACCAGGTCTTATTATCAGTTCCTGTTGCTTCACCGGTTACTGTTACAGTGGTTCCCTTTGTAACCTTGCCAACAGAATCATAGCCTGTGCCTGCACCCTTGCGGACATTTACGCTGTCTGCGGTGATGGTGGCTGTCTTCTCTTCAGTGGCTGTAACAGTTGTCTCGGGAAGAGAAGCTGCCTGTGTGGTGGTAGTCGTTGCCGCAGGTGCTGCTGCGGAAGAACCGCCGGCCTTATTTATCAGGTCGCTTCTTACATATCCGAACTCGCTCTTGTTGACACGAATCTTGTACCATACATAGCCGGAAGCATCTGTAGACTCGTCTACAATATCTACCTTGTCTCCGTTCTTAAGGCTTGAAACCTGTGAAGCTGTTGTGCTTGCTGATGCTCTGACCTTAACGTTGTCTGTTGAAACTGTTCCTGTGGTCTCTGTGTACGCAAATGCCGTCGCAGCGGCTGTTACAAACAATGTGGCTGAAACTATTACTGAAAGTCCCAGTGACACAAGCCTCTTTCTGATTGATTTTTTCATAGTACCTCCTCGTCTATCGCCTTTCCAATATCATGACGCATATATTTATTTGAAAAGCTTACCCATTCGGTAGCCTCATATGCCCTGGCTCTGGCTTCCTTAAGAGTATCACCCTTGGCGGTGATACCCAGAACCCTTCCGCCGTTGGTTACAATGCCCTCCGGTGTCTTTTTGGTTCCGGCGTGGAAACAATAGTATCCCTCTTTGCCCTTGAAGTTCTCAAGTCCTGTAATGAGCTTGCCCTTCTCGTAGCTTACGGGATATCCCTCGCTGGCCAGAACAACGCAGACTGCCGCCTTATCCTCAAAATCCAGCTCAAGATCTGAAAGCGTGCCATCGATGCAGGCATCAATGACATCGATTATATCAGTTTTCAGTCTGGGAAGCACTACCTGAGCTTCGGGATCGCCAAATCTTGCATTGTACTCAAGAACCTTGGGACCATCATCAGTGAGCATGAGTCCGAAGAAGATAACTCCCTTGAACTCTCTTCCCTCTTTGGCCATGGCTTCAACGGTCTTGCCGTAGATATGCTCGCGGCAGAACCTGTCCACTTCCTCTGTATAGAAGGGACTGGGTGAGAAATTACCCATTCCTCCTGTGTTAAGTCCTGTATCTCCGTCTCCTGCCCTCTTGTGGTCCTGGGCTGAAGACATAAGCCTGTAGGTCTTTCCGTCCACAAAGGAAAGCACAGACACCTCGCGGCCTGTCATGAATTCTTCAATGACCATGTGGTTACCGGCATTTCCGAATTTCTTATCCTGCATTATCTCTTTTACACCGGCCTTAGCCTCATCAAGATTCTGGCAGATGAGAACGCCCTTTCCAAGGGCCAGACCATCGGCCTTAAGTACGATGGGGAACTTTGCCGTTTCAAGATATTCAAGGGCTGCCTTGGGATCATCAAAGGTCTCGTAGGCTGCAGTGGGAATCCCGTATTTCTTCATAAGGTCCTTGGAAAAAGCCTTGCTTCCCTCAAGGATTGCGGCATTCTTGCGGGGACCGAAAACCCTGAGTCCCTCTGCCTCAAAGGCATCAACAATTCCGCCCACCAGTGGATCATCCATGCCCACAATTGTGAGGTCGATGACATTCTCTTTAGCAAAAGAAACCAGCTTGTCGAATTCCATGGGAGTAATGGGCACACACTCGGCAAGTTCAGCTATACCGCCGTTTCCGGGAGCGCAATAGATCTTGTCCACTCTGCTGCTCCTTGATACTGCCTCTGCAATGGCATGCTCACGACCGCCCCCACCAACAATCAAAACTTTCATCAGAAAACCTTCTCCTCTTCGTAGCCTTCAATAAACACCTTGTTGTCCATGACCGAAACCCTGCCGTTGGCAATCAGGTCTATAGCCATAGGAAGTATCTTCCACTCTGCCTGCTCCATGATTCTCTTCTGGAGCACTTCCGGAGTATCATCCTGTCTTATCATAACGGGCTTCTGCAAAATGATGGGACCTGTGTCGGTTCCCTCATCCACAAAATGAACGGTAGCTCCCGAAACCCTGACGCCTCTCTCCAGCACCTTCTCGTGAACTTTAAGGCCATAGTAGCCCGTGCCGCAGAATGACGGGATCAGCGAAGGATGGATGTTGATGATCCTTCCCTCAAATTCCTTTACCACCTCAGAAGGGATCACCACAAGGCAACCCGCAAGAACAATGAGGTCCGGATCTGCATCCTTAAGGATCTGCAAAAGAGCTTTGTTAAAGTCCTGCCTGTTCTCGAATTCCTTAGGGCTCTTAGCCACATAGGGAATACCGGCATTCCGGGCTCTCTCCAGCGCATAAGCCCCCGGATTATTGCTGTAAACAAGGCAGATCTCAGTATTTGTTATAAGTCCGCTATTAATACCATCTATGATGGCCTGGAGGTTCGTTCCGCCTCCCGAAACCATTACTGCAATTCTCATACTTCCCCGCACTCTTAAATCAAATCAACGCCCTTTTCACCGGATACAACTTCGCCGACGATATAAGCCTTCTCCCCTGCTGCCTCTATAGCCTTCAGGGCACTGTCTGCATCCTCTTTTGCAACCGCAAGGACCATACCAAGACCCATGTTGAAGGTGTTGTACATCATCTTATCTTCAATGTCGCCCTTCTTCTGCATAAGGCCGAAGATAGGCGGAATGTCATAGCTGTCTTTTTTAACCACTGCCCTTGTGCCCTCGGGGAGCATTCTGGGAATATTCTCATAGAATCCGCCTCCGGTGATGTGGCTGCATCCCTTAACGGTAATGCCCGCATCCCTTACGGACTTCATCATCTTAACGTAAATCCTGGTGGGTGTCAGAAGGCACTCTCCAAGAGTCATACCAAGTTCATCATAATAAACATCCAGATTCTCTCTGGTGACATCAAACACCTTGCGGACCAGTGAGAAACCGTTGGAGTGAACACCGGAGGAAGCAACGCCGATAAGCACGTCTCCCTCTTTGATGCTGCTGCCATCGATCATGCCCTTTCTGTCAACGACACCAACCGCAAATCCTGCCACATCATACTCGTCCTCAGGCATAAGGCCGGGATGCTCTGCTGTCTCTCCGCCTATAAGAGCCGCCCCGGACTGCTTGCAGCCCTCCGCTACACCCTTTACTATCTCGGCGATCTTCTCGGGGATGTTCCTGCCGCAGGCTATGTAATCCAGGAAAAAGAGCATGTCTCCTCCCGCACAGGCTACATCATTGACGCACATTGCCACCGCATCGATTCCGATGGTATCATGCTTGTCCAAAAGAAATGCAAGTTTGATCTTGGTTCCTACACCGTCGGTTCCGGATAAAAGAACCGGATCTTCCATATCCTTGATCTTACTAAGTGAAAATGCTCCGGAAAAACCTCCAAGGCCGCCTAAAACCTCGGGTCTCATGGTCTCCTTAACATAAGCTTTCATCAGTTCCACAGACTTGTAGCCGGCTTCGATATCAACTCCGGCTTTCTTGTAATCCAGTGCCATACACTCTCCTCTTATGAGTTAATAGTTTTTGTATCCTGTTTCCTGAAGCCTTGCGTCCTTGGCCACTACGCTGTCCTTGAGGGACGCTGAATAATCCTTGAGTTTCTGTAAGAGCTCAGGATCTGATGTGGCAAGAATCTTGGCTGCAAGCAGCCCCGCATTGGCTCCGCCGTTTATAGCAACAGTTGCCACCGGGATTCCGGAGGGCATCTGAACTATGCTGTATAATGAATCTCTTCCGCCAAGTGATGTGGTGTGCATGGGAATGCCAATAACAGGCATAGGGAAAATAGCTGCGCACATGCCCGGAAGATGGGCTGCCATTCCCGCTCCGGCTATGATTACCTTATAGCCTCTCTCCTCAGCGGTCTTCGCATACTCAAAAAACTCATCAGGTTCTCTGTGGGCCGATATAATGCGCATCTCAAAAGATATTCCAAGTTCAGTAAGTATATCCGCTGCCTTGGACATAACAGGCATATCCGAATCGCTCCCCATTACAATTCCAACTAAAGCCATGGCATCCTCCAACAAAATGATTTCTATATTTAGTCAGTTGTATCATAACACAGCACAAAATATTGTGCTACTAAATTTTATGACATTTTTATTAACAATTTCAGGTCAGTCCCAGGACTAAAAGGACCACCACAAAAATAATGGATGCCAAATTCAGCGCTATGCCAAGGTTCGGGAAAAGCCTGAAAATATCCCGTTCAAATCTTGACATAATTCCGAGAACAAGGCCCGCTACAGAAAAAATCGCCGCAACAAAAGCCGCTGCGGCATATCTGAGCTGTGCCTGTCCTCCGTCCCTATAGGTAAAGAGGACAGCCACTATTAGTGTTCCCACTGAAATGCATCCTAAAATTGCAGACATTATCCCCTTCTCGGGATGCCTGTTATCTGTGAACATGTACCGGTCTCTTACCGGTTCCAGTTTTTTGATCTTTAATCTAAGCTTCCTGTTCATCAGTCGGTATTACCTGGCCCCATATTCTGCATAGTAATCATCGATGGCCTTCTTGATGTCCTTGGTAAGAAGGACTTCACCGTCAATGGGCCTGTTATAAAGATATCCGACCACGTCTTCCATGGTTACGATAGCATGAGCTGAGAATCCGTATCTGTCCTTGATCTCGTCAAGGGCGCTCATATCGCTGTCCTGGCCCTTCTCCTGTCTGTTGAGAGAAACCATAAGGCCTACGATATCGCAGTCAGCCTGCTCCTGGATGATGGGCACCGTCTCCTCAATGGACTTTCCGGAAGTTGTGACATCTTCAATAATAAGAACTCTGTCTCCGTCACGAAGCTTGGTTCCCAGAAGGATTCCCTTATCTCCGTGGTCCTTGATCTCTTTTCTGTTGGAGCAGTATCTTATCTCTCTTCCGTAGAGTTCGCTGATAGCCATGCTGGTGGCAACTGCAAGAGGGATTCCCTTGTATGCAGGTCCGAAGAGGACATCAAACTCAAGGCCGAAAGTATCGTGAATGGCCCTGGCGTAATAATTGCCAAGCTTCTTGAGCTGGGCTCCGGTCACATATGCACCGGCATTCATAAAGAAAGGTGATTTGCGTCCACTCTTTAAGGTGAACTCACCAAACTTAAGAACATTACTGTCAACCATGAACTCAATGAATTCTTCTTTGTATCTTTCCATAACTATGGGGCTCCTTTATTGTCTTGAAAATCTACTAATTGATTATAGTGCAATTAATAGAATACTGCACTATAAAAAAATAAAAGTTTTATCCAAGTGCGGAAGCAATGTCGGCTTTCATATCAAGAGCCGCTGCCCTTGCTGCCTCTCCCACATTTCCGTCAGCAAAGTGAGTGTACTTGTCGCTCTTCCAGGCTGCGATTATGCCTCTGGAAGAATTGACAATGGCACCAAGTCCGTCCTTATCAAAGAAGTGAACCAGATCCTTGCCGGTTCCTCCCTGTGCTCCGTATCCGGGAACCAGGATATATGCATGAGGCATGATCTGCCTCAGGACCTTGCCCATCTCGGGATAAGTAGCTCCAACTACGGCTCCCACATTGCTGTAGGCTCCATCCATTGACTCTTTTCCCCATTCCTCAACCTTCTCACCTACGATCTCGTAGAGCGGGCGTCCGTCGATGAGACGGTCCTGGAACTCACCGCTGGAGGGATTTGAAGTCTTAACAAGAACAAAGATCCCCTTATCTTCCTCGTTGCAGACATTGATAAAGGGCTTTACTCCGTCGCTCCCAAGATAGGGATTGACCGTTGCAAAGTCCTCGTCGAATCCACGGTATTTGGTATCCCCTATCTTAACTCCTCCAAGATGTCCCACCGCATAGGATGCGGATGTGGAACCTATGTCTCCCCTTTTGATATCTCCTATTACAATAAGTCCGTTTTCCTTGCAGTAATCCACGGTTTTTTTAAAGGTGATGAGCCCCGGGATCCCCAGCTCCTCATACATGGCGATCTGGGGCTTTACTGCGGGAACAATGTCTTTGATATTGTCAATGATCTCCTTGTTGAACTGCCAGAAGGCTTCTGCAGCTCCCTCCGGGGTCTGCCCCAGTTCATCGTAACACTTTGAAAGAATGCGCTGGGGGATGAAATCCAGCTTAGGATCCAGTCCCACTACAATTGGAGCTTCTGTCTTTTTAATCTTCTCGATCAGTTTGGAAATCATGTTTTAATTCTCCTCGTTAGTTTTGTTTCTGGCGTCCACAGCAACGAAGTAATCATCAATTGCGCCTATAAGCTTGTCCTTGGGCATTGACTTCAAAAGGTATTTGATGGGCTTAAGGCTTATGACCTTCATTACGCTCTCCTTGTCATCCTTGGCTGTAAGAAAGATAACCGGAGTATTCTTGATTGCCTGAGTATCTCTGATTGTCTTAAGGACTTCGGGGCCTGACATAACGGGCATCTCATAGTCAAGAAGCACCAGATCCACCGGGGTCTGTGCCAGGAACGAAAGAGCGATCTTGCCTGAACTTGCCATATATACATGATATTTTACGGAGAGCCAGGTCTTCATCATCCTAAGCATCGCTCCGTCATCATCGATAATAAGTATCTTCTTGCGAAGATTTTCATCCACTGCGCTGTAATCCACCACCATGTCAAGATGGTCCACCAAAAGCTTGATGTCCAGCGGTCTAAGATAGGTCTGTGTAATTTTACTCTTGGAAATAACAGATTGAACTCCCATAAGTTCATCGTTGTTGCCTATAAGATAAAGCATGAATTTATCGGCATCTATAGCCGAATTAAGATACTCAAAAAGAGGAGCATGTTCCATGGTAAGGTCTCCCAGATAAAGAACATATATCTGAGGCCTGTTTTCTATAGCTTCTATTGCACTCTGAAAAGGCGCTACAGGCACAACCTCGTACTCAGCCTTCTGCAGGCCGACCACAATGGCATTTACCATAAAGCTCTTTTGCAATCCGATAAGTAAAACTCTCTTGTCCATGTGAGTCCTCTCTTTTTTCTATACTAAAGTATATTTAAAAGCCCGTCCCTGTCAACAGCAGAAAGCAGTCTTTTTACTTCCCGAAGTTTTTCACGGTATTCTTCCGGTGCGGAATATCCGTCAAGCATGGTCATGATATCGTCGGCGCTGTCAAAGTAGGAGGCAGATACAAATTCCTTAATGGATGCAAAGGCGTTCTCCAGCTCTTCGGCGCTTATTTCAGGCTTATCTTCTTCATTTTCTTTTTCAAGAACAGGCTCCAGCTTTATAAGATAACTTCTGTAGAGTTCAAGAAGCCCCGGGGTCAGCTCCTCTATCTCATCAATGTCTCCGCCGTTTCCGCAGTTTTCCAGATACCTGGCCTTTTCGGACAGATCCAGAGCGCCTATAGCCTTTGCAGAGCTCTTAAGCCCGTGAACATATATGGTATAGTCCTTGATATCCTTGATCTCTTCATAGTGCTGTATCTTAGCGGCTCTTTCCTCTATGGATTGCCAGAAATCCCTCATTACATCTCTGGCAAGAACAGCGGAACCGCAGCGGCTTATGGCTTCATTGACATCCACTCCTGTAAGACCAAGAAGATTCGTAAGCGCTTCTTTTTCTTCATCGGATGTGGTACCTTCTGACTCAAAGCCCTCATCTCCGGGTCTGGAAACCATCTCAGGAGGAAGATACATGAGTATCATCTCCTCAAGTTTGGAAGGATCCACAGGCTTGGCCATATAATTGGTAAATCCCTCCTTAAAGTACATCTCTCTGGAACCCGATATGGCATTGGCGGTAAGAGCGATAACGGGAGTATCCCTGTTGGTATCCTCCGCCATCTCCTTCATGGCGTGGAAGGTCTGTATTCCGTCCATCTCAGGCATTCTGTGATCCAGGAAGATTATGTCGTATTTGGTATATTTTGCCCTCTCCAGTGCCTCCATTCCGCTGGTTGCGGTATCAACCTGCATCTTGGTGAATTTAAGAAGTCCCTTGATGACCGTAAGATTTGTCCTGGTGTCGTCAACCACCAGTATTTTGGCCTCGGGAGCATGGAAGGATTCTGTGTAGGCACCTGTCTCGTTTCTTGCTTCCTTAACCTTCTTTTCGAAATCTCCGATGGGTTCCCAGTCAACCACGCTCTGAAGAATTGCAAAGGAAAATTCCGAGCCTTTGCCGTATTCACTCTTTATCTCAAGCTTCGACCCCATAAGCTCCAGAAGGCTTGTGACAATGCTTATGCCAAGGCCGCTGCCCTCTATGGTCCTGTTTTTCTTTTCATCCACTCTCTCAAAAGCGGTGGACAGCCTCTCCATATCCTCCTCTTTAATACCTATTCCGGTATCGATAACGCTTACCTTAAGCAGGATCTTATCTTCTTCAGTCATGGAATTATCCGCCTCTGCTATCTCATAATCAATGTTTAAGGTGACGCATCCCTTTTCCGTATACTTGACACCGTTTGTGACTATGTTCAGGATACATTGTTTGATCCTGATCTCATCTCCGAAAAGAACATGAGGAATATTCTCGTTAACATTGATATTAAACTCAAGTTCCTTCTCCTTAGCTCGTATCTGCGACATATTAACAAGATCGTTAAGAAGAGACCCAAGCTCGTATTCCACAGGGATCAGGTCGATCTTGCCCGCCTCTATCTTGGAGAAATCCAGGACATCGTTAATAAGGGCAAGGAGTGTCTTGCCGGAATCCTGAATATCTCTTGCGTAAGCAAGGACATTTTCATCCCTGCTCTCTCTGATGATCATCTCATCAAAACCAAGGACCGCATTTATAGGAGTTCTTATCTCATGAGAAATATTGGAAAGGAACCTTGATTTGGCCTCACTGGCGGATTTTGCTATTGCAAGCTGATCCTCAATGGTCTGCCTTGTGCGCACCAGCTGAATATACTCCACCAGCCTGTATACCGTAAGATCCATGGTGTGATAGAGTTCTTCTATTTCGTCCCCTGTCATTATGTCCATGTCATGGATCTTTCTTATATTCTCATCAAGATTTTTTTCATCGGAATTATAGATGGCAGACATGGACTTGGACATCAGCCTTATGGGAGCCACTATCCTCTTTTGGGCATACCTGTTCATGAAAACTGCCATGGGAATTACAATAATTGATATCAGCATTGCCAGACGCACGCTGAATTTTATATTGATGACACTGGCCTCATTAAAGGCAAGAAGGCTGGTGATATAGCTGCTCTCTTCCTGAGATTCCCGCATGATGTCCAGACTTACGATGCTCTCAATGCGGTCCGTACTTCCTATGTCAGAGTAGACCGAGCGCTGAGCAGGTGCACTCTGCTCCTGCTGTTGTTGCTGTTTCATGGTGGGAATCAGGGTATTGGAGGCCAGCTCGGCAAATATTCCAAGAACCAGTGCTTCAAGAACGATGATGTTCATCACTACATTTCCAATCTTGGAGCGGCCTTCAACCACATATCTGTCATCCTCGGAAAGATGATCGGGATTAATATAATACTTGCCGTTTCCGAAAAGAATGAGCACCTTCTCCGGCAGTTTATTAAAGAGCAGATAGATAACCACGGTGGCAAGGAGGCTCCCGGGCATCTCATTCAAGAACATCAAAAGAATCTGCTTTGCGGAAATGGTATATATTCCGTAATCGCTTAAAAGAAGCAGAATGATTCCCCAGAAAGCTCCCAGAAGATTCATGAAAAAGATCGTTACCGGGAATATTTTCCAGGATCTGTCAAACCATTTTCTGCTGGCCAGAATGTCTGCAACACAGGCTGCCAGAAGATAGATAAAAGTAAGGTATGAGAAACTGCTGTAAGCAAAGGAATAGTGAATGAAAACCAGAATAACACTCATCATTCCGGGAACAGCGCCTCCAAGAGCAGTGGTAACCAGAACGGGAAGATATCTGAAAGCATAGATTATCCCCGCAACACCATAGCTCATGTTGTCCACATGGTACATTTTCTGGTTGTACTTGATGGTATAAAAAGCAGTAAAGATCACCATCACAATATTGATGATCAGTTTTAATCTTTCCTGCTTATCCGCCTTCGTTGTCAGCTTACGAAACAGTATTCCCATATTTAACCCAACCTCTGTAATCAAAAATCAGTGCCCGTCTCTGTGCATTGAAAACTTGTCCATAGGATAGTTCTTGAGGTTCTCGAGTACTTTTCTGTCATCGGCCTTTGAGAGCAGTGCCTCTCTGGCCTTGTTGATATCACTAATGTTCTTGTGTCTGGAAGGTCCGCCTACACAGCCGCCGGGACAAACCATTCCCTCAATGAAGTCTTCGGGAAGCCTTCCCACCTTAAGAAGCGTAAGTGCCTTCTTGCACTCTGCTCCGCCTGCAGCTCTGTGAAGCTTTAGCTGTGAAGTGTCTTCGCCTCTCTCCTGCATGCATTCGATAACCGCATTGGCAACACCGCCGCTGGCAGCAAATCTCTTGCCCCAGATTGAGGATTCCTGATATCCCTCGGGAACCGGCTCAAACTTAACATCCTTTGATCTCATGAGGGCTCTGAGTTCTCCGTAGGTTACTACAAAATCTGCGTTGTCCGGTACGGATTTATCCTGAGCCTCGGACTTTTTGGCGATGCAGGGTCCGATAAATACTGTAACGCATCCGGGCCTTGTGGCCTTTAAGTATCTGGAAATGGCGCACATGGGTGAAACTGTGGATGACATATTGTCCCTGTACTGATCCGGGAAGTGCTTCTTGAGCATGTTGATGAATGCCGGGCAGCAGGATGTGGTCATCTTGTGGCCTGCCTTGTATGCCTCTGACCATTCGGCAGACTCATAGGCTGCGGTCATATCGCCGCCAAGTCCAACCTCTACCATGTCAGCAAATCCGATCTTCTTAAGTCCCTCTTTAATAGAGCCCATGGTGATGTCCTCACCGAACTGTCCCTCTGTTGCGGGAGCAGCCATGGCGATAACTTCCTTGCCCTCCTTGATGGCCTTGATGATATCAACCAGGAAGGTCTTGCTTCCGATGGCCGCGAAAGGACAGCTGTGGATACAGTGACCGCACTGGATGCACTTGTCCTCATCAATCTTGCAGTAGCCGTACTCATCATAGGTAATGGCGCCTACAGGGCATGCCTTCTTGCAGGGACGCTCAAGATGTACGATAGCGTTGTAAGGGCAGGCATTGGCACACATTCCGCACTCCTTACACTTTGCGGGATCGATGTGCATGTGAGTATCACCGGGGGTGATGGCGCCGAACTTACAGGAATTAAGACAGGGCTTACCCATGCAGAATCTGCAGTTATCGGTTACTGAGTAAGCCGCGATAGGGCACTCATCACAGGCAGGATCGATTACCTGCACAATATTCTCTGAATGAGGGTTGTAGGACGGAGCCTTGGCGTTGGCCAGATTTATCCTCTGTCTTACGATCTCCCTCTCCTTATAAACACAGCATCTGTACTCAGGCTTGGGCCCCGGGATCATCTTGAGCACCAGTTCCTCAATGTGTTCCTGATCGTTCTGTCCGTTCCACTCCAGCCTGCAGACTTCCTCCATGATCTTATGTTTGAAGCTGTTCATGCTGGCATCATTCGTTACCATTCCCATACTTTAATTATCTCCTCTCCACATTTATAACTCTTCCGAAACCAAGTCCCGTAACATCGTGGGACGTTATGACAAGCGGTCCGGAACCCTGCTTGTCCCTGATATAATCAATGGCTGTCTGCCTTGCCGTCTCATCCAGCCCAGTAAAAGGTTCATCCATTATCAGCACGTCGCTTGGGATTGCACAGGCCCTTACTATGGCCACCCTTCTCTTTTGCCCACCGGACAGTTCCCGTACAGGCTTATGCAATGCTTCCTCCGGCAAAAGACATTTGAGCTCCCGGATGGCATTCTCTCTGTAGATCTTCCTGCTGACCATGGTCACATTGGTGATGGCATCAAAGTCCTCGCAGAGCCTGTCCTCCTGAAACACTACGCCGGCGTTGATATAGGGGTATTTGTAATCCCCAAGGAGCTTTATCGTGCCTTCATCAGGCTTATCAAGCCCCAGCACCAGCCGAAGAAGCGTTGTCTTCCCGCAGCCCGAGGCTCCCGTGATGATGTATGAGTGTTCCTCTTCTATATTCAGATTAAAGTTGTCCAAGACTTTTTTGCCGTTAAAGCTCTTGGAAACGTTCTTAACTTCTATTGTCAATTTGTCACCTTCTGAGGCAGTCCACCGCTGCCATAAGTATTTTTTCGCAGATAAAAGAAATTACTACAACCACTATGGTCCAGGCAAAGAGTTCACCTGTCTCCAGGAAGATCTTGGCCTGATAAAGCCCGTTACCTATGGTATGCAGAGGCTGTCCGATCACCTCGGCAGCAATGCCGCTCTTGAAAGCCATCCCTATGGCCAGTTTCAGAGCCCCTCTTAAGAAGGGATGAAGCTGAGGCAAAAAGATATATCGTATCTTTGAAAACGCAGGTATGCGATAGATCTTCGCCATCTCCAGCATCTTGACATCGGTGCCGCAAAGCCCCTCAAGGGTATTGAGGTAAAGAACCGGAAAGACCACCAGCGCACAGATCACGATGGCTATGTTCCTGTTGCCGAACCAGATAAGAAGCAGTATTACAAAGCTTGCCACCGGAACGGACTTCATTGCAAGAACCAGTGGTTTAAGAAAATCTCCCACAGGTTCCTTGAAATATCCAAGCATTGCCAGGCCGCAGCCAAGGATTGTTCCTATAAGGAAGCCCAGAAGTATGTTAAGGGTTGTGCCTGCGACGGAACTCCAGAATTCCTGCTCACCTGACAGTCTTGCCAGAGCTTTAATCGTATCTATCGGACCGGCCAGAAGTATGTGATTGTGTACTGCCATGGCCACCAGCTGCCAGATGACAAGCCAGGCTGCGGCCGGAAGCAGCATCTTTGTTATTACCGACTTACTTCTCATAGTAGAAACCATCCTCCGGAAGACTTCCTCCCAGAGTCTTGGGATCCATATCAAAGATTACCTGAAGGTATCCTCCAAGAGTTTCCTTCATCTTACTGCCTGTGATGCATACGATGTTGCAGTTCGGGATAGCTTTCTTGGCCAGAGGCTCCTTGGCTATGATTCCCTGCTCCACCACAAGCTTTGCTGTGGCATCAACATCTGAAAGTGCCAGGTCTACACTGTCCTTGTGCTCTGAAAGGAAAGTGTCAACAGCGTCTTTGTGAGCCTCCAGAAACTTGTTGGAAACTACGGTAACACCTGTGATGATGTCGCAGCTGTCGTTGACCTTTGCCCATTCATCATCCAGAGAAAATGCTATACTGAAGGCCTCATTCTGAAGAAGGGCTGCTGTAGCAAAGGGCTGAGGCAGGATGCCTGCCGCATCGCTGTTCTCTGCAAGAAGTGCAGCCACCTCTGTTGGCTCTGACTTAAATTCGATATTGCAGTCGGTAACACCGTTCTTATCCAGAAGATATCTCATGGTATATTCGGGAGTAGCACCCTGTCCCGTCATATATACTGTCCTGCCGGAAAGATCTGCTACTGTGGCGATGTCGCCGCTTCCTGTAACGCAGTTCAAAACACCAAGAGTGTTGATATCAATTACGGTCACTCCGCCCTCTACCTTCTTGTTCATGACACATGCCACGTTGGAGGGAACAAGACCTATATCGGTTTCGCCTGCTGCCATGGCTGCCATGACGTCCGATCCCTGAGTATACATTGTAAACTCATAGTCTCCCTTGGCTTCTCCCTTGGCTGCCTTGTCCATAAGCTGTACCAGTCCTATGGTTGTAGGTCCCTTGAGGGCCGCCACTCTCACTGTGGCGTTATCTTCACCGCTCTTTGAAGCTCCGCAGCCTGTAAGAGCACCTGCCAAAGATCCCAAAACCATCGCAAGAATCAGAAAAAGTGCGATAAATGACACTGTCTTTTTGAATCTGCCTGTTCTTAATGTCTCCATTTTCCCATAATACCTCTTTCTTATTTTTGATTTATCATGCTGGCCAGATATCCGGCCCCAAATCCGTTATCAATATTCACCACGCTGACTCCGCTGGCACAGGAATTAAGCATGGACAAAAGAGCTGACAATCCGCCGAAGGATGCTCCGTAACCCACACTGGTGGGAACCGCTATGACAGGACAGTCCACAAGACCGCCCACTACGCTGGCCAGTGCGCCTTCCATTCCCGCTATGGCTATCACCACGTTGGCAGTCATAAGAATGTCCATGGCGTCCTTGTGAAGAAGCCTGTGGATTCCGGCTACTCCCACATCGTAGAGCCTCACCACATTGTTGCCGTAAAACTCAGCGGTAAGGGCAGCTTCCTCAGCCACGGGAATGTCGCTGGTGCCGCCGGTAGCTATCACAATCTTGCCGGATAGTGATGGCTCTTTTGCCGAAGAATCAGTTACTCCACCTGCTATGCCAACCCGGCTCAGCTCGTGATATGTAAATTCAGGAACCGCTTCGCTTCTGCCTTTATTGAAATACTCCGCAGCCTCTTTGCTCATCCTTGTTATGAGGACCTTGCCCTGGCCGTGGGCAATAAGATGCTCGGAGATCTTAAGTATCTGTTCCGGGGTCTTGCCCTGACCGTAGATGACCTCACTTCTGCCCTGACGAAGGCCCCTGTGAAGATCCGGCCTTGCAAAACCCATATCTTCAAAGGGCGCTTCCTTGAGTTTGAGAACCGCGTCATCCACCGGGATCTCTCCCGCCTTAACCTTTGTCAGCAGCTTTAAAATATCCTTCTCATCCATGTCAAGACTCCTGCAAGATTGCATAGTAATGCATACTAATCTAATTTTATTCTATCAAAACATATGCTCTATTGCTACAAATAAAAAAAATGATAAGATATAAAGTGCTTACAAAGAAAGGATCTAATGATATGAATATTCATTTATGTCAGGGGGATGAAACCCTTGAGGATGCTCTCAATTTCATCAACGAAACAGACAAGGAAGGACGCAGATACACCCTGAATCCGGAACTTGACAGATGCTATGTGGGCGACGAAGCCTTTGCCTCCGCTCCCGTCATCATAAATTACAAAAATACGTATTATGCGCTTCACGAGGTGTGACATGGACAGAATTAAGACAGCACTGCGAAACTACTTCACTTCCAAGGACTTTGGAAAAAGATTCTTCATAATGATGCTGGGAGTTGTGTTCATGGGATTCTGGCTCTCATTTCTGATCCCCGTTGATCTTGGCACCGATCCCTGCACCTTCATGAACGTTACAATCTCCGAAAGGCTCGGTATCCTCATCGGAACCTGGCAGGTACTCTTTTATTCGGTCCTTCTGATACTGGTACTTATATGGGGCAGAGAGCACATAGGCCTCGGAACTCTGGCCAACATGTTCCTTATAGGCTACACCATCGACTTTTTCAGATGGCTGTGGGGCAGAGTCCTTCCCGAAACCCTGTTTACTCAGTGGCCTTCAAGGATTGCCATCTTTGTTGTATCTCTGCTTATGTTTGTGGTATCGGCTTCTCTTTACATGAACGCCAATATGGGAGTGGCTCCCTATGATGCCATCCCCATGATGGTAAAGAAATATCTCCTTAAGAAAGTACCCTTCTCCATCATAAGGATCGTTTACGACTTTACTGCCATAGTCATCGGCATACTTCTTGGTGGTAAGCCCAACATCGGTATTGTGCTCATGGCTCTTTTACTGGGACCTGTCATCACCACTGTCGGCAGATTCCTCAATAAAAACGTATTCCACATTGAAGGCTGACGCCTCCCGGGAAAAACCTATGAAAAACAAACTGCGGTCATCTTTCAACACAAGACAATATATGGTCTCCTCCGATTTTGAGGTCTTCTACTATTCCGACAAGGGATTTAAGACCTTAAGCCCTCATGCCCATGATTACTATGAATTCTATCTGTTCGCCGAGGGTGATATCACCATGGAGATCTTTAACGGAAAAGAGCTGACGGATTCCTGCAAGATGTCTCCCGGCGATCTTATGATCGTGCCTCCCGGAGTGTCTCATCACGCAGTTGTCAACGATCCCGAGGCCATGTACAAGAGGTTTGTCTTCTGGATCAGTAAAGAATGCTGCCAGAGCCTCATGGAAGAATCCGTGGACTATACATATCTTATGCAGAAGGCTGAGTCCATGCACAAGTATATCTATCACTTTGCTCCGGCCGACTTTCATCAGGTGGAATCAAGGTTTCTTCGCCTTCTTGAAGAGATATCCTCCGAAAGGTACGGCAGCATGCCCGCAAGACATCTGTGTCTTTGCGACCTTATCCTGACCATCAACCGCATTATCTATGACAATGAACACATGAAAACCGGCGGGGATGAGCTGGCTCTTTTCCAGAGCATTCTCTCCTACATCGAGAGCAATCTTGAAGAGCCCCTGTCTCTTGACGACATTGCCGGTCAGTTCTATCTGAGCAAGTACTATGTGGCTCATCTTTTCAAGGATACCCTGGGTATCTCAGTTCATCAGTACATCATTAAAAAACGCCTTGCTGAGTGCCGCAGCGCCATTATAAGCGGCGAGGGCATCAGCAAGACGTATGAAAAGTTCGGTTTCGGTGATTATTCCAGCTTTTTCAAAGCCTTTAAAAAGGAATACGGAATGTCCCCGAAGGAATGTCAGAGACTCTTTACCATCTCATCACGAACACTGTCATAATGAGGTCCGATAAGACCGAAGTCTTTTTCCTTGTAATTCCACAGTGACCTTCCAATTCCATATCTCTCAAAGGCATCATGGATGTCTTTGATCCATTTGATCGTGGACTCTGCGGGAGCCTGATCGATAACTCCGTACTCGCCGCAGTAAAGGGGAGCGTTATTCTTCTTGGCTGCTTCTACTGCCGGCTCGAAGAGCTCTGCAAAATAGTCTGCGTTGGTCTCCTTAGCCTTCATGTTAAGAATAGCACCTGCCCAGTTGGGATCAAACACCTTGGACTGCTCTGAGTACTCTTTGGTGGTTGCAGGATATGTAACAGTGATATCCTTGGGCATTTCATCCATCCAGTAAGCTCTCTGATGTGTGAATATCATGGGCTCATAGCAATGGAAGTTGTATACGATGTGATCATCCTTGGGAGGATTGAGAAGGGGCACGCTCCTTACGTTGTTGTAGCATACTCCGCCGATAACGATATATGCCTTTGGGGCATTCTTCCTGATCACGTCAACAGCCTTGTCTGCAATGGCATTCCAGCTGTCCTTTACATCGGGAGAAATAACCTCGTTAAGAAGCTCAAAGGCTACATCCTCCTGACCTGCATATCTTTTTGAAATCCTGTCCCACATGGTATAGAAACGTTCCTGTAGCTTCTCGTCTCTGAAGAAAATCTCCTTGTCCCCGTTTACTTCCAGGGGATCAAAGGTATATCCGAAAGTATTGTGCATATCGATAAGTACGTTAAGATGGAACTGCCTGCACCACTCGATAACATTGTCGATATACCTGTATCCGTCCTCCAGCATGGAGCCGTCTTCGCCTTCGATGACAATGTAATCAACGGGAACTCTCACGTGATCACAGCCAAAGCCTGCGATGCGCTCAATGTCTTCCTTTACGATAAAGGTATCGTAATGCTCTTTGGTCTTCTCGTCAGCCTGGGACAACCATCCTCCCAGATTAACACCCTTCTGGTAACCTTCAAATCTTCTCATCTGCCTTTTTCTCCTCTTTTAATTTTTCTGCCAAAACATCTCTTAATGTATTTTCAAGTATAACCATATCTATGGGTTTTGCAACATGTGCATTCATTCCCGACTTATGAGCCCGCCTGATATCCTCTGAAAAAGCATTGGCTGTCATGGCTATGATCGGGATATTTTTCAGGTCTTCACGGTCCGTATTTCTGATGGCCTCGGCAGCCTCATACCCGTTCATCACCGGCATCTGAATATCTGTAAGGACCGCATCGTAAAATCCAGGCTCGGAATTTTGAAGGATTTCCAAAGCTTCCCTGCCGTTCTCGGCCTGATCAACCGTAAGCCCAAGACCCGTAAGCTGCATGGTTGCTATCTTTCTGTTGACAGCCATGTCCTCAACCAGAAGCACGCGTTTTGAGTACAGATCCACCATGGTCCTCATGCTGTGCTCATTGCCATCAGTAGCCATCACAATATCAAGCTTATCTTCTTCAAGAAGCTTAAGATCAACGTTGATAATGAACTCAGTGCCCTTATTAAGTGAAGACCTGCACTCTATGGTTCCTCCCATAAGGTCCACAATACTCTTGCAGATACTCATTCCAAGGCCTGTTCCCTGAATCTCGTCAACCTCTGTTCTGTGCTCTCTCTCAAAGACCTCAAATACTCTGGCTGCAAAGGCCGAAGCCAATTCCTGTCTGACCCATGCTGCTGTTAACGGAAAAGAACACCGGAAGTCCCTTAAGACCATCAAGCCTGTCGAGGTTATTGATATAATCCCGCCACCAAAAAAAGCCTTCAGGCTGCGCATAGGCAGCAAGGAATGTGGGCAGAATATAGGCAAGACTGCTGGTGAAAAGAGCTGCAAAAAGAATACCAAATACTTTCCTGGGAGAAAAGTTAAAGCCAAGGCTTGAATTGGACACGCTCTCAAATCCCACAAATGCCCAGGGAGAGAGAACGGCTACAGAGATGACCTGGATAACCTTGCCGGAGCCATCGTGAGCAAATCCCGGAGTCACTGCTCCAAGGTGAGTTCCTGCTGCCCTGCAGGTAAGGATATAGCACAGAATGATACCTCCGATAAGCACCAGCGCAAAAAAACCTGCAGATTGGCGGTATAGGACATGGTTCCCCCCGTCGCATCCGGATATTTGTTTATCAGATAGTGGTAATTGGCTCCGATAATGAGCATGACCAAGGCGCCCATACCTGAAGCGGATTAAGATAATGTCCGATTACATTCTCATTCTGATTCATACATTATATTTTAATACATTCTTGTACGAAATACTAACCAAAAAGGAGGAACCGGCCTTCACTGGCAGGTTCCTCCTTTTGCATTTTATTTGAATCTTATATCTTCTATCTTCGTGGCCATCCTGCAGGAATCAAGGTCAATATATCGTCCGGTATTCCGATCTGTTACGCCAAACATGGTCTTCATCTGTTTCTCGTATTCTTCCGGTGTAACAGGCACCGCATTTCCCCTTCCCGGGATCGGATTGACATATTCCGTGCCGTTCATGGTGTACTGCCCATTCACCTTAGATATACCGTATTCGGGAAAATCCAGGCTGGATTCATAGTTGACGGTATTTACCGTATATTTGTCAAAGGAGCAGTAACTCTCCATATGGCTTCCGTTGCCGGTTTCTTCCACGCAGATCAGATTCTTCATGGGATAGTAGGTGAAGTTTCCGCCCCAGTAGCCGAAGGTTCCCACCAGATCCACGCTTCCGTTGTCATAGGTGTAGAGCTCAGCTCCGTTCTCATGGGATGCTCCCTGAGGATTCAGTATAACCAGCTCCGGTGTGGCATTGTCATTGACATAGATAACGGAATAGGCTACAGCACCGTCCTTGATCCTGTCAGCAAGAAGTCCCAGATATTCCATGGGAACAGCCGGCTCACTGTCTGCCTTATCCCGCAAAAGAGCCAGCGACTCAAGCACCAGATACGGCCTGCCATCCTCGGAAGTTCCGATCTCCCTGATCGACCCTTCCACGTACTGACCTATATGAAGATCCAGATGGCATAAGATATTGTAGTCCTTTGCCAGATCAAATTTTACTTCCACTCTGTCCGTATTTACTGTCTGCTCATGCTCGCCATCCGAAACGATAATATTGACTTCATTATCAAAGCCCAGGAAAAACTTCTTGTTGTTTATCCAGTCAGAAACAGAATATGCATATGAGAAATCAGACTCAAGCCTTCCCCTGATCTGCATGCCGCTCTTATAGCGCACATTCTCACCGCCTGCACTGATGGACTTGTTTTCAAGCCACCACTCCTTGCCGCCGACTGTGCTGTAGAAGCGGCCACCGGGAGTAACATCGCCCCTGTTCACTTCAAGAGCCTCCCACAAAACGCCGTAGGATGTTCCGTCAAACTCGCAGGATCTGCAGGTACCGTCAGAGAAATATACGCAAACCGCAGGGCGGCTCCTCATGAGATCATCGCATCCGTATGCTCCCGATATGATATCCGTGTAACAGCTTACGTATGCCTTGTAGCCACCGTCAGCGGCTGTGTTTACAACAGCAGTCTCGCAGCCATCTGTATTATCGGATTTAAGGCTGTTTCCCAAAGCATCCTCAAAGGTATCCCTGGTGATCCTCGCCATATCACCCCTTGTTCCGCAGGCAGGGGTGAAAACCGTCAGGTCAAGATCTATATCGGAATCCCAGGAAAGAAGCACCTTTGCTGTGTTTTCCTGAGGTGTCTTCACCACAAAGATCTTCTTTTTGCAGCCGTACTGTGTTACCTCAATATTGGTATATCCTGTAGCATAGCCCTCGCTGACCGTCTCAAGTGTATAGAATCCCGGCTTAAGAGCGGTCTCTACCTCACCCTTTGTATTGGTGTAGCACTCCGCAATCTTCTCCCCAAGTCTGTTGCCGATGCCCTCTCTAATGCATATTCTGGAAAAGACACCGCTTCCGGCCTTGTTCCCTGAACGATAAGTCTCACCGTCGTATACGTCAAAAGAGGCATCACAGACCTCTGCTTCCTGGGGATACAGAACTATATTGTTATATTCGTGAACACCGCTGCCAAGATCCAATACGCAGTCATAGATATAAGCATCGCTTAAGTTTTCGTTCCCAAGGACACAAATGCGATAGCTGTCTTTATCCAGCTTTACATTCATGCTGAAAGTTCCCAGGGTATCTGTCTGTGCAGCATAGATGATGTTTCCGTCCGACACTTTCTGTATAAGTACCTTTATATCACTCAGCTCTTTTCCCTGATCATCTGTAACCTTTCCGCTTACCCGTCCTATAGCTTTGGTGTTCTTTACTGCCTCAAGGATGTTGTAGGCCTTGTTGAGCCACTCCTGCTCAAACCTGTCATACTGGAGCTTAACGGCATCGGGAGCCGAGTAATATTCAAACTCCTCATAGTCGGGATTGTCATCGACGTACAGGCCTGTCTGGCTGACCAGCATGGTTCCCTCAACAACAGTCCTGGATCTTACAAGAACATCGTCCTTGAAGTAAAACCTTACTCCGGGCTTATCTGCGGAATCGTAAGCAGGTGTGTACACCTCCTCATTTCTTTTGGAAATAAAATAGGGCTTGTTGTCCCTGTAGAAATATTCAATTATCTCAGGTCGTCCGTCACCGGCTTCCTTGTAGGTGATGATCCTGTTCACGGTCTTGCCGCCATCATCGGTGTAGACTTCACATGACAGCTCTTTTCCATCGGCCTTGTCAATGAAGCGGTACTGGGTCTTATCTCCGGACATGTTTAAAAAGCCCTCATCCCATGCCATTCCCCTTTGTCTGGAACCGGATGCGTGCTTCCTGGCGGTAAGATCCACCTTATCAAGTTCGCTTATGATTTTGACGTTGGAAAGATCAACAGACTCACGGTCAATGGGCTCTAAGGCCTTCTGTGCCAGTTCGTCCACTGCGCCATCCGTATTTTCCACCCCGGGCAGACTGACGCCGTATCTTTTCGTGAATATTCCGGTGCATACAAAGACCACCGCGATCAGAATAAGGACAACAATCGCGATGATCACCGGCTTCTTTTTGTTCTCTTCAAGATAATCTGAGAAAGAATAATCTTCTTTTTTCATACACTAAATCTCCCGCTTCTCCCCCCAAAGTAATATTACACCGAAACGGAAGATTATTCCACAATCTGAAGGCTTTAATCCACGTTATTTTGGGATTTCATGGATGCCTTTTTCTCATACATGGCTTTATCAGCCCTTTTGAAAACATCCTCAACTTTTTTATCCAGAGACTCATCAAACCTTGCAAAGCCCAGAGCTGCAGACACCTTTTCCCAGGGCTTTAGTGAATCGTCTTTACTTATCTTTGAAAGCTGACCGTTGAATTCCTCTATCAGCGAAGTTATATTCCTGAAATCCTTGTTCTTGGATATTACCGCGAACTCATCTCCGCCAAGCCTAAATACCTTTGAGCGTTTAAACACGTCACATATCAGATTACTAAGCCCGATTATGTAGGTATTTCCGTTTTCGTGGCCATAGGTGTCGTTTATTTTCTTAAGGTCATTGACATCTATCATCGAAATACCGAATTCGGTAAATCCATCCTTTATCTCTTCGTTAAGCTTATTTACTTCCGCTTCATAAGCCAGCCTGTTCCATACGCCTGTGAGGGCATCCTTTACTGCCAGTTTCTCCATGGTGTTGGCTTTTTCCTCAGTCTCCTTAAGAGCTCCCCTGGTATCCAGAAGTGCGGTTATATTCGCATTCATTTCCGATTCCATCTGTTTAAGTGAGGTTATCAGCTGAGCCATTTCGTCATTGTTTTGGGCCTCCAGCCTTTCGAAGGTGTGATGAACCATGCCGCTGTCCGCCGAGCAGTAGTTCCTGGCAGTATTCGAAAGCAACAGGATCGGGCTGATAATATAATTGTTCACATGTATCAGAGCAACTGCCAGAACAAAGGTTGTAACAATGATCATAATAGCCGCAGTAAAGAAAACATACTCGTTTTCCTTTTCCCTTATTTCGTTCATGGAAATATCCACGCAAAGATAAGCAGTAATATCGCCGTCAATCATGACAGGATATCCCGCTGTAACAAGTCTTCCGTATACTTCTTCATTTGTTATCGTTGTGGGAATTAAGCCGTTTTCATCAGGCCAGAATCCGTCTTCAAAAGAGTCAACTACTCCGGGAGAACAGGCATCTTCATATGCCCCGTCAATCAGGTAGATGGCATGATTCTCAGCGGTGTTGAACCGCATCATATAGATACAATCTACTCCAAAAATATCCTGATATACTCGAAGGTGATTCCGAAGCTTTTCAAAAACCGGGAGTTTCTCGATGCCGGCATAGTTGGACATGTACTCTTTCCAGGCATCGGATCCCCACTGGGAGCTGGGGATGACAGTATCTACATTTTCATAGACTTCCATGACATCATCGGTAAGCATCTTAACGTCAGTAGGATCAAGGGTGTTTACCACGGCTTGTGCTATCTGCTCCGCCTTACTGATGTACTCGTTGTCAACGATGTCCTTTGCTATCTGATTCATCAGAAAAACAGCCAATGCGCCTATCAAAAGGCAGACAAAGACAACGCCGATGGACATTTTCACTTTTATGGAAATAAAGGTTTTTTCTTTCATAATCTGATTTTGACAGATAGTCTTAAGCCTGATTGCCAGACTCTTTTAACTTCTGTTTGTTTTCATACATTTCCTTGTCGGCGCGCTCAAATATCTCAGTAACCAGACTGTCACTATTGGGATCAAATTCCGATATTCCGGCAGCCAGGATGGGGCCACTGCCGGATTTTAAATTCCCAACAACCTGACTTTGCAATTTATCCATAAGCTCCTGCCTGATGGAATAATCGTCTCCCCGCAGGAATACTACAAATTCGTCACCGGCAGCATGTCCCTGAGTATCGTTTGTCTTTTTAAGATTATTGGTATCACATACAACAAGAGCAAATGGCAGATAATCCATGCCGTTTTCGATATTCGACTGCACCAAAGCCTCAAGCTCCTTGTAGGCTGTTTTGTTCTTGGTTCCAGTCAGTTCATCGCGCCTTG
>JAILFT010000025.1 GCA_024697425.1 Butyrivibrio sp. | reverse complement strand
TTAAATATCTTTAAATATAATTTTCACACTTTAAATATACCTTTAACTATAGTTTTCACAGCTGGTTTTTACATTGAAAATTTACAAAAGTGACCCTGGTAAAGTCTTTTGTAAGCTTTAGTCACAGAAATCCAGCAATTTTACAGTAATATCACCTTATCAATTAAAGAAAAGTATCTAAGACAACCGCTATCTTTCGCCTTAGTCACCCATGCCTCGTAAAAACCTGAAAAAAAGTATCTAAAGAGCGGAATTATTGATTCCTTAGTCAAAATATGAAAAATTCTCATATTTCTCAACTCCCGCAACCGCGCCGCTCAGTACCTCCTATTCAGCTCACCCCAGCAACCGCGCCGCTTAGCGCTTCCTGTTCAGTTTAAATCCCACAACAGCGCCGATGATGCCGCCCAGGATATGTGACAGATTTGAAATATCATCCTGAATGAACAGTCCTTCGTACACCTGCTGGCCTACAAAGACAATGGCTACAAGGATAAAGGTCAGCGGAATCTCGCCATTCTTGAAACTGGTAAAGGAAGTCAGCAGGATAAATGCGAATACTACGCCGCTGGCTCCGCACAGGGCAACATTCCAGAACAGTGCATAATTCACAAGGGCAGTGACCACCGCAGTGATTGCGATCACCTGCAGGATCCTTTTAGATCCGTATTTCTCCTCAAGCATAGGTCCCAAAAGCAGCAGATACGATGCATTTCCTATGTAGTGCGCCCAGCCGCTGTGTCCCAGAACATGGGTAAAGAACCTCACATAAGTCAGCGGGTTCTTCAAGGACGAATGATATGTCATGAACAACATCTCATTGCTGGCGCCCCCGGTCACAAATCCCAGTATCAAAACCGCAAGACTTGCAAACAAGAACCCCAGCACAACAGGCGAATTAAATGTAATTTTCAGCTTCTTCAAAGCACTACCACCTTCTCAGTCTATATATTCCCAGGTCTTCTGCACTGTATCTATTCGGCAAAACTCTTGATTACCTATTGATACTCCGCTTCTGGTGGTGGAAAACGTATCCACAGTGATCATGTTATCCTGAACCAGAACCCTGTCAACAGGTGTGTGCCCCACGACCTGAAAAAGATCCTCCGGGAACATGCCCATAGCCAGATTGCCGTACTGCGGCCGAACCCAGATAGGCGAATTGTTCTCCCACAATTTGTCGTAGTCACACTCATTTATCATATCGATCATGCAGTCCGGATCATCCATCATATTGAAATACCAGGCTTCGGCATATTCTCTGGTAAGACCTGCATGGGAAAAAAGTGTGTTGTCCACCCGGTGGATTATGGCAAGATTCTCAGGGGCTTCTAAAGCATCCCGCAGTTCCTCGAATTTGTCGCACACAAGATCCGCGGCTGCAAGGGAAAATCCCGGGTGATCATACTGGCTCCAAATGTAGGAAAGATCGTGGTTGCCATAGCACCAGAGGGAATCGGGATATCTTTTGGCAAAAGAGATAGCTGCTTCCAGGGTCTCACCATACAGATCCACGTTGAACTGGCATCCCCAATCGTCCACCAGATCTCCTATAAAAACTGCTCTTTCGCAGTCTGTTGTCTCCATTATATCAATAGCCTGGCTGAACATCCACGGTTTGAGATGAACATCAGGTATTACAAGCACTTTACTCATATGACTCCCCCTGTTATCGGAATCCTGTGCTCCTTAGCTGAGTACCAGGTTTGCACACAGGTCTCCCATGCAGAAACTAAGGTGCTGTGTCTCTTCTTCTCTTGCTGTTCTGTAAAACTCGTTGAGCTCGTAGTCGGGATCCTGTTCAAGCTTGGCAAAAAGGAGCGCCGTGTTGTAGGCATCTAAAAATCCGCCATCAGAAATTTTTTCCGTTCCAGCCCCAATCGCCGGTTCCGAAATAGCTGACATAAAGGTGGTCCGGTGCAATTCCGAGGATATCTCCGTAGATAGCAGTCAGCTCCTGAGTCATTTTGCCGCATGGCCTGCGCCTGCGCGGCTGCATTACTCACTTTTCGGTTGGACTACGAACTTGCTCACTTTTCTGTCCCCGCAGTAAATCAGGTCTTCTTTGGAGGCGGTAATTCACAGCTCCTCCTTGAGTTCCCTCACCGCAGAACCCAGAAACTCCTGTCCTGCAGTGATATGTCCGGCGCTGGATATGTCGTAACATCCGGGAAAAGACTTGGTGTCTGCCCGTTTCTGCAGAAGTACCTCCGGGCCACCGGCTCTTTTTCTGAGGATCCATACGTGGGAAGTCCTGTGCCACACTCCGTTTCTGTGGGCGAACTTACGCTCTACGGTCTCCCCTGTGGGGTTCCCGTTTTCGTCGACTATATCAAGATATTCCATTTTCGAGATCACCTTTCTTAACTGCTATATATCATAGGCTTAGCGGGCCACGGCAGGTCTGCCCGGATGCAGATCCGCGGCGGCTTGTATGTAAATTTCAAGGACTGCTTGCATGTAAATTGGGATTGGCCAAATGCCGGTTTCGCTATATTTTAGAGTGATGCCTATTTATAGCGACATTTTTGGCCGTTTTTCGCTATTTTTTAAGATCGGAAGGGGGTTTCTCGCACGTAATTTATAATTTTCACAGCTGGTTTTTACATTGAAAATTTACAAAAGTGACCCTTGTAAAGCTTTTTGCAAGCTTTAGTCACAGAAATCCAGCAATTCTACAGTAATATCACCTTATCAATTAAAGAAAAGTATCTAAGACAACCGCTATCTTTCGCCTTAGTCACCCATGCCTCGTAAAAACCTGAAAAAAAGTATCTAAAGAGCAGAATTATTGATTCCTTAGTCAAAATATGAAAAATTCTCATATTTCTCAACTCCCGTAGCCGCGCCGCTCAGCGCTTCCTGTTCAGGTTAAATCCCACAACTGCGCCGATGATGCCACCCAGGATATGTGACAGATTTGAAATGTCATCCTGAAGGAAGAGCCCTTCGTACACCTGCTGGCCTATAAAGACAATGGCTACAAGGATAAAGGTCAGCGGAATCTCGCCATTCTTGAAACTGGTAAAGGAAGTCAGCAGGATAAATGCGAATACCACGCCGCTGGCACCTCCCGTAAAGAATCCAAGTATCAGAACCGCAAGACTGACAAATATAAATCCCAGTACAACCGGGGAATTGAAAGTTATCCTTAGTTTCTTCAAAATGCTACCACCTCATCATTCTATACAGCAGGAAAAGCCCCTATCCAATATGTGGATAAGAGCTCTTCCCGAAAATCCCCTATGTTAAATCTCTCTCCCATCGACGTCTATCACTTCAATGTCATCGTCTTTTCTGCCAATCTTCAAATCTTTCTTATTGGCAGCCAGGTACAAGAGAACTGCTATCACGTCGTCAACAGGTCCGGGTAAAAGATCTGCCGGTGAAATCACGTAGATAACAAGAACCGCGAGTATTATCCAATCAATAAGCCTTTTGCCTCTCATTTGCAACCTCCCTTCTATAACAATCGCCTCGTAATGCTTAGATTTGATTTTATTATATCCTCGGAAGGGCAAAAGAAATATCGCAAATGCTGAGACTTTGGCAGCGTAATTCACTTTTTTGGCAAAATAAAAAGGGGCCTCGCAAAAACGTGTATCCACACCCAAAAGTTAGATTTTTGATCTACCTTTTTTGGGGGGGTCACATCAGCGCCGGCCCCTCTGAAATCCATCATCAGAAATTGTTGCCGTTCCAGCCCCAGTCGCCGGTTCCGAAGTAGCTTATATAGAGGTGATCGGGGGCAATTCCCAGAATATCCTCGTAAATGGAAGTAAGCTCCCGGGTCATTTTGCCGCAGGCATCAGAGGATGCGCCGCCGTATACTTTGACATCGATGTAGGCTACCGGCTCTGAATTTTCGCCCCTGAAGTACATGGGCACATCGCCTTCGATGGCCAGCATCAGCCAGTTCTCGCTCTTGCCGGGAAGGATTGAAATTGCCTGACCGAGGCGCTTCTTGAGCTGTGTCTCTTTCTCTTTGGATACGGTTACGTTTGTCTTGGTTGAAATGAATGGCATAAATGCTTCCTCCTTTTCTATGAATACGTCGCAGCGCCGCCTGGTCTATGCCCTGCAGCCTGTTCACTTCCACATCAGATCCACCTCTTAATGGTATCAGAAAATTCCGTACAGGATAAGCCCCATAACTCCCGAGCCTGCGATGATCCACATGGGGCTGATCTTCTGCCCCTTTACCTTAATGCATCTTCCTGCGATAAAGGCTGCTGCGAAAATTACCAGCGCAATGGGATCCACCGGAAGGTCTGCTTTCATGGGAAAAAAGTCTTTGTCCGGAGCCAGAGACAATGTCAGAAGCGTAAGTCCGGCCGAGGCAATCATTGCGATTATGGCAGGACGAAGAGATGCCAGGACTGCCTTTACCGCATCAAGGCCTCTGTACTTGTAATACACGTAAGCCAGGGCGGTGACAATGATGCATGACGGGGCGATATTTCCCGCTGTGGCAACCAAAGCGCCGGGAATCCCCGCAACCTGTATACCGACAAAGGTGGCACAGTTCACTGCAATGGGGCCGGGAGTCATCTCCGCAATGGTGATGATATCCGCAAATCCGGCCATGGACAGCCATCCATGGAGTTCAACCACCTGCTCCTTGATAAGAGGCATTGCCGCGTATCCGCCTCCGAAGCTGAGAATTCCTATATGAAAGAAGGAAAGAAAAAGCTCAAGTAATATCTTCATTATCTTCCCCCTTTCTGCGGTCTTTCCGATTTCCGAAAAGATACATCATAAGTCCGATAGCTCCGCTGGCCAGAATGATGAAGATTATGTTGATCTTCAGAAATCTGTTGGCCACAAAGGCAGCAACCAGCATGGCTAAGGAAATGATCCTTCCTGTGATCGTTTTATCTTTTCCTTTAAAAAGAAGGCCCAGCATGCTGATAACAACGTCCAGGATCACGGCAGCAACGCCGCAGAGCATCCCTGCCATGGCGATGTTGACATAGATATTGTTCCTGAAGGTGTTATAGAACATGGAAATAAGAGAGATTATAAAAAGAGGCGGAATGATGGTTCCAAGTACAGAAATAGCCGCACCGGGAATTCCCGCCACGTGGTAACCCGCAAGGATAGCTGCATTTACGGCAACAGGCCCCGGAGTTGACTGGGCGATGGCTATCATATCAAGCATTTCCTCTTCATCTATCCATTTCAGGTTCTCTACAAATTTGCGCCGCAGAAGGGGGATTATGACAAATCCCCCTCCGAAAGTAAAAGCGCTTATTTTTAATGTTTCAAAGAATAATACTACTAATTTGTTATTTTTCATTTCGCTCTGTTACAGGCTTGTAGGCCTCTTCTTTGCGGGCAAGCAGGTCTGCTGCCTCCTGCCTTCCGGTCTTAACGAGCCTGTCGTGATACTCCTCAAAATGTCCTCTTGCGTGGAAGGGGCCGCCCTCGGCAAGTACCGTCCACATGGGATCTTCCGTGTATCTGCTGGTGCTCATGGCATCGTCCTGCCAATCAAGAATTATCTTTGCACCTTTTGCGCATATCTCAGGATGCTTATCTTTGACATCCTTCTGCTCATGAATGTCCTCTTTAAGATTATATAGCATTTCCCTGTCAAAGAGGTGATATCCGTCATGATAGGTTCTCATATACAGCCAGTCTCCGAAAACTGCTGAGCGCTGGCACACATGGGCCATCTGAGAGATAACAAGGCTCTCTCTTCCACAGGAGGCACCTTCTGTAAGTGCCGGTGCAAAGCTGACTCCGTCCCAGTGATGGCTCTTTTCCACGGAAAGAAGATCGCAGAGGGTGGGCAGAAGGTCCAGGCTGTAATGAAGGTCCCTGTCCACGTGGCCCTTCTTTATCCCCGGCCACTTTACGATCAGCGGGATGTTGCAGCAGGCGTGATCAGCGGTTCCGTGCTCCGCGTAGATACCTAGTTCGCCGAAGTTCTCGCCGTGGTCCGATGTGATTATTATAGCCGTGTCGTCGTAAATCGACAGCTCTTTTAACTTATCAATGATCTGACCCACAAGGAGGTCTGTATAGGCAACGCCGCAGTCATAGCCGTCCATGATCCGCTTAAGACCCGCCATGTCATCGGCTCTTCCCGGGTTTCTGGGATACATGTCGCTCTCGTGATCATCGTACATGTTGAGTTCGTTCAGAGTGTGGGGGCCAACTGCCTTTTGGTGGCGTGCAAAGGTTTCCTCATCTATCCAGCAGCCGCTCATGTCGTCATCTTCGAAGGGATTGCCGAACTCTGCCGGTGCGCGGTATGGGGTGTGGGGATCCCAGAGGTGAACGTGCAAAAACCAGTCTTTTCTGGAAGTTGCGTTGTTATCAAGCCAGTTGAGGACATAGGGAATGACCTTCTCACCTGACTCTCCTCCGCCTTCGCCCTCGTTAAACACCTCATTGAAGCCCGCTGTAAACCAGAAAGAAGAATGACGCTCCGGGAAGGTGCTCACGGATGCCGTGTACATCCCGGCCTTTCTGAAGATATTGTTGAAATTGCCTGAGTCTATGGGATCTCTGAAATCCCTGTCTCTTCCGTAAAGACGCCTGTCGCCGGCTGTTCCGCCGTGACCTACTGCGCCGTGCTTGATTCCGAACATGCCGCTGATAAGGCTCGCCCTTGAAGGAAGACAGGGTGCATCCGAACAGTAATAGCGCTCAAAATGGGTACCTTCCTCGGCTACGGAATCCATCCTGGGAGTGGTGTTTCTATAGTACCCGTAGCATCCCATGTGATCGGGGCGCAAAGTATCAATGTCTACAAACAGTACTTTCATTTGAGTGGTCTCCTAAAGTCTTCTGAGTTTTGGTATAGCAAAATCAAGGAGATCTCTGTATCCGCAGTAATCTCCCGAATCATTTACAAAGCAAACATTGCTGCGCATTCGCTTGCAGCCCCCTCCGCAGAACCTTTCGTACCTGCACCCTTTGCACATCTGCGCCGGGGCAGGGGCTCCCGCGGGGGAAATCCTTGCTTTTTCGTACAGATCCAGAATGTTCTCCGACGCAAGGTTTCCGATTTTGTACTCATCAAGACAATAGAAGTCGCAGGGGTAGACCGATCCGTCTGCCCCCACAATTATCTGAGGCGTGCAGTGACCGTCGATTCCGCAGGCAGTTCTTTTCCCGAAGAGCAACAGGTTTGCTATGTCGTCGAAGAGCTTGATGCTGCGGCCTCTGCCGGCTGTGAAGTCATCGTACCATCTGTCAAAAATGTCCCTGTAAAAAGAAGCAAAGCTCTCGGGCCGCAGGCCATAGCCGTTTTTGCCCTCGAGGCCGTCCATGCAGGGTGTGAACTGAACATATTCGTAGTCGTTTTTGACGATGAAATCCCAGACTTTACGGGGATATCCCGCAAGCTCCTCTGTCAGTGTACTGAGGATATTGTAGGATACGCCGTGGTGCTTTAACAGGTCTATTCCTTTCAAAACGGTGTCAAAAGTTCCATCGCCGTTTGCGTCTACTCTGACACTGTCATGGCACCCCCTGTGAAGGTCCAGGGACACGCCCACAAGGAAATTGCGCTCTTTGAAAAAGGCGCACCAGTCGTCATCAAGAAGGGTTGCGTTTGTCTGAATGACATAGGAAACCGCAACGTGCCTGTTGGTGCTTTTCTTCCGGTCCACGTAGTCCGCAAAGTCCCTGAAAAAGCCGATTCCCGCAACGGTGGGTTCGCCGCCCTGGAAAGCGAAGGTCACTTCGTCTTTTCCCGTAAGTCCGGCAAACACGTTGTCGATCACGGCTTCCATGATGTCTTTTTGCATAATTCCATATGAAGTTGTGGACCTTGACGATGCCTCGTCCTCATAAAAACAATACCTGCACCTTAAGTTGCAGGCAGAAGATGCAGGTTTGATCATAACCGAGAAATGCTTCATGCGGTCTCCTTTTAAATTACACCAGTTTCTTTATGGCCTTCTCCCCGGCAATAGGGTAAAGATCCATCATATGCCGGATGATTGCTTCCCGCGAGTCGGCAGGTCTCTCGCTGTACCGGCTCGTCACATGCTCATAGCCCCAGATGGACTCCGGCTTACAGTAGATTGCGATGGGCCAGCCATAGTACTGGCCTTTTTTGTTCTTCCTCTGGCGAAACTCCCGAACGCAGAGATAGGTCTTCATCTGAAGATCCGAAAGGGTCCCCTCAAAGCCCTTCTCGCCGCCCTTGCCGAATCCGGCTCCGGCCTTGATCTCATTGGAGTAGATCTCGCTGTCTGTATCGAACAGGTCCATTATCTTCTTCTGGCGCCTTGAGGCCTTCTCGTCATCCCACAGCGCATCGAAGTCATAGCCGTCACGCCTGTAGTTGGCAAAATAAGGGAGCCACTCTTTAGAGATGAAGCCCGCCTTCTTCTCAAAAAACTTGCCGTAGGCAACTTCGCCGCTTCTTGCTATCACCTCGCGCCACTCCCAGGGGTCTACCTCCGGATCGCCGCACCACCAGTAGCCCGGCACTGTGCGCTCCTCCAGGGAGAATCCCGGGATATCATTTTTGAAAAGTGGAAGGAATCCCACTTCGTTTATGTAGTTGATCGCATCCCGGACGCTGTGCAGGCATTCAGGGTCGTCCCAGTCAACGCCGTACATGATCCAGGTTCCGTTTTCATTGCCCATTTATGATCCCCCGATTATTTCGTCAGCTCGTCATTTGCATGAAGCCACCAATCCCGCAGCTTCAGTCTTCTCCCTCCGGATGAATAATCTCATTCAGAGTGTTTTCAGTCTTCACCTACCAGATGAACAATATCCGCTTCGTGACCGACTGCAGGCAGGAATTTCCCGAAGATGTCCGAAGTCTTCAGCTTAAGGCTCGAGGTGTTTACACAGGGGTGACATCCGATGAACTCTCCGGCCTTGACGTCTTCGTCAACGAGGAGCCTTACGCCGTGGTCCTTATCGTTCATCAGCCCCATGACGCTCACCGCACCGGGCTCGATGTCGAGATACTTAAGCATGTCCTCCGCTTCCGCAAAAGAGAGCCTGGCTGAATTGATCTGATTGGAAAGCTCCTTGGTTTTGAATTTCTTATCCCCGGGCATAAGAAGCAGGTAAAAAGCGGTTTTCTGCCTGTTACACAAAAACAGGTTCTTGCACATCAAAGTTCCCAGCGCCACATCGATGACCTCACAGGCCTCCATGGTCATGGCAGGCTCATGGTCCACCCGCTGATATTCAATGCCAAGCTTATCAAGAAAATCATAAGTCCTGATCTCACGATCAAGTCGTCCTTCAACGTTTTCCGGCCTTCCGTTCAAAAGTTCCATTGGTGTTTCTCCTCCCGATACTTGTCCATATCTGTCATGCCCTCTATTATAAGCGCAAACAGGCTCCAGCGCCACATAACATGTCGCCGAAGCCTGTCTTTGTCACTGTATTTGTTACTGCATCATTTCAGATTCCGGATCCCTGTCTTTTCTGCCTCACTTCATCATCTCTTCCCGCGGGCCTTGTAATCCCTGTTGATATCCTCTGCCCAGCCGCAGCCATCCAGTTCCTCCTCGAGGTCACGTGAGGTGCGTGCCATCATAACGGAGCATACAGCCTTTGAAACTCCCTCGTACACAATTCCGGTTCCCACACTGTCGCTGACATAATTCACCGCTCTGTCTTTGCGGATGCCGAATTTCTGCGCCTCAGCGTAAGCATCTATGTTGGCTCCGATAAAGATGAACTCCCAGCCATATTTCTTTTGCTGCTTCTTAACCATCTTCTGAACCTTCTCACGGGAGTACCTGCTGCTGGCGTTCTCCATGCCGTCTGTGGTTATGATGAAAATGGTCTTCTCCGGACGATCCTCTTCCCTTGCGTACTTGTGGACGTTGCCAATGTGATGGATCGCGCCGCCAACTGCGTCCAGAAGTGCTGTGCAGCCTCTTACGTAGTACTGCTTGTCCGTCATCTTCTCGATCTTCTCGATGGGAATGCGGTCGTGGATCACCTCGCACTCGTCATCAAAAAGAACTGTTGAAACCAGGGCCTTCTCCCCTGTCTTTTTCTGCTTCTCCATCATTGAGTTGAAACCACCGATGGTGTCTGCCTCCAGACCTCCCATGGAGCCTGATCTATCCAAAATGTAAACTATCTCTGTTAATCTTTTTCCCATATTTTGCCTTGCCTTTCCAAGCCTGTGGCTTAATCATTTTTCAACGCCCGCTGCAGTCAGGCTTCCTTGTCTGTAATGTCATAATACTTTATGGGAAAAGAAAAAAGGTCGCACGGGAGGCGACCTTGAAATTCTTATTTGATTCCTACTTGAATTCTATCTGGTTTCCTTGGAAAGCGGGTCCAGACCATAGTCAAACAGCACCATGTCTATCTTCATAACGCTGTAGTTCTTATGCTCTATGAAATATCTGACCACCGCATCTGTCTGGGAAATCGGCGAGAGGGCGTAGCCCGCAAGCCCCAGGAAATCCACCGCTTCATCCATGTTCAGGCGAAGGCCCACTGCCAGCGCCAGGACCTTTTCCTTGGAGGGCTTAACCTTGCCCTTAAGAAGCTTGGAAAAGTACTGCTTGTTGATATTGGCAGCAGCGTAAACCTCAGAGTTCTTGAGGCCTTTTTTGTTTATGAGCTTCTGCAGATGCTTCTCAAAAGAGTCTGTGTAGATATCCCTTAGCATATCATCCAGAGAGGCCTCCGGGCAAAGTGAAGCGCATTCCGGCGCAGGGATTTCAGGCTTGGCTGCCTTTGGGGCCGCTCCCGCTGCGGAAACTGTCGGCGATTCCGGCGCAGGCGCTTCCGGCTTGGCCTCATGATACACCTCCTCTTTCCTGCGTCTGCTGAATAAAAGCCGGTCTTTCCAGCTGCCGGAGTGATCGGACGGAGCGCTTCCCGCCTGTTTGGCAGGGGCTCCTCCCGCTTTATTGGAAGCCGGTGCACCGCCGGCATGATGAATCGGCACACTTCCGGCACCACTGACGGGTATACTGCCGGCACCACTTACAGGCGCGCTGCCGACATCCCAGGTATTCTCTCCTGCCTTTCGCCTTGGCATATCGGTCCCGCGATCATAGTCACCATCGTACTCCGACTCTATAGCCTCATCAGCACACTCGTCGTCGATGAAGCTTCGAACCTCTTCTCCGAGTTCACCGGAGATCCTCACGGCGCCTTCATCCAGCACCACCAGATAGATCTCCATATCATTTTCTTCCAGGAACCGGGTAAAAGAATCTACGGCTATCTCCATTCCCAGCTTCTGCGGGAATCCATATGTGCCTGTGGCCAGAAGCGGAAAGGCAATGGACTCGCACTTGTAGTCAACTGCAAGCTTAAGAGCCTTGTCATAGCACTGCCTCAGAATGTCCGCTTCGCCCTTGTCTCCGCCTTCCCACCAGGTTCCAATGGCGTGAATAATTATTTTCGCATCAAGGTCAAAAGCCGGCGTGGCAGCAACCATCCCGGGTTCAAGAGCTCCAATCTTCTCACGCTCCGCAAGGAGCCTGTCCTTGCCGGCTGCATTATAGATTGCCATATCAACGCCGCCACCAATAGCAACATCGGGATTGGCAGTATTTACAATGGCATCCGCCTTTACTTTTGTAATATCATTCCTGATTATCTGAAATGGCATCGTAATCCTCCTCCGGCAACCTCGTTACAAACTTCTTTTCGTCCCTTTCTCCAACAACCTCGTCAAAAACTGATTATCGTCGCTTCCACCAACAAACCAGCCAAACTGCTTATCGTCCCTTATTCCCACTTTTTCCACACTTCAGGCTGATAGCCCAGTGTGGACCGCTTCCCGTTTCTCACAACCGGCGTCTTAATGATCTGCTGGTTCTCAAGAAGCTTCTCAAGCTTGTCCTCATCTGCTATGTACTGAAGCAGCGCCACTGCATCTTTATCTTTGGCATCGGGATTAACCATGTTCATGAGCCCGCCGTTGGCGCCTGCCACGGAAGTCAGCTCGCCCTTACTCATGCCCTTCTCCTTCATATCAATGAACTGATATTTGATGCCCCTCTCCTTGAAAAAGCGCTCCGCCTTCTTGGTATCATTACATTTCTTTGTTCCGAAAATCTGTATGTTCATATCAGACTCTTTTCTCCATCTCCATTTGTGATATGTATTTATTCTTAAACTTCTAAGGTTCTGCTTTGGCTCTTCCTTCCAATCACTTCAACCCACATCTCATTCTCTCTGCCGGGTCTGTTGTCCGGCCCCACATCATTGCACAGAATCTTAAATCCGGCATCCTCAAAAAGCATAGCCACGGTCTTCTCATTAAAGTCGGAGAACTGCCGCTCGCCCCGCATCACAGTGCCGTCGCCGTACTTAAAGGAAGCATACATCACTCCGCCCTCCTTAAGCGCCGCGTTCATCTTCTTTATGATCCCCGGAAGCTCCGCCATGGGCACATGAAGGAGGGATGCGCTGGCCCAGATTCCATCAAACTCCCGGTCAAAAGAAATATCTTCGAACCGCATGTTTGCCACTGCCTTTCCGGTGTAATTCATAGCTCTTTTGCACATCTCCTCTGACGCGTCAAAAGCCACAACCGTAAAGCCCTCATCGAGAAATGCCTTGCTGTCCCGCCCGCTGCCGCAGCCGGCATCCAGCACCTTCGCCCCCTTCGGCAAAAGAGCTGTGAACTTCCCTCTCGCCTCCGACATATCCGCATTGACGCTCCCCTCAAAGAAAGCGTCTGCGTTTCTGTTGTAATAATCTACATTATTCATGATGCCACCATCACCCCTGTCTTAGCAGGTCTTTCTTCTTTAATCAGTTATTTTTGCAATTCAATTCATCCATTCATATCCGCGATGGTCGGCAGTATCTTCTGCTCTATGAATTCAACTCTGTCAAAGATCCTGGGCTTGAAAGTGCCCGTCATTCCAACAGATACATTCGCCTCTTTGTTAACGTAGATGATATTCCCGCTGTCGCCAATTGCAGCATATACCTCTCTGTCATCATAGGGCTTATACCACAAATATCCATAGTTCATGAAACCAAATCGCTCACCAAGCTTAACTTGCGGTGATAACATATCTTGCACGTATTCTTCCGAAATTATCCTCTTTCCATTATACAATCCCTCGTCCAGCACCAGCGTACCGATCACCGCCATGTCTTTTGCCGACATGCAAAGTCCCCAGCCGGCCGTGACGCTTCCCTGAGGATCAGAGTACCACTCATATTTCCTGGGATTCTTGTTCATGAAGAAGTCAAACTGATCCTCCTTGGAGCTGTCGCCATGTGGAATGCGCTCCGGAAGCCCCAGCGGCTCAAAAAGATTCTTATTGGCAAAATCAATGCACTTCTCTTTGACTGCCCGCTCAATAATTCCGGCCAGGATCTGAATGCCAAGGGTAGCATACCTGAACTCGCCGGTGATCCCACTGCGGCCGCCAAGATAATCAAGCACAGCCAGAGTCCAATCCTGTGAAGTGCACACTTTTTTCCAGGGCTCCGACTTCCCTTTGTACGGAGCTGTCATGGTAAGCAGGTGTCTGATGGTAACGTCATATATGGTTTTCTCCCCGCGCTTTACAGAATAGTCAGGAAAAAAATCCATCACCTTCTGATCAACACTCCTGATAAAACCCTTGTCCAGTGCAATTCCGGCAAGCAGTCCCATGATACCTTTGGTAACAGAATTGACGTTCATCGCGTCTAAAGTCTTAAATCCGTGCCAGCAGTCATCATAGGCTGTGTTTCCGTCTTTTATCGCATATATCTGACAGATATTGCTCTCATTTCCTGTGCTCTCAGAAATGTACTTGTGAAGTTGTTCTTTGTTCATCAAAAAAGCCTCCTCTTAGGAAAGATTCGGACGTCCTAAGAAAAGGCTAATGTAATTAAAAATTGTTTTCAAGAAAAATTTTTTATTCCTAAGTAAAGCTTACTCATCAGCCACCAAGAGTCTTGCTTACATATTCTCTTGCGCCGGCCTCGTCCAGCTCAACTGCATCATAAACCTTACCGGTTGTATCAACGATAATACCTGTTACAAGATCCTCATTGAAGTAGTAGCCGTATGTTCCGAGGCTGCCCTCGATCTTAGCATACTGTCTTCCATCATCGGTAGTTGTATCCTCTGTTGTGTACATTCCGTAATCAAGGCTGCCATCTTCCTCGTAGATATAGATGATATCGCCGTTCTCATTTCTGAACATTGCAATGTCGATTGCCTTGTCAGCATCGTCAGCAGTCTTAAGTCCGCCCATGAATGTCAGTGTGTCCTGTACGTTCTGGATCTCCTCTTCAAGATTGGGCATCTCCTCAGCAACTTCCTCGACCTGCTCTGCTGCGTCTTCAACCTGCTCAGCAACTTCCTGTGCAGCAACCTCGCTTGAATTTCCGCAAGCTGTAAGTGATGCTACCAGCATTACTGCGCATGCTCCTGTAACGATGCTCTTAATAACGTTTGATTTCATTTTCATTTCCTCCTCGTATCTGTGTTTTCACAATGTTCATATTGTAACTCGTTATTGCAACAAAGTTTCTTAAAAGATTATTAAATCTCTGTTGCACAACTGATTATTTATACGAGGGTTAAAAATCTGTGGCAAAAAAATTTGCTATCTTTTTGAAAAAAAATTTCGAGCCAGCGCCGGAGGCTACTTTCCGCCCGTCTTATCCTTAAGGATTGCGTCCCGTATAGCCATGGCCACCACTTCATCCGGAGCTTTCCTGATTGCCTCTGCCTTGGGATTGGTCTTTAATTTTATCTCCGCCTTCTTGGTGGCAGGCGTAAGACTTTTGTCGGAATCTCTGTTCATGCGATTTACCTCATTTTTCAAAAGTCCCCATTTACCAAAGTGTTTCTATTGCCGCTACATTAAATGCCATAACTCTCCGTTTGGCATCTGCATCACATCCCCCGGAAGTGTCTCAATCTCATTCCCGGCAATATCTCTTACGACAGTTTCCTCCCAATACCTGTAATCCGCCCCATCTCCTTCCTCATGCCATCTGCTAAAGAACAGCTTCTCGCCATCACGCATGAAGAAGGAATCATGGTCACCCATTAAAAAATGTATCTGCTCCGGCCATACGATCTCAAACTCGTTCCCACACTGTCTCGAAAGCGTAAGCGGGGCTATGTGCAGCTGCAGATTATAGCAGTCCTTCACGGAAGAAAGCGAAAGCTTTGCATGAACGCTTACCTCATGATCATGGCAGTCGAATCTGATGATCCTGATCAATCCATTTGGGAAGTCCACATCAATTATGTATACCCCACCCTCGAAGAACACCGGACTATCGCTATAATGCCCTTCCGCCTTAGGCACAGGAAAATAAACCTCCCCGTCGGGATAATGCACCAGGCATAGTTTTCTGCCCTTCACAACCTGCCCATCGCGAAATATCTCCTCGGCTTCGTAAAGGTCCCCATGCCCATAATCCATTCCGACATACCACTCGCTTGTAGCACCGGAAACCGGTTGAATATATGTAATTCCATCAGTCTCTATCTTCTTCATTTTCAGTCACACTTTGTTCACAACATTTTTAATTTGCTTTAAGGTTGCGGAGATATGATAAGTACATCAAGAGGAACAAAACCTCTTGACCCCCTCATAAACACCACTTTTTTCATAACACACACAGCCCTCCGAAATTCCCTTCGGAGGGTCCTCCCTAAAACAACGCCGCAGCTTGAAAGAGCTACGGCTTTATATATTTTCATCTGTGTCCGTTTTTCGCGATCATAAGGGCATCGTCATAAGAGCAGTTATGCTCCATAGCGTAATGCGTGATTGCATGATCCAGATCCGGATATTTCCTGGGATCCACAAAGCCCCTG
>JAILFT010000017.1 GCA_024697425.1 Butyrivibrio sp. | reverse complement strand
TATACTGACAGCATATATGAGAAACCTTCTGTGACGGTGGATATCCTTGTTCTGACTGTGGACGAGAGCATTTCGAAGCTGAAGGTGCTGCTGGTAAAGAGGGATGAGCATCCATATCTGAATCAGTTTGCTCTTCCGGGGGGATTTATAAAGCCGGATGAGACTGCTTATCAGGCAGCAGCAAGAAAGCTATACGAAGAGACCGGGCTTAAAGATATCTACCTGGATCAGGTTTACACTTTTACTAAGCCCGGAAGGGACCCAAGAGGCTGGGTTATGAGCATAGCATATCTGGCGCTTGTCCCGGGGCAGATAGAGTGCAATACCGGAGCGATGTGGTTTGACCTGGAAATAAAGCAGGGGAAGATAAAACTCAGTAACAAAGAATCATATGCGCAGATTACCTACGGCATTAAGGATGAGACTTTCAAAAACGGCAGGATAACCTATGAAAACTGGGTGGCCGGACAGATTTCCGAGGACAGGCTGGCCTTCGACCACATAGAAATTATCATTGAATCCGTCCTTAAGCTTCGCTCCGCCTTCGAGCACAGCAATCAGGCCTTCAACATGGTTGGAGAGACCTTCACTCTGCCGGACCTTCAGGCGCTCTACGAGCTGGTTCTTGGCAAGAATCTTTACAAGACAAACTTCAGAGCCATGGTGGCGCCCGGGATTGAGGCCACCGGCGGCAAGATCAAGTCAAGAACAAAGGGAAAAATGTCTGCTGAATACAGATATATAGAAAAATAGTGTAGATACAGTGAAATACACCCGCCGACTTTGCCAAAAGGTGCTTTCTCACACGTTATTTTGCAAAAACAGAATGGACATGTAATTAATCAGGCTCCAAACATCCCATAAATACGGGTGTTTGGAGTTTTTTTAATCCGGAGGAAAAATAATTGTTGACAAAGTAGTAAAAAGCTACTAATATAAAACCAGAAAACAAAAGTAGTAAATAACTACTAATAAAGTCATAGAACCTGATCAAAGGAGGAGCTGAATATGAAATTTAAAAAATTTGATCCAAACGATTATGTAATGGTAGTTAAAAAAGGTAAGATAGTAAGACAAGGCCTTGGACTTTCTCTTTTCTACAACGAGCTGACAACAAATATAATGGTGGCCCCTTCCACCGCCTTTGACGGAACCTTTGCCTTTGATGATCTTGTTACAAGCGACTACCAGAGGGTATGTGTACAGGGGGTTACCACCTACATGCTGACAGATTATGAGAAAGCGGTACAGATGCTGGATTTCTCCTACAATCGCGGAGTTGCTGTTCGCGAGAAGATTGGGGCTACGATGGCTCTTTTGGAAAAGAGGATCAATAACATCATCAAGGCCATCATAATACGTGAGGTCAGCAGGAAAGATGTAAGGACGATCATCAGGTGTGCGGATGAGATGGCAAAGGTGATTGTTGATAAGCTGGCGGATGATGAGTCAATCGGCAAGCTTGGCGTGAGCATAGTAGCTGTCAACATCCTTGGCATTAATCCCAACGCCGAGACCAGAAAAGCCCTGGAGGCAGCAGCAAGAGAGCAGATCCTGAAAGAGCAGGATGATGCCATCTACATGAGAAGAAACGCGGCCATCGAGCAGGAGAGGGTCATCAAGGAAAACGAGATCAACACAGAGATCAAGGTGGCCGAGAAAGAGCGCGAGAAGGAAGAGAAAGAGCAGGATATGCTCAGATACATTCAGCAGTGCCAGCTGGATATGAAGAAAGAGGAGCAGGAAAGAGAACAGGCGATGAAGCTTAATGCCATGAAGTCAGAGCTGGCGATGACCACAGAGAAGCAGGAAAAAGAGCTGGAACTTAAGCGCAAGGCAGTGGCCAAGAAAAGGGAGATCGACAATGAGGAGATGCTCGGAAAAATCGAACTGGAACAGAAAAACAAAGATCTTACAGCTATGGAAGCCGAGAATGCGAAAATCAAGGCGGACCAGGAGGCCTACGCAGTTGAAGGTATCGTAAGAGCGTACAACAACCTGAATGTGGCTCTGGTAGAGGCATTCGCAATGACTCAGATGGACCCTGCGACCATCATGGCAAGAGGATTCATGAGTATCGGTGAAAATGCCGGCAAGATAGGTAACTTCAATATCACACCTGATCTTTTGCAGACCATTACACAGGGAATCAAAACAGCAGCACAGCAGTAAAAGATAACATAGAAAGGCCGGCGGCATGGCCCGCCGGAAAAACAGGAGGCGGACATGACTGACAGAGGAATGAATAAGGTAGTTCTCATTAAGAGACGCACCAGATATGAGGAACTTAAGAGGCGCTACAACACGGTAGAGCAGGCCAGGTTCTACATTGAGCACCTCGGTGCGGATTTCTCCGATTATGAGAAGGAGGATGCCGTTTACAATCAGGTCCTTGAACAGGTAAGAAGCTGTGTCCGCCCCGTAGCAAGACTTCAGGAGATTGACAGGGAGTATATTCCCAACATGATCTTCGGGGAAAAAGACATTGTTATAGCGGTTGGACAGGATGGCCTTGTGGCAAATGTCATGAAATATCTTGATGGACAGCCTCTCATAGGAGTTAACCCCGATCCCGCAAGATGGGATGGGGTGCTCCTTCCCTTTGAAGCAGGAGATCTGCAGAGAATCCTTCCGGCAGTGATCGATGGTAATTTCGGCGCAAAAAGTGTTACAATGGGCAAGGTTGAGTCCAAAGACGGACAGGTTCTTTATGCGGTAAATGACTTCTTTGTGGGTGTGGAGAACCACTCTTCTGCAAGATACCATATAAACTACAGGAACCGGATCGAGAATCAGTCATCATCGGGGATAATCATCTCTACGGGTTTTGGAATGACCGGCTGGCACAAGTCGGTTATGGCACAGTTTAACGGAATGGCAAAGGCCTTTAACCTGGGCAGCATCCCTGAACCTGCCTATGACTGGAGCAGCAGAAATCTCACTTTCCAGGTAAGGGAGCCCTATCCCAGCAGATTTACCCAGGCAGAGATCGTCTACGGACAGATAAACGACAATGAAAACCTTATTCTCACATCTGATATGAGTGAAAAGGGAGTTGTGTTTTCTGACGGCATACTTGATGATGCCATAGAATTCAATGCAGGAATGCAGATCAGTATAGGCGTTGCGGATCGCATCGGAAGGCTTGTGAATTAAGACTGTTTATAACAATTTTACGTCTATAATGAGCCGTTTCCGTGTATAATCAATACATGGAGGGTTTTTCTATGATGGAACTCAGAATTGCAATTGTCGATGACGATCCTGTGATCCTGATGCATGCCAAGGACATTCTGTCTGCGGAGAAAATGCGAACATCCTGCATGAATTCAGGCAAGCAGCTCCTTAAATACATAGAGAACAATACCCCGGACCTTATCCTTCTGGATATCATGATGCCGGAAATGGATGGCTTTGATACTTATATCCAGCTCAGAAAGTTTGAGGAACATTCAGGCAGGGCAAATGTCCCAGTCATCTTCATTACCGGTGAGGATGACAGCGAAACAGAGGAAATGGGCCTGGTTATGGGGGCGTCCGATTTCATTAAGAAGCCCTTCAAAAAAGATGTACTGGTAAGAAGGATCGAGCTTGCCATAAGAAACAGCAGGAAAATCGGTGATCTTGAGGAAGAGGCCACCATTGATAAGCTGACCGGTATGTATAACAAGGCAAAAGGGACAGACAGAGTATCCAAGCTGTGCAAGAGGAAAAACGGCGCACTTATGATACTTGACCTGGACAGCTTTAAGCTGGTAAACGATCTTTTCGGACACGAAAAGGGAGACCGGATTCTAAAAGCCTTTTCAGATATTGCAAAGAAAAACTCCCGTGAAACCGATACTCTCTGTCGCATAGGCGGTGATGAGTTCATGGGCTTTTATGATGACCTTTTAGATGAAAGAGCCGTAGGAAGCTTAACAGGGCGACTGAATTCACAGCTTCAGGCAGCCGCCGATGAGCTTCTGGGGGAAGGCCATGGTGTTCCTCTGGGCATCTCTATTGGAGTGGTCATGATCCCCGAGTACGGAAGAGACTATAATGAACTGTTTGCTCTGGCAGACAGTGCACTGTATAAGGTGAAGCAGAACGGCAAGCACGGCTATGCAATCTATGGCGCGGTGGACTCTGATGGCGAGGCCGAAAAAGAGAACTCCGAGGCAAGGCTTAACCGCCTTGTCCAGATAATAGAGGAGCGAAACGATAAGTCGGGAGCGCTGTTTTTGGGGAAAGATTATTTTTCTGTTGTTTACAAATACATGATGCGTTTCTACAGACGATATGGCGGCGATGCTGCTGTTGTTTTGTTTGAGCTTGAACCGCCAACCGAGGACTTTCAGTTTATATTGGAAGCAGCAGATCAGTTCAGTAAATTTGTGGAAAAGACCCTTCGAATGAGTGATATCATGGTACAGAGCGGCAGCCGGAGCTTTTTGGTGATGCTGACGGAATGCCCCAGTAAGGAAATTGAGAAAGTTATCGGAAGACTGATTGGCCAGTACAAAGATACAGAATACGGCAGTGCTGTAAATGTTAACTATGTTTACAAATACAATACTTCCGAATAATAAGGAGTGATAAAAGACAATAATGAGTTCCAATTTTGACAGATATTTTGACGGGGATAAAAACCTGAAGGATGATGTAGCAGAGAATAGTTTGTGGC
>JAILFT010000003.1 GCA_024697425.1 Butyrivibrio sp. | reverse complement strand
GGCGGCTTCGCCCTTTTTGTTGCACAAGACCGGCAAGCGAATGGATGCTTGCATACAAATTCATTTGCCGGTCGTAAGGACATGGAGCACGAAGTGCGGAATGTCTGTGTGCAGAATCGAGTAGGAGTCAGCCTACTCGATCGCCCGCGTCACCGTCCCTCGCTGATCAATCCTTGGCCGTCCGGCCAGCCGCCTCTATTGCTGTCGGCCTCCGGAGCTGCGTTTCGCTATTTTTCAGCATGACCTCAAAAAATAGCGACAAAAACAGCCCATTTTCGCTATTTTTAGGGGTGACTTAAAATAATAGCGACGAAAAAGGCGAAATCTCTCGCTATAATTTAGGGTCACGTCAAATAATAGCGAAAAAGCCATTATTTTCTCGCTATAAATAAGGGTGATGTCAAAATATAGCGAATTTTCATGAGCAACGTGATGCCCCGGCAGCGCATAGTAAAGAGTATTGCCTGGCGCCGCCAAGAAATGCGTATGTACCGCCAGCGCACAGTAAAGTGGATGCGTTGACTGAAATGCCGATAAATAGTAGAATTGAAGCAAGATATAAAGAGATATAAAAGAAACACACAAGATATAAAAGGATATAAAAGAAGTTTGAAGATATAAAGAGGTATAAAATGCAGAATCCATTTACCATTTCCTTTGGAACGACACCAACGCAATATATTTCGAGGCTTACTCAGACCAACCAGATCCTTGAAACCTTTATGGCAGATACTCCGGCTAACCATGTTTATATGCTGACGGGCATAAGAGGCTGTGGCAAAACGGTAATGATGACGGAGATTTCTGACAGGCTCAGGAAAGAGGACAACTGGATAGTTGCCGAAATAAGCCCGGAGAGAGATATGCTTGAGGGACTGGCTGCAACTCTTTATGCTGTACCGGAACTTCATGTGCTGTTTGTAAAGGCTAAACTCGATTTCTCTGCTTTAGGACTTGGAGCATCATTTGAGAATACTGCGCCCATAACTGATGTGGAAGTGGCCGTAAACAGAATGCTTGAATACATTACGAAGGCAGGAAAGCGCCTCCTGGTGACTGTGGATGAAGTGACAAATAATCCTTTTCTGAAGGTGTTCGCCGCATCGTTCCAGATATATTTGCGCCGAAATTATCAGGTGTATCTCTTGATGACGGGGCTTTATGATAATCTGTATGATCTTCAAAATGAAAAGTCGCTTACTTTCCTGTACAGAGCTCCAAAAGTGATTCTTGAACCGCTGAATTATACAGCTATCGTTGCCCAGTATAAAAAGATTTTCAATATAGACAGCGAAAAAGCTGAGTATATGGCTAAGCTCACAAAGGGATATTCATTTGCATTCCAGGTTCTCGGATACCTCTTGTGGGACAGTGAACAAAAGGACGTGGAAGCGGTGCTTCCGCAGTATGATCAGTATCTCGAAGAATACGTTTATGATAAAATATGGGTTGAGATGTCTCCCACGGATAAAAAGGTGGTGGCAGAGCTTGCTTTTTCCGGTGAAACCGATGTTACCAAGGTTAGGGAGGCACTTTCTATGACAACTTCACAGTTCTCAGTGTATAGAGACAGGCTGAAGAGAAAGGGCGTCATAAACACAGCGCAATATGGCAGAATTTCACTTCTGCTTCCGAGATTTGAGGAATTTGTAAGAGTTCATATTGATCTGGAGAATAATTAATGACCAATCACAAGGCCAAAGGCCCCTACGAAAAATTCATAAAAAGACCCATCGATTTCCTTCTGGCGCTTGTAGGACTGATAGTCCTGAGCCCCATCATCCTCATAACGGCAATCCTGGTGAGGGTGAAGCTCGGAAGCCCGGTGCTGTTTCGCCAGCCAAGGCCCGGCCGGAACGAGAAGGTATTCAACCTGTACAAGTTCCGCACTATGACCGATGAGAAGGATGCCGACGGAAATCTGCTTCCCGATGAGGTGAGGCTCACAGGCTTTGGAAAGAAACTTCGAAGCACCAGCATTGACGAGCTCCCCGAGCTTATCAATATCATAAGAGGCGACATGGCCATCGTCGGCCCCCGCCCGCTCCTTGTAAGATACCTTCCCAGGTACAACGAGCATCAGAAGCGCCGCCATGAGGTGCGGCCCGGCTTTACGGGGCTTGCCCAGGTGAACGGCCGAAATTCCATCTCCTGGGAGGAAAAGTTCGACTGGGATGTGAAATACGTGGATAACATCACCTTCCTTGGGGACCTCAGGATCCTTTTTGCCACGGTGGGCGTAGTCCTCGGACACAAGGGCATCAGCTCCGGCACCTCAGCCACCATGGAGGAATTCATGGGAAGCGAGCCGCAAGACAGCAAGTGAGGCCGCTTGCAATGAAGTGGCGAGCCGCAAGACAGCAAATGAGGCCACTCACGATGAAGTGGCGATCCCAATTAACTCCCGGGGAAAAGAAATAGCGAAGGACATAAACATGAGTGAAATAAGAATTCTCTTTACCGGCGTAGGCCGCAGGATCGAGCTTTTGCAGGCTTTCCGCAGCGCCGCACTGGTTCTTGACAGGAAACTGAAAATCTACGGGGCAGACATGGCGGGAACCGCTCCCGCGCTGGCTTACTGCGACTTTACCAGGAAAGTAGTGGCCATGAAGGACCCCGGCTACATAGACAATCTTCTTGATATTTGCGGTAAGGACAGGATTGATCTCCTGATCCCCACCATCGACACGGATCTTTTGGTGCTCTCCGAAAACCGTGAGAAGTTCGAGGCCATCGGTACTAAAGTCCTCATCGCGGACCCCGATAAGATCAGGATCTGCCGCGACAAGAACAATACCTCGCAGTTCTTTGTGGACTGCGGCCTCAAGGCACCAATGCCCGTCAACGACGTAAAGGCCTACAACGGCGGCTTTCCGGCGTTCATCAAGCCCAAGGACGGTAGCAGCTCCATCAATGCTTTCAAGGTGGAAAACGCCGAGGATCTCGAGATGTACGCCCGCCAGGTCGAGGACTACATCATTCAGCCCTTTGTTTCCGGCAAGGAGTACACCATCGATGCTTTCTGCGATTTTGACGGCAACCCGATCTCCATCGTACCCAGGCAGCGCCTGCAGGTGAGAGCCGGCGAAGTCCTCAAGACGCAGATTTTCATGGATGATACCATGGTAAAAGAGGCAGAGGCCATCTGCGAGAAATTCCGTCCCCGCGGCCCCATTACCATCCAGCTTATCAGAGACGAAAAGTCCAAAGAGGACTACTACATAGAGATCAACCCCAGATACGGCGGAGGCGCGCCCCTGTCCATGAAGGCGGGAGCAAGAAGCGCCGAGTACGTACTCAAGATGCTTTCCGGGGAAAAGATATATCGCCATTCCGCAATAGCTGATGGCGCAATCTACAGCCGCTTCGACCAGTCGGTATGCCTTGACGAGGGCAATTTCGCCGTGGCAGGCGCCGAGGCAACGGAGGCCGCCGCGTCCGGCAACGCAGCAAACACCGGCGCCGAGGCAACGGAGGCCGCCGCATCAGGCAACGCAGCAAACACCGGCGCCGAGGCAACAGAGGCCGCCTCATCAGGCAACGCAGCAAACACCGTTGCCACCACATCCGCTGCCGTAAAGGCCGTTATCTTCGACCTGGACGACACCCTTTATCCCGAGCGGGCATATGTTAGGTCCGGCTACAAGGCAGTTGCCAAGTTCCTTGGAGACGATGCTTATGCAGACAGGCTCTATGAGCTCTTTGAGCAGGGCAAGCCTGCGATTGACACATTACTTTCCGAGATAAACAGACCTGAGGATAAAGACAAAGCGCTTGAAATCTACAGAATCCACAAGCCTGAGATCACCATGTATCCGGAGATGAAGAAGGTTCTTGAAACTCTGAGGGCAAGAGGAATCAAGCTTGGAATCATCACCGACGGAAGACCAAACGGGCAGAATAACAAGATCGATGCCCTTGGGGTAAGGGATATGGTGGATGAGATCGTCATCACCGATGAGCTTGGAGGAACAAGGTTCAGAAAGCCCTGCGACATTGCTTTCCGCATAATGCAGTTGAGGTTCGCACTGCCCGCTGAAGAGATCATATATGTAGGAGACAACATAACTAAAGACTTTGCAGCTCCCATGCAGCTTGGAATGAAGAGCCTTTACTTTAAGAATCCCGAAGGAATCTATTATACAGACGAAGAGTCGGCATTCTTTGCACCCCACGACATAAAAGGGGTATGCGAAGCCCTCTGCGGACTGGCCGCGGACAGAGGCGCATCAGCCGATGCATCAAACCTGGCCGCGAACAGAGGCACATCAGCCACGAACACAGCCGCGAACACAGCTGCAAGCCCAGCCAGCGCGCCGGACGCTGCCGCCGCCCACAAGGAGGAATCATGAAAAAAGCTCTGATACTTGCCAATTCCTCCGCAGGCCTCTACGACTTTAGAAACGAGCTTCTTACCGAACTGGACAAAAGAGGCTACGAAGTAGTCATCAGCCTTCCCGACGACCTCAAGGTCAGAGAACTCAAGGAAGAAGGCTTCCGCATTGTCCACACGGAGATAAACAGAAGAGGTGTCAATCCCATTCAGGACCTGGCTCTTTTCCGCTCTTACAAAGCTCTTATCAAAAAGGAAAAGCCGGACATTGTCCTGACCTATACCATAAAACCCAATATTTATGGCGGATTCGCCTGCAGAGTGCTCAAAGTCCCGTACATCTCAACAGTGACAGGCCTTGGCACCACCTTCGAGAGAGGCGGCATCCTCTTAAAACTCATAGTTGCCATGTATAAGGTATCCCTAAAGGGCTGCAGATGTCTCTTTTTCCAGAACAGCGAGAACCGAAAGAAGTTCGAGGACTGCGGCATCAGGGCAAAGAAGCACGTTACCGTCAACGGAAGCGGGGTAAACCTTGACAAGCACTATCCCGAGGAGTATCCCGGCCACAAGGACGACATCACCAGGTTCCTTTACATCGGCAGGATCATGAAGGAGAAGGGCATGGATGAGTACCTGGAAGCGGCAAAGATCCTGCACGAGAAGTATCCCGGGAAGGTGTCTTTTGCAGCCATAGGTTACTTTGACGATGCCTATGAGGCCCGGGTAAAAGAGGCTGAGAAGGCCTACCACTTCAAGATGATCCCCTTTGCTCAGGATATTCACCCGTATTTGAGGGAGGCGGATGTTATAGTTCATCCCTCTTACCACGAGGGAATGTCCAACGTTCTCATGGAGGCTTCCGCTACAGCAAGGCCTGTCATTGCATCCAACATCAGCGGATGCAGGGAAGTAGTAGAAGATGGGGTGTCGGGAATCCTCTTTGAACCCAGGAGTACTAAGGCTCTTGTGAAGGCTCTTTTGCAGTTCATGGAAAAAGACACCGCCCAAAGAAGAGAAATGGGCAAAGCCGCACGGAGACTGGTTGAGCAGAAGTTTGACAGACGTAGTATAATATTGACGTATATTAATGAGATAGAACAGATTACAGAATAAAGATTTATCTGGAGGAAACATAATGGATTTATATGAGAAGCTCCTTTCCGGAGAAGAGAAACTGTCACTTGTAGGTCTGGGCTACGTAGGAATGCCCATTGCCGTTGCCTATGCCAAGAAGATCAAGGTTGTAGGCTATGATTTCAACGCCGAGAAGGTGGCTCTTTACAAGCAGGGCATCGATCCCACAAGAGAAGTTGGTGACGAAGCCATCAAGAATACCACCGTTGAGTTCACAGCTGATCCTGAGAAGCTGCGTGAATGCAAATTCCACGTTGTTGCGGTTCCCACACCTGTTAACGACGATCACACACCGGATCTTTCACCTGTTGAAGGTGCGAGCCACACACTGGGTAAGTACCTGACAAAGGGCAGCGTTGTTGTTTATGAGTCAACGGTTTATCCCGGAGTTACCGAGGACATCTGTGTTCCTATTCTGGAGCAGGAGTCCGGGCTTAAGTGCGGAGTAGACTTCAAGATCGGTTATTCACCTGAGCGTATCAACCCCGGTGACAAGGTTCACAGGCTTGATACCATTACAAAGATTGTTTCCGGTATGGATGAGGAGACTCTTGATACCGTTGCCAAGGTTTACGAGCTGGTGGCACTTGCCGGTGTTTACAAGGCTCAGTCCATCAAGGTTGCCGAGGCTGCCAAGGTTATCGAGAATTCACAGCGTGATATCAACATCGCTTTCATGAACGAGCTGTCCATGATCTTTCACAAGATGGACATCGACACCAAGAGCGTTCTCGAGGCAGCAGGCACAAAGTGGAACTTCCTTAAGTTCTTCCCCGGCCTGGTTGGCGGACACTGCATCGGTGTTGACCCTTATTATCTTACCTACAAGGCTGAGGAGCTTGGATATCATTCACAGATCATCCTCTCCGGCAGACGTATAAATGACGACATGGGCAAGTACATTGCCGAGTCCTGTGTCAAGAACCTGATCGCAGCTGACATCCCTGTCAAGAATGCTAAGGTGGCAATCCTTGGCTTCACCTTCAAGGAGAACTGCCCCGATACCAGAAATACCAAGGTTATCGACATTTACAACGAGCTGGGTGAGTACGGTATTAAGCCCGTGGTTGTGGATCCCCAGGCTGATGCAGCAGAGGCCAAAAGACTCTACGGCATCGAGTTCGACTGCCTTGATGCGGTAAAAGACATGGATGCTGTCATTGTAGCTGTGGCTCACGAGGACTTCAAGGATTACAAGCCTTCAGATATCGCAGGATTCTTCAATCCCGCTCACAAGACCAAGGTATTCCTTGACCTTAAGGGAATCTATGATATGAATGATTTTGCGAAACCTGAATTTGATTATTGGAGGCTGTAATGAGTTACAAAGAGCTTAAATTCCCGGCAGATTCCGTCTTCCTTGTTACAGGCGGAGCCGGATTTATCGGATCAAATATATGTGAAGCCCTTCTTAACATGGGCTACACCGTAAGATGCATGGATAACCTCTCAACAGGCCATATCGAGAATATCCAGCCCTTTATGGAGAATCCCAGATTTACTTTCCTTGAGAAGGATATCAGGGACCTGGATGCATGCATGGAGGCCACAAAGGGTGTTGACTTCGTCCTGAATGAGGCAGCCTGGGGAAGCGTTCCCAGAAGTATTGAGATGCCTCTTTTGTACGAGGAGATCAATATCAGGGGCACACTCAACATGATGGAAGCTTCAAGACAGAACGGGGTAAAGAAATTTGTCTATGCCTCAAGTTCCTCTGTTTACGGTGATTCCACAACCCTTCCCAAGAAGGAAGGACAGGAGGGCAACGTTCTTTCACCTTATGCCCTCACCAAGAAGACAGACGAGGAGTACGGCAAGCTCTACAAGAAGCTTTATGGCCTTGATACCTACGGCCTTAGATATTTCAACGTATTCGGAAGACGCCAGGATCCCAACGGAGCCTACGCAGCCGTAATCCCCAAGTTCCTTAAACAGCTTATGAACGGCGAGACACCTACCATCAACGGCGATGGAAAGCAGTCCCGTGACTTTACATATGTAGACAATGTTATCGAGGGTAATCTTCGTGCCTGCCTTGCTTCCTCTGAGGCAGCAGGTGAGGCTTACAACATAGGTGCCGGCGGAAGAGAGTTCCTTATCGATGTTTACCATCATCTGACAGAGGCTCTTGGCATGGATGTTGAGCCCAACTTCGGACCTCCAAGAGCAGGAGACATCAGGGATTCAAACGCTGATATCACCAAGGCAAGGCAGAACCTGGGCTACGATCCTTCCTTTGACTTCAGGGCAGGCATCAAGCTCGCAATCGAGTGGTATAAGGAAAACCTATAATGCGGATCGCGATCAGACTGGACGACATCACTCCCGGGATGAACTGGGCTAACTTCCTTCGTTTCAAGGAAATCCTGGACGACTACGGAGTTAAGCCACTTATCGGAGTGGTGCCGGATACCAGGGACAAGAAACTGCAGATAGACGATGACCGTCCCGATTTCTGGAACTATGTAAAAGAGCTCCAGCAGGAGGGGTGGACTGTGGCTATGCATGGATTTTGCCATGTTTACACCACAACCTCTGCCGGGATGTTCCCTATTGGCGGCAAGTCCGAATTTGCAGGCATCTCCTATAACAGACAGGAGGAGATGATCCGTGAGGGCAAAAGGATCCTTGAGGATAAGGGCGTTAAGACCGACATCTTCATGGCTCCCTCACATTCTTTTGACTTGAACACCCTGAAAGCCCTTAGAGCTAACGGCTTTTACGGTCTTACCGATGGCTTTGGCACAGCACCCTTCAGGGCTCATGGACTTGTCTTTTACCCGATCTCAGTAAGAAGGTCAGGCTCGCTGAAGGACAAGCGGGATGGCATCGTGACCTTTGTATATCACACCAATACCATGAAGGACAAGGATTTTAAGGACCTTGAGAAGCTTTTGGACAAGGCTGAGGTGGTGTCATTTTCGGAATACAAGCGACTGGACATTGAGGACAGGACGCTTCTTGGGGAGGTTTCCCAGTACTGTGTGGCAAAGGCCAAGTACCTGGCTGTGCAGGCAAGGAAACTTATTAAAAAGAACCGGTTACAAGAGGATTAAGGTATGGAAGAAGGATACGGACAGATCCGCGTGCTTCACGTGCTTGGCGGACTGGGGGTTGGCGGTGCCGAGTGCCGCATAATCGATCTATACAGAAACATGGACAGGGACAGGATACAGTTTGATTTTCTTGTGCACTATCCGGCAGAAAAAACGGGAAAAAAGAGTCCGACTTCCGATGAACTGATGGCAGTTCGCGAGCCGGACTATTTTGATAATAGCGTATATAAGCTGGGAGGCCGGATTTTCTGCCTTCCGAAGTTCGTTGGCACAAATATGGGCGACTACAAGGCGGCCATCAAGAAGTTTTTTGCCCAGCACCAGAATGAGTGGAAGGTGGTCCAGGGGCACATGACCAGCACCGCGGCCATCTATCTTCCCATAGCCAAAAAGGCGGGGATCCCCATCTGTATCGCCCATGCCAGGAGCGCAGGGGTGGACAATGGCATAAAGGGCCTTGCCACAAGGTTTCTGCGCACGCCCCTTCACAAGGTGGGCATTACGGATTACAACTTTGCCTGCTCCAGGGAAGCCGGGATCTCGGTGTTTGGCCAGGATCTCACTGACAAGGGGCTGGTGAAGGTCATTCCCAATGCCATCGACCTTAAGAAATTCGCCTACAACGAGGCGGTGAGGAACAAGATAAGGGAAGAACTTGGAGTCTCCAATGCGCTGGTTATCGGACATGTGGGGAGCTTCAGGTATGCCAAGAACCATGAGTTTCTGCTTAATGTATTTGCTCAGGTCTGCAGGCTTCTTGACAATGACGACCTCAATCAATACAGCATGATGCATGGCATGAGGGTAAGGCTTCTGATGCTTGGAAAGGGCCCTTTGATGGATGAGATGAAGAAGCTGGCGGATAAGCTTCACATCTACGACAGATGCATTTTTGCAGGAAATAAGAGCAATGCCAGCGATTATTACCAGGCAATGGATTATTTCTGCTTCCCTTCCAGGTCTGAGGGGCTTCCCGGCAGTGTTATCGAGGCTCAGGCGGCACGTCTTCAGTGCCTTGTGTCCGATGCGGTAACGCCTGAAGTCAATGTCACAGAGCTGGTGTCAATGATGAGCATCAACTCAGAGGCCAGGGACTGGGCAAGGAAGATACTGGATGACCTCACTCTGAGGGAGGACTACCAGACAGATCCCCTTCAGGAGGAGATAAGAGTCAACCAGACCTTTACCGTTATCGCCGGAGAGCGCAGGGAGAGCGTATTTGAGACCGATGATCAGCCGGATATCGACCTTCTTGATAAGGGAACAGGCTTTGATACGGTAAATGTGCCTCAGGAGGCAGTAAAGCCAAGGCGCAAACTCATAGAATATTCCATCGGAGACAGGGCCCAGAGCAGCGAGTATATCCAGGGCAAGCTCAAGGCCGCGGGCTTCGATGTAAAATCCCAGGCCAAGATGATGGCTCTTTTCTATGCCAGAGGGAGATTTTAATGGATAACAATAAAAAGAACCTGATGCTCATGGTGCCGATGCTGCACCAGGGCGGATTTGAGAGGGTCTGCATCAAGACAGCCCGCCTCATGCAGGATTACTACAACGTATATATTCTCATTTTCAGCTCCAAGGATATTAACTTTGACATCACGGGGCTGGAGGTGATCGACATTGATGTGCCCGCCAAAAAAGGCGTTGTGAACAAGGTCATCAATGTGTTTAAGAGAGTTCGCAAGACCAGAAAGATCAAGAAGGACCTTAAGATCGACATTTGTTACAGCTTTGGCGGCAGCGCCAACTATGTAAATACCCTGTCAAAGGGCAAAGAGCGGGTGCTGACAGGGCTCCGCTGCCAGACCGATATGGAAAACCCGAAGCAGGTAAGACTGTTCTGCAGCAGATCCACCCAGGTACTGTCCTGTTCAAGGGAGATAGTGCGGCAGCTTAAGGCGGACTTTGACTATGATCGCAGCACCTACATCTACAACCCGCTGGACGTTGAGGATGTGCAGAGAAAGGGCGCTGAGCCCATCGACGACTTCCCTTTTGGACCCCAGGGACGGAGTCAGGGGACCAAAACAGACGACGGCAAAAATGAGCCCATGACTCCGTCCCCAGGGACCAAAATCAAAGTTATTGCTGATATGGCCCGTAACGACTACATCAAGGGCATCTGGCATCTGGTGAAGGCCGTGGCCATCGTGGCCAAAAGCCATCCTGAGGTGCGGCTGGTGGTGCTTGGCGCGGGAAACTGGGACAAGTACAGGCAGCTGGCAAAAGATCTTGGAATTGAGGACAAAGTCGCTTTTCCGGGACTGAGGAAGAATCCCTTCCCTTACGTTGCGGCGGCGGACCTTTATGTCTGCAGCTCCAATCATGAAGGCTTTCCCAATGCGGTACTGGAGGCCATGGCCCTGCATAAGTCTGTGATCAGCGCAGACTGCAAGACAGGCCCCAGAGAGATCCTTCTTTCAGATGATGAGTATAACAAGCTTATCGAGGAGATTCCCGACGGAAGCAGCCCGAAAGAGCCTATTCAGGGAAGTTTTGGCATTCTGGTTCCCGATATGGACGAGAACGAGAATTTTGACCCGAATGTGGTAACAGAGGGTGAGAAGATGCTGGCAAAAGAGATAGCAAGGATGCTCGACGATGAAGAACTTATGCAGTCCTACGCAGACAAGGCGTATGAGAGAGCTCTTTTCTATACTCCGGAGAAATACGCAGGCAGCATACATGAGATTTTAAAGAGGTACGAATAATGCATTACAAGGTTGTTGTTTTTGGTGTAAAAGACACATCGGAGAACATCATAGAATTTATCGAGAAACAGATCTGCAAGGTTGACCTTATCATTACCATTGCCCCCAAGGTCCTTGAGCACAACCAGGTTTCAGGCTTCAAAGGTCTTTCTGTAATGACCGAGAAGTACGGGATCCCCGTTTTCGAGGCAGACAGCTATTTCCTTAAGGACGAGAAAACCACTGCCTTCATGAAGGAGAATACCTTTGATATCGGCATCGTTATGGGATGGCAGAGGCTGATCCCCAAGGAGGTCCTTGACTGTTTTAAGGAGGGAATCTTCGGATTCCACGGAAACTGCGGATATCTCCCCTTTGGAAGAGGCCGATCACCCCTTAACTGGTCTATGATCCTTGGAGACACCAGGTTTAACCTTAATCTCTTTAAATACGACGAGAAGGCGGACAGCCCCAACGTTTTTGCCACCGAGATGTTCCAGATCAATGAGCATGACGACATCAGGACAGCTCAGTACAAAAACATGATCTGCTCCAAAAATCTTATCAGAAAGCTCCTTACCACCTACATGGAGAAGGGACACGTTGAGATACACACAGATTCCAAAGATTTTGATTCGTGGTACAATAAACGTACAGCGGCAGATGGCAAGATCGATTTCCACGACAGGACCAGAAACATCTACAACCTGATAAGAGGCGTTGCTGCGCCCTTCCCGGGAGCCTTCTGCTATGCGGATGAAGAGGATGATGCCCATAAGGTTACCGTTTGGCAGGCTCATCCCTTTGATGAAATGATGGATTTTTCGGCCTATGCACCGGGAGAGATCCTGGACGTGTTCGACGGAAAGCCCGTTGTAAGGACCGTTGACGGTTCACTTTTGATAGACAGGTATGAGAGCTCGGTTGAGCTCACTACAGGAATGGTGCTTAAATAAATGGATAGTATTGCATTTCACTTAAACTGCCTTGTTAAGGGCGGTGCAGAGAGAGTTGTGTCCAATCTGGCCAATCAGTTCGCCAAGGAGGGCATCAAGGTATATGTAGCCACTGAGTGGCAGGACGAGGATGAGTTCGAGCTTGACGAGCGTGTCACCAGGGTCCATGTGGGCCTTCGTGAGGGCGACGACAAGAAGAACCGTATAACCAAGTTTTTCCTCAGGGTCAAATATCTCAAGGAGTTTATAAGAGAATATCATCCTGATGTGCTGGTGGCTTTCGC
>JAILFT010000206.1 GCA_024697425.1 Butyrivibrio sp. | reverse complement strand
GGTTAATGGCACCCCAAAGCAGGGCTTCGTTTCTGCGGATCAAACTCCCTTCGAAAGCTCACAGGAGGCCGCAGCCAAGGTTATTTCCGCTGGTGAGGATAGCGAGGAATGCCCATTTTCCGGCGGCATTAGGCAGATTTTAAATGTGCGCCCGAAGGTTGTCTGACGAAGATCGGCGTGGTTATTTTCATTGGAAAAGTCATGGCTTGCGTACGCAAGCCCGGGAATAAAAAAGAACCTGCTCCCCAAGCTCGCTTGGTAGGAGCAGATTCTTTTCTATTCCCGATGCATGGCGCGCTGATAAGCGCCATGCATGACATGACGTGTTATGAAAATCGCCGATCGAGGAGTTTCCTTCGGGCGCACAAAATAAAAGAAAATCTGCAAGGCCGCCTTGGAAAATGCGCGTGACGAGATCCCGAGACAGCGGAAACAACTTGGCAGAAGGCCCCTGTGGCTTCGAAGGTCAGACAAAGATCCGCAGACAGAAACGAAGCACAGCTTTGGGGCACTCATTAGCCCTGGCGCAAAAACATGACACTCAGATTTGCAGCTTTTTTCTGCTACCCGGCTGCGGGCGCGGGGCGTGGCGGCCGGTCAGAAGGGAGGCGCCGGGATGGGCGATATAAGCTGTGGTGGGTGGCAGGCTAAGGGGTGTTTTAAATTTTTTTTCAGATTTTTTTGCCATAAGTTTTGGAGGGTCGTATAAAAAGTCAGAAAACAAACAATGATTATCCGGCGGCAGAGATGCCAGGGGATATATGAGGAGGAAAAAGAAATGAAGATGATCACAAAGGTTTTTGCAGCAGTTTTAGTATTGGCAGCTATGGTAACAACATTTAATGTACAGGCTTTTGCTTACAGTGATATTCCTGATTATTTCGATTTCGGTGAGTGTACGGTTTCAATAGATGCCGGTTCCTATAAGGATGTGTGGGTAAGATCAAATTACAAGTATACCTGCTATCTTGGAGCTCACACCAGCAGCAGAACCTATATCGAGTGCACTGAGAAGGCCGGATCTGAATATGTAAGACTTCACATCGGTCCCGATGAGACAGAAAAGAACGTGATCTTCTACTTCTACGTAAGAGACGATGCGGTTGCAGATCAGGGTCTTTACGATGAGATCGAAGTTTATGTACAGAACATTGATTACGAATATGCAAAAAGAGCTGATGAAGCAGCTTTCCTTAAGTGGTATGCATACAACAACAAGGATTTCAACGCTTACGACTACTACATGAACTATCCCGATCTTAGAAATGCATACGGACTTGACGCCAACAGCCTCTACACTCACTACTATACAACAGGAATGTTCGAGCACAGAGTTGCCAACAAGCTCCTTTGATAAAGATTTCATTAAAAAAACAATCCCGCTGATTAACTACATGAAAAGCCCGCATCCAAGACAAGATGCGGGCTTTATTACGTGTGTTTTCAGTTCTTTTCGATCATCAGTTAATGGCTGTGCCGTTAACGTAGAGAGTATATCCGTTGGAAATAATGCTTGATACATCGCCGTCAAAGGAGGTTATATAAGTATCTGCTGTAAGAGTCCAGGTGCTGCTTTTGTCAATGGAGACGGAAACTGTTCCAACCTCAGTGGATACAGTATCGCCCTTGGCATTGGTGATATTACCGCCAATAGTTCCGGTAAAGCTTGAGGAGTCAGTCAGGTTAAGGGTAAGCTCTGAGTCAATTCCCACAAGGATTGTTCCCTCAAGGGTCTGTGAAGAAGCATTAACTGTTGCCTTATTGGTATCTCCGTTCCAGCCGTCAGCACATACTGAAAGAAGGATATTATCTGCGTCTTTGTTTACGATCTTCACATCATTAAGATTGATAACCGCAGAGGTATTTGTCACGTGGAAAACATGACCGTTCTTGCTGGTAAGAGTTCCTCCGTTCATTGTGAACGTAGATGTTCCGCTGTCGGCATCTCCTGACATTGACTGGTAGATCATGATGGTATCGTAAAAGGTTGCATTGCCGTTGGTATCGGTGTTGTTTGCTGTCATGTCGCAGTCATTTAAGGTTATGGAGTTGATTCCTTCAATGCATACTCCCTCTGAAAGATTGGAAACAAGAACAGCATCGGAAACAGTGATGTCAGCTGTTGAATAGATTGCAGGTGAACCAAGGCCGTTTGTTGTGTAGGTTCCTCCATCAACTGTTACTGTTCCGCCGCCTCGGTCAGTCCTTATGGCAGCCGAGGATCTTCCTGAAGTCTCAACCGTAAGGTTGGATGCCTTTGTTATTCCGCCGCCTGTTGTCATGATACCGCCGGAGCCGTCTCCTGTAGTGGTGATGGTACTGTCTGAGATAACTACAGTTGTTCCGTCTCCTTCCGCTCCGTTCTTACCGCCGTTTCCGCCATATGAGAAAACACCGTTGGCACCGTCAGCATCAGAAGTTATATTTGCTCCTGTAATGGTGGTTGTGGAGCCGTCTTTAACAAGGACAGCCGCATTAAGGCCATAGAAGTTACAGTTATCTTCGCCGTCTGAATCCCCGGTCTTTGTAACAGTGGCATTCTTAATTGTCACATCCTCAGATGTACTGATAAGAAGTGCACTCTCATCGGCTGTGGTGCTGGCGTAGGTCTCGCCGTCCCTTGAATCGGAACCTGTAATTTCAACCGCACCGCTGTAATCTATATCCGCACTGCTGCTTCCGCCTCCGAATCCGCCTCCGGGGGGATTTCCCGGAGCTTCTCCATCGGGCTTTTCGCCGGGAGCTCCGTCGGGAGCCTGACCCTCCGGCATTCCATCGGGAGCTTCGCCCTCAGGCTTGTCTGCAGGCGTGCCTTCCTCAGGCGCCGCAGTATCCTCTCCTATAGTTTCTGTAGTGGTAGAAGCCGCTCCTGCCGCCTCACTTCCCTGTCCGCAGGCTGTGACTGCCACGCACAGTGCGGTAACAATTCCTAATGATAAAACCTTTTTGATTTCTCTTATCTTCATGAATAAATCTCCTTCTGATTTAGTATTTTTTGGAGGTGCTGCCGGATCTGCATGTTCCGGCAGCGAAAGTGTGTTATGAAAAAAAGTGATGTGGGGGGATGTAAAGAGCTGTTTTTCTCTTTACATGCTCAATAATACAGACCAAACCTAAAAATAACCTAAAATCCAAAATATCACTTAATTTAATTCTTTATTTATCACAATTTCAACACTGATGGTGTAAAATTATAGTATTACACAAACATTAAAGCAGATGTAAAACCACAGGAGGCATCACCTTGAAACTTCTTCAGACTGTATTCAATACAGAGTTTGAAAAGACAGTAAAGTCCTGGGCGGAAACCATAAACAGTAATGGTTATTCCGCTTTAATTCACGTGTATATTCCGTATGCAGCAGAATTCAGATCCGAGGACACACGAAGAATAAGACAGATATTAAAGAACTGTATTCCGGGCGTTCCGGTGATCGGCTGCAGTTCCACCGGTGATATAATCGGCGGACAGCTGAATGACGACGATTCTGTTGTATCTGTAATGATATTTGAAGATCCTTCTACCTCTGCGACAGTTGTTCCCTATTATGCAAGACCTGATGGAGAAGATGCAGGTAATGCTCTTGAATATGCCAGAAGTATTCCTGATCTTAAGGGAGTCGAATTGATTACCTCCGCTTCCTATTCCAAGCTGGAACCCGCCGGCAGAATTATGGATAATCTTCCGGAAGAAATCGAGATATTCGGAGGTGTTGCTGTAGGAGACGATAAGCACCCTGCATTCGTTTTTGCAGATGACTTCCCGGAATCCTTCAATGGCACGGCATATGTCATTTACAGCGGAAAAGAGCTTCACCTTCTATCAAATCGAATGTTCGGCTGGAAACCCATAGGCTATCCCCTGACTGTCACAAGGTCCGAAGGCCCTGTGGTCTATGAAATTGACGGAAAACCCGCCTATGATGTTTACAACCACTATTTGCATATAAAAAAGGACGACAATTTCTTTTACGATGCTCTGGAGTTCCCGTGGGAAGTGCGCATCGATGAAGAAACCGCTTACTTAAGACACGCCAAATCCGTAAATCCCGACGGATCGATTCTCATGTCTTCCGTAATCCCTGAGGGAAGCAAAATTCGTCTGACCTATGGCGATCCTAGAAGGATAATGTCCCATACCAAACAGACAACTCTGGAAATGAAGGACTTTGCGCCGGAAGTTATAAACATAATAAACTGCATGGGACGAAAGCTCTTTTGGTCAGACAAGGAAGATGTGGAGATTTCCGTGCTCTCCAAGCTTATGAACACCATGGGATTCAGTGCTCTTGGCGAGATCATGCGTCACAAGGGAACTACTCTTTTAAACAATCTGTCCATAGTGACTATCGCCATGAGGGAAGGGGCAAAGAAAGAGGTTCCCGAGGTTGATATAGACCTTTTTGAAAAGAGCTCCAACATTCCCGTTACAGCCAGGCTGGCCCTGTTCATCAACACTATCAGTGAAGAGCTGATGGAGAAAAACAATCAGCTCAACGACATGCTCTACAAGGCATCCCACGACGCCCTGACCGGCCTTCTTAACCGTGGAGCCATCGAGCGCAGTATATATGATTACTATGAAGAAGGCGGAAAAGACTGGCATCTTATAATGTTCGATCTGGATAATTTTAAAAAGATAAATGACAGCCGGGGGCATATTGAGGGCGATGCCATCCTCAAAGCTCTGGCCAAGCTTCTTGATGAGTATACGCATGAAATCCCGGGCGCCTTTGCCGGTCGCTGGGGAGGTGAAGAATTCATGATCTTTATCAAAGGCCACTCCGATAAAGAGGTTAAAGAAATTGCCGAAAATCTTCGCATAAAGGTCAGAACGGATTGTGATTATGAACATCCCATAACAATAAGCGTTGGTGTAACCGGATATAACCCCTGTGAAACCGTTCTTGCCACCATAACCAGGGTGGATGAGCATATGTATCAGGCCAAAAACTCAGGCAAAGACAGAGTTTGCAGCGATTAATCAAATTAAGGAGTGACGAAATGTCACTCCTTGTCTTTGCTTATTGTCTCGTTAAGACTTCCAGTTCTGTATCCCTTAAGGTCTAATGCGGTGTAGGCAAAGCCAAAGTCTTTAAAGGATTGATATATCTTTTCCCGAAGCTGAAGGTCCATAAGCCTTTCGAAGTCTTCCGGTAAAAGCTCGATTCTTGCCACTGCGTTCCTGTCATCTTCGCCGTGAAGCCTTACGCGGAACTGCTTAAAGTCCAGCTCCAGAAGGAGGTTCTCGGCTTTTTCTACCTTCAATAGCTTCTCCTTGCTTATGGTGCTGCCGTAGGGGATCCTGGATGCAAGGCAGGCAAAGGAGGGCTTGTTAAAGGTGGGAAGTCCAAAGCACTCAGACAGCTGCCTTATCTCGCTCTTGGTAAGGCCCACCTCTTTGAGGGGACTCTTTATCTCAAGCTCCGCAAGGGCTCTCATGCCGGGTCTGTAATCCCCCACATCATCGGCATTGGAGCCGTCAACGACAAAGTCCTTGTTCTCTCCTGCCGCTATGTTTTTAAGCCCGGTGAAAATAAACTTCTTGCAGTGGTAGCACCTGTCTACAGGATTTTCCGTAAAACGGGGAATATCATCCACATCAACCCTTGATATCACATGCTTTACTCCAAGCTTTTTGCAGATTTCTTCCGATTCCTCAACTTCCCTTCCGGGGATAAAATTTGAAACCACGGTTGCAGCCATGACATTGTCTCCAAGTACATCTTTGGCGGCATACAAAAGAAATGTGGAATCCACTCCTGCGGAAAATGCCACAGTAACGCTTCCAAGAGATTCAAGATATTTTTTCAGGTCCTCGTATTTTTTTCTGAGCTCTTCGGAAAGATCGTTATAATTCTGTTTCATAAAAAAACCTCAGTCTTTCTTATTGTCTTAGACATCGTTTTTCGCGCTGTCTTCGACATTGCTTTTGTCGGTAAGTCTTCTGAAAACATTGGCAAGAAGGGCTCCTGAAATATTGTGCCATACGGAGAATATCGCTCCGGGGACTGTCGCCATGGCAAGGTCTGGAAATGCTGATCCCGCCAGGGATGTGGCAAGCCCCGAATTCTGCATGCCAATCTCAATGGCCAGTGCCTTCTTTCTGGTCATGGGAAGTTTAAGAACAAGTCCCAATCCGAATCCCACAATGTATCCAAGGACATTGTGAAGTATAACCACTATAAATACAAGAGCTCCGGTCTCCAGAATTCTCTCACTGTTATGAGAAACCACCGCCGCAACTATAAGGGTAATGGCAGTTACCGAAATAAGCGGAAGGACATCGGTAACTTTTTCCGTGTATTTACCAAAAAATCTGTTGATGATAAATCCCAGGGCTATTGGAACAATGACAACTTTAATAATGGACAGGAACATGCTCATCACATCCACTGTAACCGTCGTCTTAAGAAGCATATAGGTTATGGCCGGTGTAAGGAATGGAGCAAGCAGCGTATTTACACTGGTCATCCCCACGGAAAGAGCCACATCTCCGTTTGCAAGATAGGTCATAACATTGCTTGCAGTGCCACCGGGACAGGTCCCCACCAGAATAACGCCTGCCATAAGCCCGGCATCTAGCCCGAACATTTTGCCAAGGCAAAAAGCCAGAAGCGGCATTATTGTAAACTGCGCAACGCAGCCTATGATAATGTCCCTGGGCCTCTTAAACACAATGGCAAAGTCCGACAGCTTCAAGGTCAGTCCCATTCCGAACATAACCACCATCAGAAGATAGTTGATCCATGAAGTCTGAACCCACAAACACGTCTTCGGTACAAACAACGCCAGCGCAGCCACCACCAGTACAATCACCGCCATATACTTCCCCACAAATTCACTTACTCTTTTCATCCTCTCTCCTCTTTCTGCCAGATCCCCTTTTCCAATCCGGCCTTTCATCCACTTCTCTACAGTATAGCACTAACCCTTCACATCATTAAACACTTCGCCTCAACATCCTTCCACCTGCACGATATCCGGCGCCTTCTCAGGCGCGGCGGACTTGGGGAGGCGGGGCCTGAGAAAGCGGCCTGTATATGCAAAAATGGGTAAGGTGTTAAGGCGAAGGAAAAATAGTATAATGGGGGCAGGGAGATACAACTATGAAGAGAAAGATACTTATAATCAATAC
>JAILFT010000164.1 GCA_024697425.1 Butyrivibrio sp. | reverse complement strand
TATTGCCGAGTGCTCCTTCATCAGGTCGAATTCATCCACCGTGAGTTTGCCGGGCTTGTTGAGGATTGTGTCGGAGATGCTTATCTTTCCGATATCATGCAGAGGTGTTGAGTGGTATACATCTGAAATATACTCGTCGGTGAGCTGATCCTCATACAGCCCTTCCCGCCTCATCTCCTCCATGATGATCTTGGCATACTCCGCAGTCTTCATGATATGGTCGCCGGTGTTCTGATCCCTGCTCTCCACCATATCCGCCAGAATGTTAATCAGTGACATCTGCATCTCATTTATGGTGGTGTTCTTCTGATTGATATCCTCAAAGAACTCCAGGTTTGATACGGCCATGTTGTAGATTGAGCGGTAAAGATTTTCTATCTCATCTCCGGTCCTGATATCCAGCTTTTTTAAGGTGTCGGCTGTCATCTCCATGGCTGCCTCGTTTTCCTGAGCGTACTCCGAAGTGGTATAGGCCATTGAGTTAAGGGGCAGGATGATCTTGTATTCCGTAAAGTAAAAGCCTACTGCAAAGATGAATATGAATATTCCAAGGAAAAGAGAAATCTGGCTTACCAGGAATTCTTTTCCGTAGGTATGTATGTGATCCATGGAAAGATCCACTGCCGCATAAGCCACAACTTTTCTGTCCGAATTCTTGATGGGAACATAGGCGGTGAGGAGCCAGCCGTATTCATCATGGCTGTCTGTGGGAAGGATCTCATTTCCCGCTATGAAATCCTGTTCGTACTCCGCGAAAGCCGGATCTATGGGAACAATCTCACCGGGCTTAACGCCAAGCTCCGCCGGATTATCCAGATCGAATACCACATGGCATCCATCCTCTTCAAACTTATATACATACAGATATTCTATGTAAGGTGAAGAATCCCGAATCCTCTCCAGCGCTTCCTTAGTCTTAATGTACCCTACAGCATCCTCGCCCTCTTCAAGGTACTCATCGATCATATTTCCGTCTATGGCGGCAGCCACCATGGAGGCCATCTTTTCAGCGTAATCACTGTGCTGATGGATGATGGTGTTGTGGAACAGATAATAGCTTATAAGCACTGCGATAAGAGCAGTCAGTGTGGCAGCCAGAGAAAGGATCAGTATGAGTTTATCCCTTAAGGAGACGCTTCTGCTGTGGCCCTTCTTAAGTTCCTCCACTGCCTCATCGGAAAGAGGTGCCTGAGCCCAGGCATCATATTTGATCTTATTCTTGAGATCCTTTGACAGGAATCTGTCCGCCAGGACCACCACAACAACGCTTATGGTCTTATCAACAACGTCTGCCGAGAAGTCTCCAAGAAGTTGGGAAAAGAACCTTCCAAAGAGCCCGGTGTTATAGAACATGGCCACAATACCCGAGGTTGCGATACCGGCTTCAAAGCCGTACAAAAGCCATGTAAGGACAGCTCCCAGAGCTCCGCCCGTAAAGGCATAGATAAGAATGATAGGTATATAGAATCTTACTTTTTTATACCAACCGAGATTTTTAAGGATTACGGTGATAACAGCCACCAGGACATTCAAAACGCCATAGGACAAATAGATGGGATTCGCAACGGAATTAAGGGCACTGCCAAGAATAGCCACCAGTATGCCCGGTATATATCCGCCGAAATAAGCAGCCAGAACAGTGCCTATTGTATCAAGATAAAGAGGAACCCCTGAAACAGAGGCCAAAAAAGAGCCCACAACGTTAAAAGCCACTCCCACTATTACAAGACAGGTGAAGTAAGCGTTCTTTTCCGCTATGGGTCTTATCTTCTCATCTTTAAAAATGTTCACTCTATCGCCCTTATAATAAATGAATTAACAGTAATTATTATATAATAATCCGAACAGCATAGACTGAACAATTTATTAAAATTAAGTTAATTATCTTATATCATCCACCAGTCTGCGTCTTCCTCCAAGGGATTCATACACAAACACTTCGCAGTTCTGAGGCCTCGGGCGCCAGACAATGCCGTTTTTACGATTCTCCATATAACCTCTTATGGGCCTTATGATACCGCCGTGGCAGGCAACAAGCACTGTCTCATAATCCTTCTTTTCAAGCTCCCGCAAAAAAGAGCTTGTTCTGTCCACCATTTCTCTTATGGTCTCAACTCCCTCCGGTGCCGGAAAGATCTCGGGAAATGACCAGTACGCCATCATCTTAAGTCCGGTGCTGTAGTAGCCCATAAGCTCGTACTTGCCGAAGTTTGCCTCTATTATCCTCTCATCGGTGATGATATCTTCTCTCTTAACATTGCCGATTATCTCCGCCGTCTGAACAGCTCTGATAAGTGGACTTGAGTACACTGCATCAAACCTTATATCTCCCAGGCTCTCCCGCCTTGCCCTCGCCTGGGCTATGCCGGTTTCATTTAAGGGAATGTCGCTTCTTCCCTGCATCATTCTGCTTTTGTTGTAGTCGGTCTGACCATGTCTTGTAATATATATCTTCATGCTGCTTTGATCCTATCTGCCCTTCTTTGAATAGTCAGGCTTCATGTTCTTAAGATCCTGATAAAGAATCCTGTAATTGTCATAACGGACCTTCGCCACTTTTCCGTCCCTGATGGCATCCTTGACACCGCAATCAGGCTCTGCGATATGTGAACAACCGCCAAACCTGCAAAGGGGCTCATACTCCTCAAATTCAGGATAATAATTCATGAGGCTGTCGCAGGTAACATTTCTAAGCTCTAATGAAGTGAAACCCGGAGTGTCGATTATGTAGGTCTCCTCCTGTTCACCCGACAGCTCTTTTACGTAAAAGAGCTCTGAATGCCTGGTGGTATTCTTGCCTCTGTCGATCTTGCGGCTAAGCTCCCCGGTCTGCATATCCGCATCGGGAACCAGCTTGTTCAAAAGAGACGACTTGCCTACGCCGCTGGGGCCTGCAAGAGTGGAGGTCTTCCCCCGAAGCAGTGCCTTTAGTTCATCAAGTCCTCTCTCTTCAAGGACACTGACAAAAAGAACCTTGTAGCCGCACTTCTCATAGGCGTCGTAGAGCTCCTGCTGCTCCTCTTTGGTGGCAATATCCTGCTTGTTGAAGCAGATGATAACCGGCAGGTTCTGCTGCCGCATCATGATAAGAAACCGGTCCAGCAGATTGTAGTTGGGATCCGGCTTTACGATGGCAAACAAAATAACCGCCTGGTCAACGTTGGCAACAGGCGGTCTTATGAGGCTGTTTCTGCGGGGCAGGATATCCGTAAGATTTCCGAGCCCCTTCTCCTCATCAATTATCTCTATCTCCACGTCGTCGCCAACCATAGGTTTGATACCGGCCTTGCGGAAAATCCCCTTGGCCTTGCATTCATAAACGCGCTCGTTTTTGGCTTCGACATAATAAAATCCAGCTATGCCCTTTAAAATTCTTCCGTGCATAAGGATCAGTTCTCCTGGGTAAAGGTTACTGCTCTGGTAACAGTATACTCGCGGCTCTCACCGCCGGTGGTCTCTCCCGTCTCGGGATTGGTGGTGGTAGGTGTGGTAGCTGTGTATACAAAGGTAATGGTTCCCGTGGGAGCTGTGATGCCCTTGTAGGTGCCCTGCAGCGGGAAATCCGTTGTGGTGGTGCTAAGGAGTGTAGTTCCGTCCGAAGTTACAAGGGTAACCTTAACGGAAAGACCGGGTGTATAGTTCTCACCTTCTGAAGGAGCATCAATGCTGGCGTTGTAACTGTAGGTCACGCTGGCAGGTCCTGTTGAAAGCTCCATGTTGATGATGGTTCCCTCGGAAACCGGAGTGCCGAAAGCAATGCTCTGGGCACAGATAAGTCCTGTGAGGTTTGTGTCCTCGTGGCTGGTCTCTACGATAGAGCCGGCAGTAAGTCCCGCCTCAACCAGAGTGATGACTGCATCCTCTGAGGAAAGTCCGATAAGATTGGGAACTTTTACCTGTCCCTCGGACTTGGCTGTCTCAACCGTTGTGGAAGCTGTTGCTGCAGCCTGTGACGTAGCATTGGTGCCGTTACTTACATAAACCGTAATGGTAGCGCCACTCTTAGCTCTTTCTCCTGCCTTGGGGGAAATGGAAACAACGGTATCCTTGGCTGCGGTATTGGCTGTATCTTCAGCCTTAACCACCTTAAATCCCTTGTCGTCATGAAGGATCGATACCGCCTCGGCATAAGTCTTGCCGGTAACATCCGGGATCTGAATCCCTTCATCTCCGCCTACAGTTATCTCGTCGCTGGAAAGAGCCGACGAAGATCCTTCAGTAGAATCGGAACCGCCAAACAATCCCATGCTCCTGCCAAGAAGCAGGATCACAATAAATCCCACCAGCACAGCAGAAACAATGGCCATGATGATAGTCATCTTCTCTATGCGGGAAGGTGTATTGTTGTTCCTCTGGCGGCGTCTGTCTCTGTTATTGTCGTATTCGTAGAGGTCATCCTCTTCGTCATATTCA
>JAILFT010000144.1 GCA_024697425.1 Butyrivibrio sp. | reverse complement strand
TTGGGAATGAAGGTGCATTTGCTGATGTCGGCGTCAAGAAGGGTTTTGGCCCAGGTGCAGGAAAGAGCGAATCTGCCGTAGAGGTAGTGCATGTGGAAGCCGTCGCGGCAGATGGATCTTCCGCCCTTTGATACGTCGAATTCGGGGTGCTTTCTGATATTCTGGATCACATCGCCGCAGGGTATAAGCGGAAAGCCGTACTTATCTGCGATGGCATGATAGTTGGCTCTTGATCTTCTGTACATTTCCTGCTGATCACGGTTGTAGCGTATGAAGCATCCGTGGTCGGAGTCAATCTCATAGGCCCAGGTCTGCTGCATTAAGATTTTTGCTGTCGGCACCTCTTTTTTCAGATAATCCAGCAAAAGACCTGTGAAGGGCTCGTAGGTATCGAGCCATCCGCTGTCATGGCTTGACTGCTGGGTCACGATATAGTCCCAGGGCTTCTCATGCAGGACATCGGCTATGCTCACGTATCTGTCGGTGACGACGCCGTTTTCCTGGTACTGATAGGCTCTCTCGTTCTTCTCTACGTTGTTCCAGTGGCGCTCAAGAGGGCAGCCTCCGATATAGAGGTTTACCACATGTACCGGAATGCCAAGGTTCTCACAGACATCGTGAAGGTACGCCGTAGCATCCCTTGAAAAGCTGTTGCCGATTGCCAGAATATATTTCATATTGTTATTCCCCCTTATTCCTTTATTATATCCTCCCGGCTCTGAAGAGCAGAGTTATAGTGTCATCTTTTTCTGAATTTTGACCCCTTGACTCCGTCCCCAGGGACCATTACCTCAATATCTCATCAATGGTGGAAACCGTACTGAAGGTTCCCGAATGGGATGAAATGATCTCCTTCATCACCGGAAGTTCAAAGTAGCTGATATAGCAGATCAGTGTATTGTTCTCTCCTGCAATGGCTCCTCTGGAATCCATGATGGTGCAGGTCTTGTTCAGCTTGTTCTTGATGTCGCTGATAAGCCCATCAGGATCCTGAGTGATGACGGTAACCTGCTTGATGGCTTCGAAATGGTCAGTATAGTGGTCGATGACAGCTGTTGCCACCACATAAACCAGAAGGCTCAAAAGAGCTGCCGTAACATCGATCACTACGAAAACCGTCATGTAAACCATCGCATTAAATGCCAGAAGAACCGGTGTCATGCTGTAGTTGTGTCCGGTCTTATCCGACAGCTTTTTTACAATGATATTTGCAAGGATTTCAGATCCGTCGATACATCCGCCGTTCCTTAGAATCAGTGATAGTCCTGCGCCCAGGATAGCACCACCGAATGCCACAGCCAGGAAATGCTCGGTATTAATTTCAACGGGGATGTTTTCAAAGAAATCAAGTCCCACGGTATAGACCAGTGAACCGACAGCGGCCTTTGCGGTAAACTTCTTTCCCAGGAAAACGTATCCTGCTATGATAAAGGGCAAAAATACCGCGGCAACACAGATTGGCAGCTGAAATCCCGTGAGTTTGCTGATAATGATGGCCACACCTGCGGTTCCGTAGTCTATGGCATCATTGGGAAGCAGTATAAGCGCAACAGAAGCACTGGCCATGACCGCTCCCAGAATAATGAAAAAGTAAGACAGTATCCCTTTTCTTTTCATACCTTTTCTCCGCCTTGTCCTTAGATTAAAACGCACTTCCATTTTATCACATTTATCCCGGTTTAATGTCCTAGCATTCGAAAAAGGATGCCTCTTTGACGGGGCATCCTTCTCTTCTTTTGTATTTTTATTCTTTAGCCTCTTACAGCATATCCACATTCCAATTAAACTTATATCCATCACAATCAATGCCATGTCTTCTGCAGTAATCCCTTATCCACTCCGCTTCATTGGCGTTACAATCCCTGTTGAATCTGTGGTATGCCTGTGTCAGTGCGTTCTTGTGGATCTCTATGGTGATGAACGGCCTGTTGACATCACTCTCTTCTCTCATGAAAAGAATGTCCGTCTCATTCTCGACAAAGGCCTCCAGATAAGTAAGAAGGCAATTGCTCATGTAAACAGCCTCCCTGCAGAAATCGCAGATTGTCTGGGGATATCTGACTACATATTCACCGTCACGTTCCTGCCAGTCGGGATTTCTTTTCCTGATGGATCTGCGAATATCCCTGTCGAATTCCTCCCTCTTATCCAGAAGATAGAAGGCGATCCTCCCAAGTTCATCCCTGTCTATCTTATCCATATACTTCTCAAATACAGGATCCACATTAGCCAGCCTTTGCAGCCTCTCTCTTTTCTCCCTCTTCTGAGGAGAGTCCTCTGAGCTGACAAAATTGGCATATTGGATGTAGCTCCACATATTTGCAAGGCGCTGCCTGCCGGCCATAAAAAGCCTGTAGATCTCGGGCCATTCAAGATTGCCGCCCAGCAAACGTATCAGATATGCGCACTGGGGATCGTTAAGGGGCACCTTAAACATGTCGGGATAGCGCCGGTTAAGTTCTTTGAGAGATTCCCTGTTTCCCTGATCAGAGAGTATTTGGGCACCGTACTTGCAGTTCAGCGCTTTTACGACACGGTAAGGCACTTCATATATCTCCGCGGGGCTTGAAGCCAGCAGATTGACCTCATCGGCCTTAGGCGCCCTTACCGCCAGTTCATCCAGGCCCGCCTTATACAGCAGTTCCTTGATGGTATTCTGCTTCATGCAATGGTGGATGTGATCCAGCAGTCGTTCCGGATTGGTAAAGTATCTTTTAAGATGCCAGCCGGGATACTTCTCCGAGTAGTACGCATAAATGCGGTCAAAATACGAGGACATGAACAGCACCGGATATTTGCTGTTAAGAAAAAACTCTTCAAACTCCTCTTCCTCTTCCTGATTCCAGCAATAATCCTCACTAAAAGTAAACCGGTGTATACAGCAATCATACTTGTCCCCGTCTCTTACGGAGATGAGCAGGATGTCGATATACGGCTCGGTTATAAGGAATTCGACCCAGTCATAGGAGTCGCGATCAGTCACGTGGATATCTCGAAGGACTGAATCTATATAGCTTTCAGCGATTGCCGGCGGGTACCAGCTCTTTTCCCTTTTGATGACTTCTAACATAGTTATCCTCTTACCTTCTATTCTACAGGTTCTGCAACTTCAGGTAAGAAAAAATATCAAAATTCATGTCCATTAAATGATACACAGTCTGACGAGGCTGCCGATATGGCAGCCCCGATTTTGGGTGAAAAGAAATCTCGCATGATCTCATTTAGTTAACATCACTTTACATCCCACTGTGCGAACAGGTCGTACTTCTCACCGAAAATCAAATCGGCAATCCATGTAGGTGAAAATACCCCCTGGTTGGCAATCGCATTGCCGCTTCCATTCTCCTTGGTGTTCCAGCCGGTAAATACCGCATCCGTCGAACTTACCCACTTGCCGGTTGCGCTTTTCTTCTGGAGTACGAAGGCATTCTTGGTCACCTTGGCTCCCCTGGCGGTGGAGGAATCCTTCATGGTTCCGTTTATGCGATAATTGGCATCGAACCAAGCATCTGCTCCGCCTTCTGCGCCGTTGCCATACTTATCGTAAAGAGCCTGTGCCAGCAAAGCTTTGTTGTTGTCATAGTGGATTGTGTAATTCATAGTCTTGGCAACAATCTTGAAGCTCACCGTCTTCCTGTTTCCGTAGTTGCCTCCCGGAACAGCTGCTATGGTAACCTTGGCAGTTCCCTTGTTGGTATTCTTAAGATAGCTTCCCGGAACGATCACATAATCAGTTTCCAATACCAGCGGATCATCATTGCCGAACCGGACTGTGATATCCTCTTCTTCAAGCTCGATGGGCTCTCCGGTGAACTGCTTGTTGGCGATCTTCACGGTTGCCTTTGCAAGGCTCTTGCTTACGTAATAGAAGCTTCCTGTTATCGTTGCGGCCTCTTCTCCGGTACCGAAGTAGTTACCCTTGCCCTTTATAGTCACGTTGATCCTGTATCCTGCAGGGATGATATCTTCTTTCGGATTCACCTCAGTTCCGGCTGCCCGTTCTTCATCACTATAGACTGTCTTCTTGTTAACTGTTTTCTTTACTTTAACATGAGTAGTCTGAGCATAAGTGTATTTGAAGGTCTTTTCATAGTCCGTTCCCGCCACGAGCTTGGCACCCGTCACCGCATCGGTGATAGTGGGCGTTGTCTTGCAGATACCGGGCTTCTGCGCATAGACAACATCCGTTGTCACGACATTTACAGATGCAGCACTGAGGGTACTTCCTGTAATGGTGAATTTCGCAGACTTGCTTCCCTTGAAGTTGCCCTTCAGGACGGCCGTAACTGTAGGTTTCTTACTGGTCGAAGCTGTCGTAACTGCGTTGTTGTTGCTCCACTTAAGGGTGTAGTCCGTGTCTTTTTCCAGCGTCACATTGCGTCCGCCAAAGACAAATTTCACCGTTACTTCGTCGGTATTTACGCTTCCCGGTTTTACGCCGCCCTTGGTGTAAGTGTAGGAACCAGGGCTGACCGTAACTTTAATGCCGTTTGTCGCAGCAGTCTCAGTAAACGGGTTGATCTTATATGTCTTCTTGACAGTTCCCGTGTAAGCACCTATTCCGGTGTAGATCACCGTGTAGCTCCCTGCCTTTCTGGGATCAACGGAATGTCCGGATGCGTCTTTATAGTCTACAGTGTAGTCATCATTCGGTGTGAGATAGTTCTTTTCCGTTCCTGACATTGTATAAAGGAGCGGTTCCTGCTTGTGGAAGCCTCCGTCATAGGTGAAGTTCACGGGCTTATCGCACTTGACGGATGACAGCGCCGTTCCCTTGATCTTGAAGGTTGCGGTCTTATAACCAACAAAGCTTCCGTTTTCCGTCACATTTCCGGTACCTTTGATTATGACCGTAGCAGTCCCTATCTCTTTGTTCTGTTCGATATCAAGGATCACATAATCCTTGTCTTCGCCGTATTCAAGCTCTTTCCTGTTGTACCTGACAGAGAACGCAAATGGCTGGTCACCGTTCTTGGCCAGGGCAAATGTCTCATTGTCCGAAGGATTATCCTTCATCACGCTGAAGATAATCTTCTTTCCCGAGTACTTCTGGTCGGGAATTGCAGCTACAGTTGCCTTGGACAAAAGAGTCTCTTCCTGCCCTGCAATTATTACCTCATAGTATCTGCTGCCCTCGTAATTTCCCATGCCCCTTATTAGTGTGGGATATCTGTCAGGAGCCTTGTAGTCTCCTGTTTTACTAAACTCTATGGTATAGTCCCTGTTCTCCTTAAGGGTCAGTGTCTTGCCGTTCAGATCGTAAGTAACCTTGGGCTTGCCGTACTGAGCCTTCCTACTGTTATACGTAAAGTACAGATCAGGAGCAGTGGCATTCTGCATATTTAGCTTGGTTATGGTAAAGGTCTCCGATGCAGTTCCTGCGTAGTTGCCCTTACCCTTTACTATAATGGTAGGTGCAATGCTCACTCCTTTTGCATTTACAGCATCTTTGTCTGCAGCATTTACATTGTTCTTGTAGGATACCGTGTAATCAGCTGCGGTGAGGGTCTTATCCCTGAAGTGTACCACGGGAACCGGTTTGATCTGAGAGCCGCAGAAAGGCTGTGGGGCTATTTCCTCCAGCCAGATATAATCGCGGACTTCCTCTTCCTCTTCCTTTGCCGTTACGGTAACTGTCACATTGAAGTCGTTGAAATTCAGCGCATTGACAACCCTTATGGTAATGGTCGCGCTGGATCCGGCAGGCTGAGCCGTGGTGCTGTAGGTCAAGGTACGTCCTTCGATTGTGGGCGTGCCGTTTATGAGCTCAGGATTGCTGCCACCAATGGTTCCTGTTCCGGCATAGGACGCGCCTTCAGGAATGAATGCAAGTCCGAAGGCCCTGTCTAAAGTAGCGGTTTCACTTGGAACTTCATCTTCCTGTGCAATATCTTCATGGTTGTCCTTTTCAACTGCAAAATCATAAGTTGCAACTCCTGCATTGTAATCGCCTGCGGCTGCAATTGTGGCCCTGACGGTATAATTGCCGGCCTCAGAGGGTACGGTGCCTGTATATGTGGAATCATCAGCACCCTTAACCTTATACTCGTAGGTCACAGCTCCGCCTCCGGGGTTGCTGCCCTCCAAGAGGTACGGCGCATTGGCCGGTTGTCCATAAACCCAGTTATCAATCTTTACCTGCGGATTGATTTCTCCGTCAGTAAGCCATTCGGCCGTGAGGGTGATGTCCTCAGTAATCTGAGTGGCAAAATCAAACTGTTCTGTTCCCAGATACCAGCCATTGAAGATATGATTCTCCCAGGTGGGGTCATCGGGCTTTGTTGCGGTCTCTCCCGAGAGAACATACTGCGCGGGAACTGTACTGCCGCCGTTGGAATCAAAAGCAACTGTTACAGGGTCTAATGTGTAGTATTTAAGATTATCATATTGAGCAACGTAAGAACTGTAGCTATTTCCGTCGTTTCCAGGCGAAAGCCTTATGGCTCTCACACCGGTCGGGCTTCCTGTCAGTCCCTGTCCTATTACTTTATTATCAACAATAATGTCATAGGTATTTTTCCATGCATATACCTTTATGACCACATGACGTCTGCTTCCCACAGTATTTGCTGCAAGATATGTTTCTTTATCTCCGGAGTAAATACTATTTCCCTTAATCCAGATTCCATCACTTATTTCTGCATCGTCATCAACGAAGGTTAATATGAGCTGATCTCCGCCTCCTGACACAGGAACGCAGAAATCACTTTCAAGCACCCACAATTTGCCTGTACTTCGCATTTGTTCAGGAAGAACAATTCTCTGCTCACTGATCACAGAAGGGTTTTCCTTCGAAGACTCCAGCTGAAGGGAATTTCCAACTCCGCTGTTATATACCACCTTCTGGTAAGCGTCGCCTTTTCCTTCATTTATCTGAGTCAGAGGTGCCAGTGGTTCTCCGTCCTGAGTAATGTACATGCCGGGCTCATAGCTTTCAAAGTCTTCAAAATAATAGACGTCATATGGCATCTCTATGATATGAACATCACTAAGGAGACTGTTTTCAACCACGATATAGACATACCTGGCCCCACTGCCAAGTTCTGAAGCCGAAAGTGCAATTGAATTTATTCCATCAACAGCTTCACCGGTGCCGTCACAGCCACTTTTTACCTGCTCAGCAGATGATGCCTGATCTTCCTCAGAAATCTTGTAGTAATATGTTCCTGCACTGTCAGAGCGGAACTTTATTGTTGCTGTAGTGGCATTTGTACGCCATACACTTCTGCCCGTAAGAACTGGTTTCAATGTAATTCCATCCGAAGCGCAGGCTCCAATCACTCCGTCCATGCGGATATCTCCCCCGTAATAGGTAGTAACTTCCTGCGATGAATCAGGTTGGTTAAGTCTATCCATTACGGTAATGGTAACTCCGCCGTCATCGCTGTATCCCATTTTTATATTATTTACGGCAGAGTAATTATAGTATGTTTTGACGCCGCCGCTTGCTGCCGGTCCGCTTCCGCTGATGGGTACATAATAAGCACCTTCTAAGTCTATTCTCTCTACTTTAGCCGGATGCTTAAATGGTGTTGATATGCCATCGTGTGTCATTACTCCCTCTCTGACATATGCAGAAGCGGTACTGTGCGTCGTATCAACAACGCAGTCCTCTGCTATGTCGACGGTGTACCCTTGATCTTCATCTATTTTTTTAATATAACCATAAACACTGGATTTAAGATGAAGCTCCGGAAGTGTTCTATACCATCCCATACAAATATCAGATCCGGTAACAACACCGTCATCATTGACACAAACATTGTCAACAATAACGCAATTGGCAGCATAAAGCTTGGAATTATTGAATCCAATTCCACCCGCCCTCACATCAGAAGTATTATCGGTCCTCATCACATTTCCTGTTATGGTGCAATTTGTAAGATAAACTCTCGCAGGACGCTTATCGCTACCGGTTGTAGCAGCCGCAGATATTCCTGCTCCATAAGCATCAGAATCGTATCCGCCGTTGTCAGCTATAACACAGTTATTGGCATAAAGCCATCCCGCCATTGTATAATTAATCTTATCCAGCAAAACACCGCAGTCACGATTATTGGTCACACTACAGTTATCCATAATAGTTTCAGCCGTGCCTGTTGTTCTGACGCCAACAGCATTGTTATGAGCCGTGCAGTTCTCAAGCACAAGATAGGAATTGTAGTAATTTTCAAAGCCATTACTTGACCTTGTGGCAGTGACATTACTCACTTTCATGTTGTTTCCATGATTCCTGTTACGGACAATTATTGCACTTTGGGATCCGCCCATAACAGTCATGTTCTTAATGACTGCAGATGTTTCACTTGCTCTAAATATGTTGAAATCGCTTGCATTTTCGTTGACAGTCCCATCTTCATTAAAATAGATTTCAGGTACCCGGACAGTCTTGCCATGTCCGTCAACAACTGCCCCTTCAGGAAGCAGTATTTCATTGCCCACAACAACTTCTGTAACATTTTCGTCAGCCAGTGCAGCCTGCAGTTCAGCATATGAGGTTACCCATCCATCTGCGTTTTGCACTGTATAAAACTTCAGATTATCAAATTGAGCAATCAGGCCCTCTTCGCTGCCGTCCCTCTCTCCGGTTGATAACCACACCTGATCCACATCTTTTACATTACCTGTAAGCCCCTGCCCAATCGTTGTTCCATCCAGCACCACATCATAAGTGTCAGAAGCAGGATATGCCTTTATCATTACATGATGCCACGAACCTACAGTAAAGCTGCCAAGCTCTTGACTTCCATTTCCGTCATATACCTTATTCCCTTGAACTAGAATACCGTTTTTGATATAATCCCATCTTCCAAGCACCAAAAGAAGCTGTCTTCCGGTTCCGTCTTCCGGGAGACAAATATCTCCTTCAAGAACCCAGTCGCGGCTATAATTGCGCATGTCAGAGGACAAACCTACATAGTGATCGCTTCTTGTTGCCTCGTCAGAACTCAGAGCTTTAATCTGAAGCATATTCCCGCCGTCACCGTTAGAAGCAACTTTTTGCTCGTCATCACTGGAACCATTTTTCCTCTGAGTCAGCGGTGACATAGGCGTACCGCTCTGGGCAATATATGTATCTTCCGGATAGCTTTCAAAATCATCAAAGTAATATGCTTCATAGGGAAGTCCAATTGTATGTACATTACTTGCAAGATCGCCGCTGTAAGCCACGATATGCACATACTTCGCGCCGGATTCAAGCCCTTCAACACTTGCTATCTTAACAGTGCCCTTTACAGTTGATCCGGTACCGGTTCCTGCTTCACTTGCCTGTGCCGACGCCTTGATGTCCGCTGCTGAAGGCGCTGTCTCACTGTCAGTCACCTTATAATAGTAGGTGCCCGCTTTATTGCAATGGAATTTAACAGATGCTGTAGCATCATCTGTACGCCATGCACTCTTACCGGAAATTTTAATAGAAGCATCTTCCCACTCTGCAACCAGCGTAATGTCTTCAGTGACTGGAGTCGAAAAATCATAAGTCTCACCGTCGAGTTTCCACCCAACAAAAGAGCTGTTATCCTTTGTAGGCGCAGGATCGGGCAATGTTGCCGTCTCTCCCGGAAAAACATACTGAGTATTAATTGAACTTCCGCCATTAGAATCAAAAGTCACAGCGAAAGGCGATACGGTATAGAACTTCAGATCATCAAAGTACGCCTTCACATCCCAAACAGCACTAAACCATAGATAATCAAGGTTTGAAGGAGCAGGAATGTTTTCAAAGTGTTCATTATCAATATACAAATCATATGTATTACTGCTTGGCAGAGCCTCTATCCTTACCGTATACCAGGCATCGTTTTCCATTGTGTAAAAATCATATGACTTATCCTTTCTATGCCTGTAAATATGGTTATCCAGCGTCATTATTCCGGCTTCATCACCCGCGCTGTTTCCTCCACCCTCTTTCATAAAGGAAAATCTTATACCATTATCCGCTGCCGCCTCGTCGATGTTGAATTTTCCCTCATATACATAAAGCGACCTCTGTGGAATACCAAGATCGGAAAGACGTATATACTGGTCCGAAGCATTACCGGAAACTCCCAGCAATTGCAGTGCTTTTCCAACTCCGTCATCACGGGAAACTATTTTCTGCTCGTCATAGTGTTGATCACTGTCCGAGGTCGTAATTGGCGACAAAGGTGATCCATCCTGAGTTATATATACATCTTCGTCATAACTCTCGAAGTCTTCAAAATAATATACGTCATAGGGCATGTAAATAGTATGTACATTGCTTTGTCCGTTTTCTCCATTGACCAGGACCACATGTACATACTTTTCTCCGGTGGTTAATCCGGCAACATTCTCTATCTTGACCATCCCGGCTGTAGCAACAACAGTGCCGGTGTTGCCGTTTATAATATTATCAGCGTCAGGAGCATTTTGACTGCTGTTAACCACATAATAATAGGTTCCCGCGGTGTCAGTGTGGAATTTCACTGTAGCTGTTGAAGCATCAGTTCTCCACACACTTTGCCCGGTGAGCACAGGTGCAGGGGTATCTTTGAGAAGATCTGCTTTTTCTATCTCCTCATCGACGATAATTTCCTCGTCATCGATGCCTTCCTCATCTTCCGGTTCTTCAGCATTTTGAGATGATTCATTCTCAGCGTCGGCGTCTTCCTCGTCGTCGCCAATTTCGTCGGCATCTTTAGAGCCTTCTTCCACCCAACCGATTTCCTCAGCATCATCTTCAGATTCGTAGCCCGATCCATCTTCGGAAGCAGCAAGTCCCTTTTCTTCCGGATTGTTTTCTTCCTCAGTCGTCAACATCAGCTCAGAATCGATGTTCTCTTCCGCATAAGCATCCATTGGCACAGATGCTGCCGCAAGTATCGCTGCCAGTCCAATTGCCAATACATTCTTAAACATTTTTTTGCTCCTCATAGGCCATCTCCTTACACTAAAAAAGCACCCCATTGATGCTTTTATTTTAGCATGCAGGGTGCTGAAAATTTGGCAATATTTATGCGATTTAACAAAGCTTTAATGTAATTTTAATTCATGTTTTACTTACATTCATCTATCGCTATTTGGAGCTCAACTGTCTCCCCAAAGATTTACAAAATCTTCAAAATGCGGAAGCCTGAATTTCAGATACCCCCTTCTTTCTCCGCTCACAAGATGCTTATTGATCAGCCTGTTCCTGTAAACAGGATATGACGCAGGATTTGCCATCAGTGCTTTTATCTCGTCAGTCTTCCCATCCTTTGTACGACTAATGCACCTGATCACTTCTTTTTCGCCTTCTGAGAGTGATTTCCAAATCATGTCATATGAATCGCGGAACATTATTCTTTCGAACTCCGGAATAAGATCCTCGAGCGTTTCGCCACCTCTTTTGCTATAGTATAGAGACCCCAGCACCTGATAAGCATAAGCATAACCTTTAGTTGTTTCTTCTATCCTTTTTGCCTCAGGAGCATCGATTTCAAGCAACTTCTGATACATACCGACAATATCATATCGGTTGAGCTCTTTAGTCTCGATGGAATCTGCTCTTTTAAAGAATGTGAGATTCGCTTCTGATGAGAAGTCTTCAATGTTTTCCGAAAGGCCTGTAACAACCAGATAAATTTGCATTCCTGAAAGTATCATTGACCCTATCATCGAAAGAAGTTTGACTGTCTCGGGTGTTTTGGATATGTCATCTATTCCGATCAATATCTTAAGTTTCTTTTTGCCGGCAGCCTCAGCCATTTCTGTAATAAGGGCCTCTTCAGAAAAAACACGGTTGTCACTGCTTGATGTCCTTGAAATTTTTACGCTGCCTTCGCCTGATGCAACGAGGATATCTGCGCCGGCGGTAGCACTTGTACTAATCTCTGTAGAGGTGTTTTTTATATCTATCAGGTTTTCTTTGCTCATTTTAGCAAGCAGCGTAGTAACTACATCACCCGCTGCTGACAATGGATAAACAAGCCAGCCTTTGTTTTCCTTAAGGGCACGTATGATCCTGCCATATTCCACTGATTTACCAGACCCCCGCAGTCCGGTTATCTTATATACATGCTTGGCGGATTCGTCACTGGTAAAGTTTTTTATCACTTCATCTGCAACATAATTATTTATATATGCTTTTCCTGCCAATCCGGGCGTTCTTGTAAACGGATCAATTCTTTTTTCCATAGCAGCTCCATTTATCTTTTTGTATCAATATTTATCTTTTGTTATCTTTCATATAGTATATTTATTTTTTGTTATCTTTTGTTATCATTATACTTCGCTTTTTATCTTTTGTGAAGCGCAAAAAACGAGGCTGCCGCAGAAATGGCAAAAAAGTCCACTTAAATTCCCAAAATTCCCCAAAAATCTGCAGGCTTTACATTCTCGAACATCTGTTCTATAATTATCTTGCAAGGATATCCTCCAAGCCGGGTGGTCCGGCCCTGACCTTGCAAGGATTTATGTGTAATGAAGGTAACGCCTATGGGTAAAGTGATAGATAATGTAGATGTGATATGTCAGCACAAGTCTGACGGTGAGATCATCCCTCTGCGGTTCAGGCTTATGAATGAAGACGGATTATATGAGACTTATACAATCAAGGGATACAGGCAGATAATGCGCAAGGACCTGTACACGACCCCGGATGGGCTCACCGTGTGCAGCAACGACAACGTATATGAATGCCGTGTCATGACCCTTGAAATGTACAGAACCGTAAGGCTCTACTTTAACAGAACAAGCTGCCACTGGAGAATCGCTATCTGATCCCGCTGTGGCAGCTTGTTTTTTCATGTGCTTATTATGCTCTTTTAAAGCTGTTTGTTAATTACTTTTTCTTTTTACGATTTTAAAGCTTACAACCTTGTTTCCGCCGTAGTTGCCTTTTCCTTTGATGGTGACTTTGGCAGTGCCGGTATTAATGTTGTTTACATAGCTGGCCTGATCGATGATGTAATCTTCGTCTGTCAGATCAATATTTTTGCCCATTTTGATATAGGCGATGTCTTCCTCTGTGATCGTAACAGGTCTTCCGGTATATGACTTGTCACCTATCTTTACAGAAGCCTTTGCAATGTCGGCGCCAACCACTCTGAAGTTCGCACTCTGTGAGCCGATATAATTGCCTTTTCCTGTAACCGTAGCGGTAACTACAGTTCCCGCATCAAGGATGGTACCTGCTGTTGCGATGACGTCTGCGCCGTCCTTCTTATAGGTGTAGACAATGTTCTTATTGTCATAGTCACTTCCTGCCGTAAGCTTCTTGCCGTTGGTATCATAGAGCACAATTGAGGGCTTCCACTTGCCGGCCTTTCCCGTATATACCACGTCGGTTGCTGTCATACTGATATTTGCAAGATCCGATGGTACCACCCTGAAGGTGCGGGTCAGGCTTCCCTTGAAATTGCCCTTTCCGGTAATGGTCACTGTGGCATTTTTACCTGCAGCGCTGACCTTATTGTTATTGGAATATTTAAGGGTAAAGTCCTTTCCGGATACAAGGGTATAGGCATTTCCGGCATGGTTGTAAACAAGTTTAAGCCTGGGCTTTGCCCCGCCCTTGGTGTAAGTTACCAGGTAATCCTGATACATATCAATATCGGGATTCTTCTCTCCCGAAACCTTAAGTTCCACAGGAGATATGGTATAGGTCTTTTTCACGGTTCCGCTGTAGATGCCAATGCCGGTGTAGATAATGGTCGCACTCTTTCCGGCATTGGTATTATTCGCGTATGATACAGTGTAATCCCTGTCTTCCACAAGAGGTGTGCCCTCGAAAGTTTTTGTCACACCGTATCTAAGCTCATATCCCGTCTGAGTTATCTCTTTTCCCGTAAAGATCATGCCGCTAACAGGCTTTGTGACAGTGGCCTTTGAAAGAGGAAGAGCGTTTATCTTAAAGCTGATCCGCCTTGTGCCGCAGTACTTGCCGGTTCCGGTGATGCAGACGTAGGCTGTTCCAATCTTGTTATTGGACTCGTATTCAACATAGTATCCGTCCTCATCTGAGCCTTCCTCCGTGAGCGCAACCGGTTTTCCGCCGAACTTAACTGTAAAAAGAGGCTTTGCCGGAACAACATTTCCGCCTTCATCAAGACTCAGTGTCTGAGCCTTCACAGTGCCAACGCTGAACTTACTTACAGGGATCCATGCTCCGGTATTTGCTCTGATTGTCTCGGTAAAAGAGCTCTCTCCTATGTAGCCACCCTTGCCCACAATCTTCACGGTATACTGCGTATCAGCGTCTGCTCTTCCAACGAAGGCAGTGGGATCGTAATTTTCGGTATCCTTTTTGTCGGTTCCGGGATATACAAAAGTAAAATCCGTTCCGGCCTTAAGCTGCGTATATACGGCGCCGTTCTTATAAAGAACCGTGGTGGTTCCCTTCTGCACTTTTTTGTTATATACAAGGCTAATGTCGCCGGCTGCAATCCTGTCTGTTATGTCAACAGGGTTAATTGCAAACACATGTGTCAGAGTTCCGCTGTAATTGCCTTTGAGCGTAGCAGTGATTTTTCCTGTGCCCACCTTTACATTGGATGTGTACTTTATGGTGTAGTCCTTGCCGGCTCTGAGCATGTTCTTGCCAAAGAACACTTTAAGAGCGGGGAAAGTCAGCGCCTTCCCGGTGTACTCTCTGTCTCTTAAGCGCATGTCTGTTATGCACTTTCCGTCTCCTGCCTCATCAATATCAAAGAGCCAGAAGCCTTCAGGGATATCCGCAGGGGATGTAAACAGCTCTTTTACCCGGGCATTCTCAGAAAGATCCAAGTCGCCCCATCTCAGGGTCTCATCCGTAAGCTCCCAGCCTGCATAAAGAACAGTATCCTGTATGACCTTGTCTGTGGCAAAGTTCCACTTCAGGGTGCACTCGCTGTCCATGTACCATCCGGTGAACTTATATCCCACTTTAGAAGGATCTGCAGGTTTGGTAAGGAGCTTATCCGCCGTTGCCGTTGCGGTGATACTGCTGCCATCCACATCAAAGGTAACATCGCACTCCCATATGGCATAAAGAGTGCAGTTATTCTCATCAAGGAAAAAATTCTGCTTTTCGGCATTCTTTGGATCATAGGAATCACCGCTGCCGTCTGCCTCAGTGTTCCACTCTCTGAACCTGCAGCCCGTCCTTGTAAAAGCATTTTCGGAGACAGTTACAGCTTCATTTGCTTTTCCGGAGGTTGCCTTCATCTCCCCTGTTCCACCGTTGGCATCATAATTAAGGTAATAAATCTCATTGGGAAAATATCCGTACCAGAAATCAAAGTCTGCCTTTTCACTTCCAAAGAACTTTGTGCCGTTTGTTCCGAATCCGGTAAAAGCGCTGGTGAACTGCCAGGCTTCAAGGCGCTTGTCAAAATCCGTGGCATAGACTCCCGCAGAGTTTTTGCTAACATAGTGGGCCATCCAGATATAATTATCCTTACTGATTTTGGAATAATCCATATCCGACAGGAAGAAACTCTTGCTGGCATAAACTCCCGCAAGATAGCCTGCAGCCCTAACCTTTCTGCAGAAAGCGTTGGCTATGGCTGATTTGGTGGAAGGCTCCAGATTCGCTTTCCTAAGACGTCCCGGGGTTCCGGCATACTCATAATCCATGATCATGGGGAGGTCTAAGGTAACTCCGCTCTTTTTAACCAGTTCTATACAGTGAGCTGCCTCAGCCTCTCCCTCGGCCACGCTGATAGCCTGGGAAAAATAGTAAACTCCAACTCTAAGTCCTGCTGCCGATGCATTCCTTACATTGTTCAGAAACAAAGGATCCTCGTTGAGGGTTCCCGCATCGCCGTATCCTCTAAAGCCCGCTCTTATGAAGAAAAACTCAATGTTGTAATTGTTCTTCATGGCTTCAAAGCTGGCTTTTGAGACATTTCCCTGGAACTTTGAGATATCAAGGCCGTAGCGGATGTCTTTTCTTGCAGCGTCATCATCCGTCTTGTGATACTTGGGATATGCATATAGTGATCCGGCATTTAGCTTAAAGTTATGAGGATCAGAATTGCCCATACCTATACCGAAGAGCCCAAGATCAGCTGCCGTCTCCAACGGGATCGGTTCCTCATCCGACTCGCCGTAGTACTTGAAGAATTCAGGGTCTTCGTCAGGATTCAGAAGCTTAAGCTCCTCGTCAGAAGAGCACCCATATAAAGCTTCGTCTGACTCTTCCTCCAGAAGTTCCTCGGAGGATTCTTCGGATGCTTCCTCGGAAGCATCTTCTGAGCTCTCTCCGGCAGGATCTTCAATGTTTCCATCTTCAGCGTTGTCTCCTGCTCCTTCTTCAATGTCCTCGCCGGGCTCTTTGGAAGTTTCTTCAGTGCCCTCTCCCGCACCTTCATTGGTGCTCTCTGCATCCCCGGGCTTTGCCTCTTCCGAAGCCTTTCCGGTCCCGGATTCCAACTCCGCCTCAGGCGACGTCTCTTTTCCGCCTTGCTCTTCCTCATCCGGCGTATCAGGTGATGTCTCTTTTCCCGAATCCTTAGATGAAACCGGCGTTTCTCCGACTTGCTCAGTCGTCAAAGCAGGCAATGTATCCGCCGACTGCTCAACGTTTTCAGCAGCCGCGGCCACATTGCCTGACATTAACATGGTAATACTCAGTAAAATTGCTATAAATCTTTTTTTCATATCCACTCTTCCCTCCGGTAATAAGATAC
>JAILFT010000119.1 GCA_024697425.1 Butyrivibrio sp. | reverse complement strand
GACAAGCTTATGCTCAAGGCCTATGAGAACAGGGATGAGGCATGGCGCGGCAAGATGAAGTACAGAGCCATCGTATGGTCTATCCCGGCACACTACTATGCTAACTTCTCCAACTGGATGGCTAACTGCTGGGGAGTAGATATACTGGTTGAGATGGAGTCACTGAACTTCACAAAACCCCTTGAGACAGAGAACAAGGACGAGGCCCTCAAGGACCTTGCAAGACTCTACGAGCGTATGGTTATGAGACGTCACACCAACGGTGGATACGATCACGTTGTAACCGAGCTCTGGAGACAGTGTGAAGCATGGAACGTTGATTTCGTTCTTATGTATCAGCACGTATCCTGCAAGAACATGGCTACTGTTCAGGGTCTTTTCGAGGATCAGGCAAGAGAAAGAGGAATCAAGCTTCTTTGGTGCAGCCACGATCTGATGGATCCCAGAACTGTTTCAAGAAAAGATATGAGAGCCGAGGTTAACGAGTTCATGAGAACCGTTATGAAGGCTGAGCCTGTAGACCCTTCACTGGTGGATTTCGAAGACGACACCACATGGTGATACAGGGATGAAACGCGAGAGCGAAGCGGAGCAATCCGTGTAACATAGATAACATTTTTAAGAATTATGATTTAGGAGGATTTACAAAATGAAGTACTTTGGCGGATGTGATGTGGGATCAACCTATACAAAGGCTGTGATCATAGACGAAACCGGAAAGATGGTAGCTAATACCACTGTTAAGAGCAAGATTATTGCTGAAGAGTCAGCCAAGATGGCTATGAACGAGGTTGTAGGACAGGTTTCAGACCTTTCTTCAGCCAAGGATCTGGAGTACCTTATCGGTACAGGTTATGGACGTAACAAGGTTCCTTTTGCTGACGAGAACATCTCTGAGATTTCCTGCCACGCTATGGGCGTACATGTAACAAACCCTTCAGTTAAGGCTATCATTGATATCGGTGGACAGGACGTTAAGGGTATCTCCATCGACACAGACGGAACAGTTAAGAACTTCGCCATGAACGACAAGTGCGCAGCCGGAACAGGACGTTTCTTCGAGGCTATGGCAAGATCATTCGAGATGAGCCTTGAGCAGTTCTCTAACCTTTCACTTTCAGCTAAGAACGTTATTCCTATCACAGCTCAGTGTACAGTATTTGCTGAGTCTGAGGTTATCACTCTTGTTGGTGAAGGAAAGCCCATGGACGAGATCGCAGCAGGTATCGAGATGGCTGTTGCAAAGAGATGTTTCGTAATGTCCAAGAAGGCAGGCGCTACAGATTCCATCACACTTACAGGTGGATGTGCTAAAAATGCCGGACTTAAGGCTGCTATCGAGCAGGTACTTAAGCTCAAGGTTGTAGACCTCAGCACAGATCCTCAGCTTATGGGAGCTCTGGGTGCAGCTGAGTACGCAAGACAGAAAGGCCTTGCAAAATAATCAGTGCATGAAAGGACCTATTTGAGATGAGCAAAACATTTAAGATCATTTTCAAAATTTGTAAGATCCTTATTATCGTTACAGGGATACTGTTCGTGATTTATTTCTGGAATCTTGACCAGAAGCTTATGGCCTGGCTTTACACTCAGGTAAATAAGATATTTGATCGCAAGAAAGCAGATATCAGGTTCTGATCAAGAGGTAATAGAAATGAAATTGTACGACAACATTATTGACGCCACTATGGAGGCTCTTAAGGAGGCACCTGTGAATAAGGTGCCTTATGCCCCCGGCAACGCCTGGAAGTGTCTCTCTGACAGTGAATTCATCATGCAAAGAGACGCAGGCCTTGAGCTGGGCGGAGCGGGAGAGCCCTCTGTTAACTACACCATGGTCACCACTTCAGACCGCATCACCGAGGACGAAGTCCTTATCGTGGGAAAAGATATACCGGCTATAACCGGAAGTACTGCTTTTGCCAGAATTGTGATGCTTAAGACATCTGACCTTGGAGAGGACCAGGACCAGGAGAAGGCTTTCCAGACCATCCGAAATCTTGAGTTCGTAAGATACCATGTTTTTCCTGAAGGATATATGGTAAGAGTTTCTTCCCAGAGCAACCAGGAGCAGGTTCGTATCAGCACCGAAGCTCTCAGGAAGAAGATAGACTTTTCCAAAGTTGGTTCAGCTTATATCTCCAAGTACAAGGAAGTAAGCCAGGTGGAGAAGGTGCGCGTCATCTTTATCACTGACAAAAAGATCGTTGAGAGTCTTCGGGGAAATGCCGACAAGGTCGACAAGATCACAAGAACTCTCACCCATATTTTGGACGGAATGCCCACAGACTGCGGACACTGCAGCATGAAAGCCGTATGTGACGAAGTAGAGGGCATGAAGGAATTACATCTTGGAAAAAAGAAACCAGGAAAGGAATAACCATGAAGCAGGAATATGAATCACTCTTCACCCCGTGGAAAATCGGGAATCTGGAAATAAAGAATCGTATTGTCCTTGCCCCTATGGGCGGAACCTGCATCTTTGGCTGGATGGAGCCCGGCGGAAGCCACTTCGACAAGGAAGCTGCAAGACTCCTTCTTAAGATTGCCAAGCACGATTGCGGACTTATCATCCCCGGCATTGCTCCCGTTAAGGATATGCTGGGCGGAAAGTGGCTCTATCAGAACAAGCGCAAGTTCAAAGAGCTTGCTGAGTTCATGGATGAGATCCATGCTACAGGAGCTAAGATGTTTATTCAGATGACCGCCGGATTCGGAAGGTCTTTTGCCCTGACAGCTCCTCTTGCAATGCTTGCAAAGAACAAGGCGCTCAACACACTGGCTAAGCCTTACATTGATGCTGAGTACCTTACAGCAGCACCTTCAGTTCTTCCCAACAGATGGGCTGATGACGTAACAACACGTGCTATCACAGAAAAAGAGATCAAGGATATCATCTATGCTTTCGGCGAGACCGCAAGGCTCTGCAAGGAAGCCGGCGTTGACGGCGTAGAAGTTCACGCTGTTCACGAGGGATACCTCCTTGACCAGTTCACACTTAAATACACCAATCACAGAACCGACGAGTACGGCGGATCCTTTGAGAATCGTTATCGTTTCGCTGCTGAGATTGTTAAAGAGATCAAGGACAAGTGCGGAGACGACTTCCCTGTTTCTCTGCGTTATTCTGTAAGATCCATGACAAAGGCCTTCCAGTACGGCGCTATGCCCGGTGAGGACTTTGAAGAGATCGGAAGAGATATGGAAGAGTCCGAGAAGGCTGCAAAGTTCCTTCAGGATGCCGGTTACGATATGCTTAACTGCGATAACGGAACCTATGATGCCTGGTATTGGGCACATCCCCCGCAGTACATGCCTCAGAACTGTAACCTCGAGGATGTTGAGCACATCAAGAAGTTTGTTGACATTCCCGTTGTCTGCGCCGGTAAGATGGAGCCCGCTGTTGGTGCAGCTTCCATCAAGAAGGGCGGCATAGACGCTATGGCTGTAGGCCGTCAGTTCCTGGCAGATCCCAAGTGGGTTGCCAAGCTGGAGAGAGGTATGGAGAACGAGATTCGTCCTTGCATCTGCTGTCACGCAGCATGCTTTAACCTCACCAAGCACAACGGAACGGCTAACGACCAGGATCTTTCCGAGTCAGCCGGAATGTGCAAATGCGCAGTTAACCCTCGCAGCATGCAGTCCAGGAAATATAAGGTTGTTCCCACCGAGAATCCCAAGAAAGTTGCTATCATCGGCGGTGGTATCGGTGGTATGGAAGCAGCAAGAATCCTTGCTCTTCGCGGACATGATCCCGAGATCTATGAGAAGACTTCAGAGCTCGGCGGCGTATTCATAGCTGCAGCAGCTCCTGAGTTCAAAGAGAAAGACAAACAGCTCATCGCATGGCAGAAGAACCAGCTCAAGAAGCTCGGTGTTAAGATCCACTTCAATTACGAAGTTAAGCCCGACAGCCTGCCTCAGGCAGATGAGTACATCATTGCTACAGGTGCAGAAGCCAACAGGATCCCGATCCCCGGCGCAGCAGACTACGCAATGGACGCTACAGATTACCTCCTTGGCAAAAAAGAAGTCGGCAAGGATGTAGTAATCATCGGCGGAGGTCTTACAGGTTGTGAGATCGCTCTTGATCTCTTCAGAAAGGGCAAGAACCCTCAGATCGTTGAGATGAAGGATGACCTTATTGCAGTTAAGAATATGTGTCTGGCTAACACCAGCTACCTTCGTGACTGCTTCAAGACCAATGAAGTTCCTGTATACCTGAAGGCAAGAGTTAACGCTATCACCGAGAACTCAGTAGAGATCGGTACCGGCGACGGAAGAACAGTTACTCTTCCCGCTGACAGCGTGATCATGTCTGTAGGCTATCATCCCATTCCTCTTATCCAGGCAGCCAAGAACGTACACCTCCTTGGCGACTGCGCAAAGGTAGGAAATGTTCGTTCCGCAATCTGGGGCGCATGGGATATCGCAATGAAGATCTGATGTAATAAAATATAGTCCAATTCTCCGGTGGCTTTTTGCAAAACACACAATTTTTGCTCATGTTGCCCCAATCACTTCGATGAGCCCAAGGCATCCATCGCTACGTGCAGAGGCACTTGCAATGAATTGGTCTCATCTGCGTGGGGCAAAAAATCGCAAAATATTGTGTGCCTTTGCTACTGCCACAGGAGAATTGGACTTTTTTTATTGAAACTGAGAAGTGTGTTATGTGAGAAGTATTGTGAGGGAGAATGTCATGAAGAAAAGTATTAAAAGGTTACTTTGCATTATTCTGTCTATGCTGCTGATCAATATTAGTCCTTATGGTGGGATGAAGGTTGAAGCAGCTAATAGGACTATTCACAATAATGGGTTAGGCGGCATATATATTGATATTAATGTCCCTCCGTATTCGACCATGAACTTTAATAATAGTGCGTATACTGCGGATGGATGTGGTTGGTTTGCATCTGCAAGAGTCAAGGAATTGACTGGAAAAGGGGGTACTGTATGGAATGGAACTGGGTGGTTAAAGAACTATGCTCAGTTCGGGTTTACCCATGGTTGGTCAGTTCCCACTGGAAAAGCACTAGCGTGCTATGGAAATCATGTTACTGTCATCGAGATAGTTAACGGTAATAATATGATTGTTAGTGAAGGTGGCTGGAGAAATGGATCGGATAGTAATGGACATTGTATTATTCAGTCATTAACGAGATCAGAGGTTGAATCAGCTCGAAACGGAGAGTTTAAAGGGTATATATATCTTAATGGCTCTACTCCTCCTCCACAGCCGACAAATCCTATCAGTTTTTTTGACTTTGTAACTTCAAATGTTTCACAGTACGATGCATATGTTGAGGGAAAAATAAATAATCCCAACCGATATAAGTTTGGAAACGTTGGCATTACTATTGTTGGACCTGAAGGTCAGTATCAAGGGAAGGATTATTCGGGTCTGACATTGAATCCATTAAAAGTGAGCTATCTTGTTTCTAATGAAATGACCCCAAACAGGTTACGACCCGGAACAACATATAGTTGGTATATGTGGGCGGAAGTGAATGGCACTACGTATACATCAAAAGATCAAATGCAGACATTTACAACTTTACCTGTAAATGTCACCGGAGTCAGTATTAATCCAACCAGTGTAACTATCAAGGAAGATGCAACGACAACTCTGACTGCAACAGTATCTCCTTCGGATGCAACCAACAAGGGAGTTACATGGTCCAGCAGTAATACGGGTGTTGCTACAGTATCAAGCAGCGGAGTTGTAACAGGAGTAAAAGCCGGTACAGCGACTATTACCGTAAAGACAAATGATGGCGGAAAAACGGCGAGCTGCACAGTTAATGTCGAAGCAAAAAGGATTCCGGTAACAGGAGTCAGCCTTCATACCACATCTTTGACTTTAAGATTTGGAGCTCCTTTGACTCAGTCCGTTTTAGAGGCCACTGTTACTCCATCTGATGCTACAAACAAGAATCTGATATGGAAGAGTAGTAATCCTGATGTTGCAGAAGTAAATGCTATGCTGTCGCGATTTGGAAGGCTCACTCCCAAAAGCCCGGGAACAACTACTATTACAGTTACAACAGAAGACGGAGGGAAGACTGCGTCCTGTATAGTAACAGTACCGGTGGAATATACAGTTACATTTGATTCTCAGGGAGGATCAGATGTTGAGCCTGTAGAGCATTTACTTTCCGGAGAAAAAATATCCGAGCCTGCTGCTCCAACAAGAACAGGTTATGATTTTGCCGGATGGTATAAAGAAAAAGGATGTATCAATGCATGGAATTTTGCCAGTGATACAGTTTCTTCCTCGATAACTCTTTTCGCCAGGTGGATAGAAAAAGAATATACCATTAGCTTTGATGTTAATGGTGGTGTTAAAGCGCCGTCAGATAAGACAGGTATTCTGTATACAAAAAAGATTGGTGAAGTATCCGATGCAAGTCCTGAAAGATTTAAGGAATTTGTAGAGTGGAACACCAAAGCTGATGGCAGCGGAATGGCAGTTGCGGAATCCACAAGTCCTATGGATATTATCAGCCTTGGGGAAGGCAATTATACGATTGCGGGCACAACCATCACATTATATGCGATTTATAAGGATATCGTTCCGGAAGAGGATGAGGTAACGGTAACCTTTAATACAAACGGCGGATCTACTGTTTGGCCGCAGGTTGTAAAGAAAGGGAAAACAGCAAATGAGCCGGAAGATCCCGTTAAAGAGAAATACTCTTTTGCAGGATGGTATGCAGATGAGAAGCTTATAATTCCGTTTGATTTCACACAGCCTATTCAGTCGGATATCACTGTATATGCTAAATGGGTTGATGTCTATACAGTAAAGATCATGAACGGAGATGAAGTGCTTGACTCTGTTCAGGTTCCGTATGGGCAGACAGTACCTAAACCCGCCGATCCTGTTAAGAAGGGATATACTTTTGGCGGATGGTATTCTGACCCGGGATTTAATACAAGGTTTGATTTCTCAGCGAAGTTACAGGGCCCTGCAACTGTTTATGCAAAGCTTACGCCTGTTACATTTACTTTGAAATTTGATGCAAATGGCGGAACGGGCAGTATGCCTGATCAGGTGGTTACATATGGATCAGGAGTTGTTTTGAATGCAAATGCATTCAGGAAAAACGGCAGATCTTTCCAAATGTGGGCAACTAAGAAATTTGCTGATAATGATGAAAATCCAAACTACAATAATGTAGATACTTTCTGGGATGGATACACCAACATCAGTACATATTACGATACCGATGGTAAGGTAGTGACTCTGTACGCAGTATGGAAATCAAGTTCTGAAAATGTATTATTGCACTACACTGATGCCGGCAGTGTTTATCAGGATACCGAAATATCTGCATATTATGACAGAAAATTTGATGAAACATACGATGAGTATCTTAAGCCCTCATATCCCGGAAAATACTTCGAGGGCTGGTATACTTCCCGCAGCGGCGGAAGCAAGGTAGACCTTACAAAGGCATATGATGGCAGTTTTACAGAACTGTACGCCCATTGGTCTGATATCGAATTCCGGGTTACTTATCATTCCAATCTTGATACAGACAGTACGGTAGCCAGATATTATTATGCAAGCAGTGCCAATGCGGTTCCGATAGAGTTTGATTCTCTTTTTACCGGATTGAATCTGTCTGCGGAGACCAGAGCACGTTTAGCGGGATGGTATTCAGGCAGCAATGTACAATTCAGTGAAGAAGAGCTTACATCCAAGTACATTATCGAAACAGACTATCTGAAAAATGGTAGTAAGTCTAAATCGGTTAGCCTGGACATTTATGCCAGCTGGAATCCTGCCTACTCATATAAGGTTGTATTTGTGGCAGATGATTCAGACGAGGATTTAGGTTCCGGAGGAAAGTACTCAGTTGGACCGATCCCTACCTACGGATATGGTTATGTAGACAGTCTGGCAGCTGATGAGATGCTGTATCTTACAGGTGATGAGTTTGTAAGCAAAACAAGAAAGCTTACCGGATGGACCTACAGTGTTAACGGCGGTGCTCAGAAGAGTATTGGAGCAAAGGCAACTCTTAAGAATCTTGGAGCAAAGGCCGGAGACGTTGTTGTATTCAGGGCTAAATGGTCTTCAAATGAAACGGAATACAAGCTGAATCTGGTGGCCAATGGCGGAAAGGTCAAATCCGGTATTCTTAAGAGCAAGTATAAATATAGCGATGATCCCACCTATGTGCTTCCTGAGATGGAAAAGACAGGATATATATTCAAGGGATGGTATCTGAATAATTACAATAATCAGCCGAATGTCTCTGTATATGACGGCTACAGATTTGAGAAGGTTGGTAAAGATGCCAATGTACCTTATGCTCCTGAAAACGGAAAGTTTGGAGACTTCACGCTTTATGCTGTCTTTGAGAAAACCACATACAGCGTCGCATTTAATTTCAATGGCGGAACAGTAAGCAATATAGAAGAACGCACATATAGCTTTGACTATGATAATTCATATTTCTTTACTGACGTCACATACAGTAAGCCCGGTTATAAGTTCAAGTACTGGGAATACTTAGATGACTCAGGAAATAAGAAGACGATAGCAGCTAATGGAGCTATCAGGAATATCAGCGCTACCGGAAGAAAAGATATTGAAATTAGTGCTGTTTGGGAGCCCCTTAGTTATACGATTTCTTATTCCCTTGGGGCAGGCGCATCTATGTTAAAGAATGCTCCGAAGAAATATAAAGCCGGTGAGAACACAGCTCTTTATGAGCCTTCAAGGACCGGATATACCTTCACCGGATGGACCCTTACCATGAAGGATCCTAAGGCAAAAGAGATAACGGCAAGTGTAGCACCTGAGGGAAATGCGCTTAGTACAGGCAGCTATGGCAACATTGTTCTGACAGCTAATTGGGAAGAGAACAGCTACATGATCAGGACGTTAAATCCGGATGGGACCAGGAGCTGGCCATATGATATGAAAGGGCCTAAGTATTCGGCTACCTATGATTTTACTACCATAGCACATACCCTTACCGAATTCATATACGACAGATACGACCCGCAGCAAAGCGTCAGAGGTTTTGCCCTTAAGCCTACAGACAAGAATCCAAAGTACAGTTTAAACCGCACATACAAAATGGCTGATATTGTCAGGAATGCGGGATCCGGACTTGAAGATGGCGGAATTATAACTCTGTATGTGCTGACTGAACCAATGAAAGCGTATTGTTCGGTTGAAAACACTGCAACCGGAGAACGAAAGAATGTGTATTACTCTCCTGATAAGGGCGTGACTGTTAAAGCTCCGGCTGTTAATGGATTTACCTTTAAAGGATGGGAAGTAACGAATGCCGAGCTTAATAAGGATTATAAGATCAATAAGAATGTACTGACGATTGTCAAAGGGGTTTCGGATAAAAGTATATCCATTAAGGCCATATATACACCCAATACCTATAAGATTGTTCTTATGCCAAACGCCAAAGATGTTTATAATGACGGCATTAAAGATCCCGTCAGCACAAAGGGAGTAAGCTACAGGAACGGCGCAGACATTCTCTTTAATTCAACACGCAAGCTTGATGACACATCAATTGTCTGGTCAAGGGAAGGCTATACACTTGCAGGTTTTTCAACAAGCAAGAACGGAAAGGCCGGCAGCCTGATAACCACCGAGGGCGGGTTAAAAGCAAATAAGAATGTTGTTACTCTCTATGCAGTATGGACAGCAAACGGCTATAACATAAACAGGAGCGATGCAAAGATTTATGGTAATGTAACAAGTCAGAAGATAGACTATGATAAGTTGAAAGTACCGGGAATAGGCTCCTTTGGTAAGGCGGTTACACTTCCTGCAAAGGTCACAATGGATGGCTTTACCTTCCTTGGATGGGAAGTTTCAGGTGCTACTGATGTTGTTAAGAACAAAGCCGGGTATGTTACCAAGATCGGAGCAAAGAACACTGCAGATGTTACGCTGACACCTGTATTCAACGAGAATACATATACTGTTAAGCTTAGTCCCAATGGAGGAACACTCTCCGGTGAAAAGAAAACCATAACGCTGGGAACATATTTATACACTATGGATGTAGGCCAGACCCTCAACCTCAGACTTGGAGGAGATGTATTTAACAATACATATTACAATTCTTCAGCAGAAAGAGCCGGATATAACCTCAGCGGAGTTGCTTTGAGTGCCAATGGAAAGAACAGTATATTCAGCAGTAAGTATATGACCTGGGACAGCAATAGAGGAACTTACAATCTCAGCCGGCTTACCGGCAAGGATAAGGGAACGGTTACTTTATATATTAAGTGGACTAAGATACCGGCTCCTTCAAAACCTGTTATCAGGCCGACTATCAGCGGAGGCACCTTATATACAAATATTGATCATTACAATATGTATTACCAGGCGCAGTATTCAACAGATCCGAATTTCAAGACTAACGTGGTTACAGTTGAAAAAGATTATGCTACATCCGGTGAAGACTATCAGAAGTACAATACTCTGGGTACTAAGCTTAAAGGCCAGGTATATTACGTAAGAGCAAGAAACGGAATAAAAGATTCAACAGGCAATTGCGTATACAGTGCATGGACCGGCGTAGAAAGAGCTTCTAAACCCACAACTTTATCAACACCGTAACTAAAAAACCTCCGGGCATTCAGGAAATGCCCGGAGGTTTTTTATGCGAGTGTCATCGCCGTCCTTTTTAATGATCCTATTTACTTTTTACAGCCTCTGTCGGATGCCCAGTTCCTCGTGCATCCGTCTCTTTTTGTCGTACATGCGCTCATCGGCCATAAGATAGATCTCGTGGGAGGTGGCATTTTCTTTTCCCTCATGGCGGAAGGCGTGGCC
>JAILFT010000107.1 GCA_024697425.1 Butyrivibrio sp. | reverse complement strand
AAGCGGAGCCACAGGAAAGACCTATACAGGCTTTAAGTATTCCGGATGGGAAGTGGTAAATTCCGATCCTGAACTTGGTAATAAGATTGCTGCCAAGGGAACAACTGTTGTTAATGTTTACTATGACAGAGAAGTTGTTACCATCAATTTCAGACTCACTGATTCATGGGGAAGTGATCTTGGACCATATGATAATTGCCCTCAGATAGTAGGTCTATTCGGACAGACATTAGCAAGTCAAAACTATACATGGCCAAGCGAAAGAGTTTGGAGAAGAAATAATCCCGGTGGCGGCCAGACAACCACAACGTTCTTGGATGCTTTTATCCCGCCTACGGGAGTGCAGGGATATACAATAACTTATTACAGTAATTCTACTTCAGCAGGAAGCGCTACTATTCGCCATTATAAGCAGGATTTGAATGGTCAGTATACGATACTTGCTAATCAGACCAAAGGTGATAAAAATGCGACGTTCACCTTTACTAATAAGTATAATGGATTTGAAGTTGTCCAGTATTCCTCAGACGGAAGAACCTGGCAGAATACCAGTGCAGGAAAGAGCACAAGTTTGCCTACTAATCTCTATGTTCGCTACATGAGAAATACATACCAGCTTGATCTTATGAAGGCAGTTGAGCCTGTTGATCCCGCTACTGGCGATCCTACGGGAACAACACCTGTCCTGGTACATAGCTACGACACACTGTATGAGAAGCCGTTCTCAGCTATGGAGACCACGGTAAGGAACGAGGCTAAGAACGTAACTGCACCGGCAGGATACAAGGTAAAGACTGATGGTCAGGGAAATCCTATCCTGTACGCAGATCCTCAGGGAAAAGACATATTTGTCTGGGGTAATGACAGGACAATGCCTTCAAATAATGTCTGCGTATATGTTGTATTTACAAAAGCACGTTACAATGTACTCCTTGACCTTAACGTTGATGGTGACAAGAACATAGCTACAACAACAGGATACGATACTGTAACTCATCCAAATCATCAGAGCACAGACTTCAATCCATATTACAATGCAGAGATATCCAGAGATGCTCTTATGGGATTTGAAAGAGAAGGATATGATCTGGTAGGATGGTTCTTTGCAAGCGGACCTAAGGAAGATCAGCCTTATGATTATGCTAATGTTACAGGAGATGTAAAGATCTATGCCAAGTGGAGAAAGACCGGAGGCGTATATATTAACTACGATACCAACGGCGGAACAATAAATCCTGATGCACTTGACGAACATCTTTACGCAGCTGATTCGGCAGTAGTTGTAACAGCTCCCGCTTATAAAGAGGACTTCACCTTTGTTGGATGGATGCTTCTTGATAAGGATGGCAATGATGTTGCAAGATACTATCCCAACAGCTCCTTTAACATCCTTGATGACTACATTGCACCCGGATCTGACGGAAAGTCCTATGTAACACTCAGAGCTGATTACGTTCCTACGGGACTTAACCCCGATGATCTTCATACAAGCTTTACCTATCATCCAAATGGCGGAGGCGGAAGCCCTGTAACCATCAGTGAGATAGGAGAAGGCGATGCCAGACATCAGCTCTTTGTCAACGAAGCTGTTCCTGTATGGAGCAAATCTGAAGCAGAAGCTAACGGATTTGTAAGAGACGGTTATGACCTTATCGGATGGAATATAAATCAGGCAGCAGCTACTGCAGGCGAAGTTCAGGTTGGATTTGACGGCAAATATGTGATCGCAGATAACGATGACAATCCAGACAATCCTTCTGCCAATATTCTTTACGCAGTATGGAAACCTCAGGTGGTAGTACATGTTTACATCGAAGGCGCAAAGGATACAAAACCTTACACTGGAAGCGAGCAGCAGGTATCCGGATTTACAGTTAAGAAGATTGAGTACAAGGTTGGAGGACATGACTATCCTTCAGGCAGCGGATTCTCACCTTCAGACGTAAAACTTAAAGAAGCAGGACTTGATATCGCTAAGGGAACCAACGTAGACACCTATTACATGGGCCTTACAGAGGATAGTTTCGTAAGCGAAAATCCTAACTTCAAGAAGGTTGTATTCCATGTTACCGATGGTCAGCTTACTATCACTCCTGTTACAGTAAATATCAAGATCACAGGTAACAAGGATTCACAGGCATATGACGGTGAAGAACACACCGTAGAAGGCTACACGGCTACAGCAGACGTTGCAGCATATGATGTTAACAAGATAGCTTTCTCGGGAACAGCATCTGCAACACGTAAGGATAAGGGAACAACTGACATGGGCCTTAGTGCAGGTCAGTTTTCCAACACAGATCCTAACTACACAGCAACCTTTACCGTAGTTGACGGATCTATGACCATAACACCTATCGACATCACAGTAACCATCAAGGGACACTTCTCAACAGATCCTTACGACGGACAGGAACATGTTGTAACAGGATATGATGTGGAGATCCCCGGCAGTCTTTACACAGAAGATGACTTCACCTTCAGCGGCGAGGCAAAGGCAGCAAGAACCAACGAAGGCACCACAATGATGAACCTGGCAGCAAGCCAGTTCACCAATACAAATGAGAACTTTGCAACTGTAACCTTTAACGTAACAGACGGTTACCAGACCATTACAAAGGTTGGCGACGTAGTTGTAACCATCACAGGCCACAGTGATACCAAGGATTATGATGGTCAGGAACACAGCGTATCCGGTTATGATGTAGTGATAAGCAATCCTCTTTATAAAGAGAATGACTTCACCTTCTCCGGTGAGGATGTAGCTAAGAGAACCATAGCGGGTACAACAGACATGGGACTTAAAGAGTCCATGTTCACCAACAATAACAGCAACTTCGAGAATGTAACCTTTGTAGTAAATGATGGATCAATGACCATCAATCCCATCAATGTAACAGTAACCATTACAGGTAATACAGGTTATGCAGACTACGATGGTGAAGAGCACAGCGTAACAGGATATGAAGTAACAGATATTTCCAATCCTCTGTACAAAGAAGATGACTTTGATTTTGACGGTAATGACACAGCAAAGGGAACAGACGTTGCAACCTATGACATGGGTCTTGCAGCAGGACAGTTCACAAATACAAATGAGAACTTTGCAACTGTAACCTTCAATGTAACAGACGGCTGGATCAAGATCAATCCTGTTCCGGTAACAGTTAATATCACAGGTCACACAGATACAAAGACCTATGACGGACAGGAACATGAAGTTACAGGATATGACGTAGAGGTTGTAGGAGGTCTTTTACCTGAGGAAGATATAATCTTTACAGGAACAGATTCTGCTAAGAGAACAGATGTGGGAACAACACCTATGGGCCTTGATGACTCAATGTTCTCGGCCGATAACCCCAACTTCTCATCCGTAACCTTCAACGTAACAGACGGATCTATCGAGATAACACCTGCATCTGCAACGGTTTATATCGAAGGAAATAAGGACAGCAAGCCTTACAACGGATCTGAGTACACAGTATCCGGATATGAGGTAAAAGAGATAACAAATCCTCTCTACACAGAGAACGACTTTACCTATAACGGATCTGACAGCGTATCGGGAACAAATGCAGGCACATATCCTATGGGCCTTACACAGGCAGGCTTTGAGAATACAAATCCTAACTTCGTAAATGTTACCTTCATAGTTAAGGATGGAAGCCTGGAGATTACACCGATCACAGCTACTGTTACCATTACAGGTGCAAAGGACAGCAAGCCTTATAACGGCCAGGAACAGGGAGTAAGCGGCTACGATGTAAGAATAGACAGTGATCTCTATACAGAAGCTGACTTTACCTTCAGCGGAACCGATGAGGCTAAGGGAACAGATGCAGGCACATATCCTATGGGCCTTGCAGCAAGCCAGTTCACAAACACCAATAAGAACTTTAAGGATGTAACATTCAATGTAACTGACGGTGAGATGGAAATCACTCCCATTGATGTAACGGTAAATATCACCGGCCACCATGACACAAAGACCTATGATGGTCAGACCCATACTGCAAGAGGATATGATGTAGACATCCTTAATGACCTGTACAAGAGAGATGACTTCAAGTTTACAGGCAGTGCAATTGCCAGCAGGAAAGATGAAGGCACCACACAGATGGGCCTTGATGCTTCCCAGTTTGAAAACCTTAATACAACAAACTTTGGAACAGTAACCTTCAATGTAACAGACGGTTACATGACCATCGTTCCTGTAGACGAAGTAGTTGTCACTATCACAGGACACAGCAATACCGTTGATTACAACGGCCAGGAGCAGTCGGTAGAAGGCTACGAGGTTGAGTTCAGCAATCCTCTTTACACAGCATCAGACTTCACCTTCAAAGGAGAGGCAAAGGCAGCAAGAACTGACGTTGGAACCACCGATATGACCATGAAGGAAGCTGATTTTACAAACATCAGCACCAACTTCAAGAAAGTAACCTTCGTAGTAAATAACGGATATATCACTGTAAATCCTATATCTGTAACAGTAACCGTGAAGGGCCACAATGATATGGTAACCTATGACGGAGAAGAGCATACAGCAACAGGATATGATCTTACAGCAGATAATCAGCTCTACGATGTAACAAAGGTTAAGTACAACGGCGATGCAACAGCTGCAAGAACAGATGCCGGAACCACTCAGATGGGACTGGATAAGGATCTGTTTGAAAATACCGATCCCAACTTCTCAAATGTAAGTTTTGTAATCGAAGAAGACGGATTCATCACTGTAGAGCCTCTTGAAGTAACGGTAACCGTAAAAGGTAATACAAGAGAAGAAATCTACAACGGATCTGAATATGAGGTAAAAGGATATACACTTGAAGCTGACAACGAGCTGTACGATGCGAATGCATCCGTAACATACGACGGCGAGGCAGTTGCAAGAGGAACACTTCCCAATACCTACGATATGGGTCTTACAGATACAGCATTCGGCAACAAGGATGAAAACTTTATCGTAACCTTTGAAGTAACTGATGGCTATCTGAAGATCACAGACAGACCTGACGGCGAGAAGTATACCATCACAGTTACGGTAGATGATGTGACTAAGGAATACACCGGAGAGGTATTCAGCGGATTTGGCTATAACGTAGCAGGCGGCAAACAGGTTAAGGCACAGGAAGGTGCAGCTCAGAACATAGTAAACTTCTTTACCGGAATCCTTAAGCCTCTTACAGCAGGCGCAGCCGATGACGATGCTAAGGATCCTACAGTTACCATCGACGGAGTAACCTACAAAGTTATGGGACTTTCCATCGAACAGGAACAGAGAAACGTTGGAGAGTATCCTCTTAAAGTAACAGGAACAATGCACATCGAAGACCTTGAAGGTCACAACATGGATGCCCAGTTTGCAGATCCTGTTATAACCGACGGAACCCTTAAGATCACTCCCAGAATTATGGAAGTTGAATCAGGAAGCTCACAGAAGGTATATGACGGAACTCCTCTTAAAAACGGAACCGTTACAGCAAACAGAAGCTGGGGTATCGGAGACGAGATAAGCTATGACGTAACCGGTTCACAGACCCAGGTAGGAAGCAGCAAGAACACCTTTACAGTAGTGGCAGGAGAGGGAACAGATCTTAAGAACTACGAGATCAACAGAATCTTCGGAACACTTACGGTGACCAGAAGAACTACTCCTCCGCCTCCACCCGGAGATAACCCTACAACCATTGTTGATCCTCCTACACCTACAACTGATACTCCTGTAGTAGTAACTGAAGTTCCCGCAGTTCTCGGTGAGCAGAGAGGCCGTGACGGGGCAGCAGTTCTCGGAGCAAGAAGAGGAAGGACCGATGATCCCGCAAACACAGCAGCAAGATACATTGCAATATTTATAGCAGCTGCTGCAGCAATCCTTCTGATCCTCACAGGCAGGAAGAAAAAAGAGGATGATGAAGAATAAAATTCATCAACATCTAGAGTAAGTTTAAGTTAATAATAAAGCTGCCGCACTTTTTAAGTGCGGCAGCTTTATTTATGTATAAATATTCTATAAAACCGCATTTTTACTCATGGACTTTCGGCATTATGTTTCATATACTATAGTTGTCACAGTGAATTTATAAACGGTATTTAGTGAGAGGGCGCTGTTATGACAAATAAAAAAGCATCAAGAAATTATCTAACCGGATTAACCCCTAAACTGCTGGGGCCTGTAATACTTATCATTGTTTTCCTGCTTATAACTCTTGCATTTACCCAGATTAGGACTGCGAAAATAAGGAATGATCTTAGTGATCTTCAGCAGCAGGATGTTATAGCAATGGAGATAGCGGAAGATATCAGATATTACGGTCTTAATACCTGCGAGCTCTTTACCGACATGTCAGCTACCCATGACAGAGAAGTTCTTGCGGAAGTAGAGGAAGTAAGGGACAATATTTATTCTCTGTTTGCTCAGATGAAGAGCGTAAGGCCGGATATGGCGTCTAAAGTCGATAGCATGAAATCCTCCTATGATTCACTTTACGCTATGTGTTCACATATGGCCGATCAGTATATTGATGTTGGAATTGATGCCGGCAACGTAGTAATGGAAGAAGTTGACGGGGCAACGGAGAGCTTCTCTGAAATGGTCGATGCCATGGTGGAGGAAATGGAAAATGATGTAGAGAAGAGCGTTGACGATGTTAACAAAGCTACAGTTTCGATGGTAACAGTCAATGCTATTCTTTCACTGATAAGCATTCTTATGTCTATATGGATTGCTGTCACTGTTATAAGACAGGTACTTAAGCCCATCATTAAAGTCAGCGGCGCAATCACAACTCTTTCCCAGAGGGATCTTACTGCACAAAAGCTTTCTGTCTCACAGAATGATGAAATCGGGGAACTTGCAGAGGCTTATAATTCCCTTCTTGAGTCTACCAGAGAAATCATGGGAGACCTCTCCGATTCAACAGAGAAACTTGGCGGTATGTCCGATGAGATGAGCAGAAACTCAGACTCCATTGTAAAGAATGTAAATGAGATCACAGGAGCTGTTAACAACGTCGCCGAAAACGCAGGAGAGCAGGCTGAAGACATCAACAACTCCATGCGTGAGATAGAAACCTTAAGAGACATCATCAGGCAGAATGAAACCACATCTGAAAATCTGTCCCAGGCCAGCACACAGATTGATGAAGCCAGCAAGGCAGGAACACAGGTAATGAATGATCTGTATAGCCTTACTAAGGAAAATGAGCGCTCCTTCTCGGAAATATTTGACAGCATCAACAGGATCAATGAGAGTACATCCAAGATTGGCCAGTCCTCGGAGATGATCCAGAGTATCGCTGCTCAGACGAATCTTCTTTCCCTTAATGCCTCTATTGAAGCAGCAAGAGCAGGCGAAATGGGCAAGGGCTTTGCGGTTGTGGCTGATGAGATCAGAAAGCTTGCTGAGGATTCGGCTCAGAGTGCCAATGAGATCACTGAGATGTTAAAAGAGCTCCAGGCTAACGTGGACAACGCCAACCAGCAGAGCGATTCTGTAAAAGAGGCGGTTGAGCGTCAGGTTCAGGGAGTGGATGATGCCAGAACAAAATATCAGGATATTTCGGATAATCTCACGATCATAGAAAAAGAAGTTAAGAGTCTTGGTGATGTGAGCAGATCCATGACGGACAGCTGCGAGAAGGTAGGATCTGCAATGCAGCATCTGCAGGAAGCAGCACAGATGAATGCGGCGGCATCGGAAGAGACCAATGCATCCATCCAGGAAGTGCTTGCTATGGTTCACGTAATATCTGACGGATCGGCAGATATCAACTCTCAGTCCGGAGAGCTGGACGGAATAGTGAAGAAGTACCGCCTGTGAGCCACGCGTAGACTCGAAACCGCTGCGCGGTTTCTCGTTATCGCGGCATCTGGTGCATACGTTTCAAACTAAATGAGCCACGCGTAGACTCGAAACCGCTACGCGGTTCCTCGTTATCGCGGCATTCGCCGCATAGTCCAATAAAAAAGCAGCTGTGACAGAGTGCAAGCACTCTCACAGCTGCTTCCTTATTGTCCTGCGTGGCTCATTTAGAGCGTACATTTAGAGCGTATCCTGTCTCTTAATATACTGCGGGGCGTCGGGTTCGCCGATGATCTCCTTGGCGTGGATGATGTGAGCCCACTTGTCCAGGATGGCGTTCTCGATGCGAATGTCCTCTTCGATGGTGGCATAGGCAAGGACGATGGAGTTCTTGATCACTGCGCCCTTTTTGATGACAACGCCACGGCCGATGATGGAATTCTCAACGGTTCCCTCTATGAGACAGCCGTTACTTACAAAGGAATTGGTTACCTTGGAACTCTCGAAGTACTCTGTAGGGCAGGAGTCTGTGGTCCTGGTGTAGATAGGCCACTCTGCTCTGAACAGGTCACTGGCGATATCGTAGTTGAGAAGCTCCAAAGAAGCATTGAAATAGTCATTAAGACTTGTAAGGGTTGCGAAATAGCCTCTGTGCTGATAGCCTCTTACATCCAGATCCTTACACTTGATGTTTACGATATCGGAGAGGGTGTAGATCGAGGACTCCCAGCTGGCTGCCTTAACAAGCTGAACAAATAAATCTCTCTTCATGCAGTAGGTCTCCATGAAGATATTTTTATCCTTGGCTGTGCCCATGTTCTTGCCGATGGACTGAACACCCTTTTGTCTGTTGAGAGACAGAGTGTGGCAGTTCTTGAAGTATTCGCGGGCATTGTCTACCTTGTGGTAGAGGAGAGTGATATCGGCGCCGGAAGCTACGTGGGTCTCAAGAAGCTGTCTGTAATCCTGTTTGTAAACCATATAGCTGGGAGCGATGATAACGTACTCCTGGTGCATACGCTGGATGATGTCAATGTTCTCCAGATATGCGGAAATATCGTTGTTGTAAATTGAGCGGGAAGAGCTGTTCTCTGAGAAAAGAAGCTGTATCTTACCGCGCTTACTATTGATGTTGTAATGTCTTCCCGATCCTACATGCTCAGCGATTGATCTGGGACGGGACTGAACATAGACCTGGATCCTGTTGATGTCGCTGTTGCTCATGTTGGAAATAGGGAAGTCGATAACACGGAATCTTCCGAGGAAAGAGAAGGCACCGATGGGACGGTAGTCCTGAAGGCCCTCTACATGTACGCTGTTATCCGGGGAGGAAACTATACCAAAAGCTTTAATTGCCATCATTTTGTTCCTCCTTTCACATTTTTAGCCACAAGCTCAATATTTTCGCTGTTTTTGGAACCGATTCTGGCCTTTGCTCCTATGCGGACATTCTCCGCAACGAGAGCTCTTGTTACGGTTGCACCTTCTTCAACCACAACTCCCGGCATCAGTACGCTGTCGATTACCTTGGCGCCTTTTTCCACAACGGCTCCCGTGAAGAGAACCGAATTGGTAACGCTGCCTTCAACACGGACACCCTGGGTTATGTATGCGCACTTGATCTTGGCATCCTTACCTATGTACTGAGGAAGAGTGGATACATCCTCTGTGTAGATAAGCCATGAAGAATCATTGAGGCTTAAAGGATTCTTGGGATCGAGAAGATCCATATTTGCTTCCCAGAGGGAATCTATGGTTCCAACGTCCTTCCAGTAGCCCTTGAACTCATAAGCAAAAAGCCCTTTCCTGTCATTTAACATTTTGGGAATAATGTCCTTACCGAAGTCATGATTGGAATTGGGATTCTTCATATCCTCAACAAGCATCTTGCGAAGAGGCTTCCAGGTAAAGATATAGATACCCATGGATGCAAGATTGCTCTTGGGCTTAGCAGGTTTCTCCTCGAACTCAACGATCCTGCCCTTACCGTCGGTGTTCATGATACCGAAACGGCTGGCTTCCTTCATGGGAACTCCGCGAACGGCGATGGTGGCATCGGCGTTCATGGCCTTGTGGTACTCAAGCATCTTGGCATAATTCATCTTGTAGATGTGGTCGCCTGAAAGAATAAGAAGATACTCGGGATCGTAGGTGTCGATGAAATCAATATTCTGTGAAATGGCATCAGCTGTGCCACGATAGACATCCAGACCCTCATCAGCTTTCTCACGAGGAGTAAGAACGTATACACCGCTGTCTTTGGAGTCGAGACCCCAACGGCCATCCTGTGCTACATAACTGTTGAGAAGAACGGATTCATACTGAGTCAGAACGCCGACAACGTCAATACCGCTGTTGGCGCAGTTACTGAGCGGAAAATCTATGATACGATATTTTCCACCATAGAATACTGCCGGTTTGGCAACTTTTGTGGTAAGGTCTTTCAATCTGCTTCCACGACCGCCGGCCAGTATCATAGCTAACATTTCGTTTTGAGCCATAGCTGTTCCCCCTGTCTGATGTTAATAGAAATACCTTATAATATATGATATAATGTGCAAAGACTTTAATCAAGCACGAAAGGAGCGGATTTGAAGTGCTATCCGTCGTTATTCCCGCATACAATGAAGAAGAGATGATACCCATCACGGTATCTGTTATAGATAAGACCCTTAGTGAGGCAGACATTACTCACGAGCTGCTGTTTGTAAATGACGGTTCCAAGGATTCCACCTGGGAGAAGATTACCGAAGCTGCTTCTTCCAATACCAATGTGAAGGGCGTTTGTTTTTCCCGTAACTTTGGAAAAGAGTCAGCTATTTTCGCAGGAATCTCAGAGGCGCAGGGAGAATGCTGCGTTGTTATCGACTGCGACCTTCAGCATCCCCCGGAGAAGATTGTTGAGATGTACAGACTCTGGGAGCAGGGCTATGAGATAGTTGAGGGCGTTAAGAGAAGCCGCGGCAAAGAGAGCGGACTTCACAGGTTTGCAGCCAAGAGCTTTTACAGCATCATGAGTGAGTCGGCAGGCTTTGATATGTCAAGGGCTTCGGATTTCAAGCTCATCGACAGAAAGGCAATGAATGTTCTTCTTAACATGAATGAGAAGAACGCCTTTTTCAGGGCTCTGTCTTCCTGGATCGGATTTAAGTCCATACAGGTTGAGTATGACGTAAGAGAGAGGGAGGCAGGAGTCTCCAAGTGGAGTACCAAGTCCCTTATCAAATATGCACTGACCAATATAGCATCCTTCTCATCGGCTCCCATGCAGCTGGTGACCATTATGGGGCTTATCGTATTTGTGGTAGGTCTTGGAGCAACTGTGGAAGCTCTTGTTACCTTCTTTGAAGGCAAAGCTCAGGAAGGCTTTACCACCGTCATTATCCTGCAGTGCTTCACCGGCTCTTTTATCATGCTGGGACTTGGAGTTATCGGATTCTATATTTCCAAGATCTACGAGGAAGTGAAGGGTAGACCCAGATACATAATTGACAAGACTACATACTGAAAATTAGTATTAATATTAACTTACAAAAGCCGTAATCCCGTGCGTTTCGGGGTTGCGGCTTTTTTCTGCTACCCGGCTGCGAGCACTTGGCTCATTATTGACGGGATTTTATAAAAATATTATTTGTTTAATCAATATGATAGGGTAAAATATAAATAAGTGGGAGTATGTCTTTAGGGTAGTTGAAAGGAGAAGTTTATGCTTGCTACGTTGATACCTCTTTTTGATGACAAAATGACTGTCTGTGCATATTCTGTTTTTGCCCGCAAGGAGAATCTCTTCTTAAATCCCAGCCTTATGGGTGGAGCAAGATTTGATGGCGCCGGGACTGTGAGTGAGCTTGAAGTTGTGAGCAGTATGGGCGTTGCCACTTTATCGGGGGGCAAGGAGGTCTTTGTTCCCGTCAATCAGTTTTCAATATTTGCAGAAATAGGTCTGCAGTGCACCGTTCCCGCTACAAAGGTTGTACTGCTGATGGATAATACAATTCTTGCAGAGGATAATTTCATTAAGAGGGTGAAGGAACTCAAGGAGCAGGGCTATAAGCTGGCTATGAGAAAGCTTCCCATCACCAGTTTTGAACCCTACAAGGAAATTCTTTCCCGCTGCGATTACATACTTCTTGACCACATGAAGATCGATATAGCCAAGGCCAAGATCTATTTCCAGTGCCAGTATCCCAATATCAAGCTGTGTGCGGTAAATGTGGATACCAAGGAACAGTATGATGAGCTGGTAAGGGACGGAGGCTACGATCTTTATGAGGGCAGCTTCTTCAGAATGCCCATACTTAAATCCGAGACCGATGTCAGTCCTCTTAAAGTCAACTACATTGAGCTTCTTAATGTGGTAAATGCTCCTGACTATGACCTTACCGATGCTGCTGATGTAATCGGAAAAGACCCGGCTCTTGTAATCTCACTTCTGGAGATAGTTAACAGGATGGCTCTCAACTCGGAGATCACATCCATAAGACACGCTGCAGCAATGCTTGGTCAGAAGGAACTTAAGAGATGGATCAACACCGCTGTCACCAAGGAGCTGTGCGCCGACAAGCCAAGCGAGATAGTAAGGCTTGTTATGATAAGAGCAAAATTTGCTGAGAATATCGCCAAGGACTTTGAGCTGGCCATGCAGAGCCAGGAGCTGTTTATCATGGGTCTTTTCTCAGCTCTTGATATAATGCTGAACAAGACTATGGAAGAGGCTCTTGATATGGTTCAGGTATCTAAAAATATCAGAGAGGCTCTGCTTGAAGAGAAGGGCGAGTTTGCCAAAGTACTGTATTTCATAAAACGCTATGAGGACGCGGACTGGACGGAAGTTTCCAGACTTATGGTCCTTGATAACCTGGATATGGATCACATTTACAGTTCATATCTGGAGGCACTTAGATGGTATCGTGACCTTATTCCTGCATAAGGGATTTGCTGTTTCCATCCTGAGGTTTGCGTATGATCGATGTTTCCGGAGTAGGTAGTGTAACATTTAACCTTGCAGCTATCATCGTTGCCGTTACGTGTCTTTTCTACACGCTGGTAATGAAAAAGAAGCTGAGGTTCCAGAATAGGCTTTTTATCACATTTATCGTAATTGTTATCCTGGATGCAGCTACGGTTATTAGTGCTGAACTTGTTTTGAACAGCGGACTGGCCTATGTGATCAAAAGGGTTCTGGTGAATTCACTTCATTTCCTCTACTTCCTGACTCACTTTGCCATAGCACCGATGTTTGCACTTTATATCGTTGTGGTCTGCAATGTGTCCTACAGATTTTCAAAAAGGGCACAGCTGATTCTGGCGCTTCCTTTCTATATTCTTGAGATCATTGTTCTGACCAATCCCTTTACGCACTTAGTCTATTACTATGATGAAAATCTTATCTATCACAGGATGCCCGGAGTATACATCGCATATCTCCAGGCCGCTTTCTATGTTCTGTTTGCCATTACGGCACTGTATCTTTACTGGAATATCCTTAAATATCTCAAAAAAGTAACTCTTGTCTACTTCTTTGTAGTAGTCATTGCGGGAACCCTGATCCAGATGATCGTCGCCAATATCAAGATTGAGCTTCTTTGCGAAGCCATCGGCATGATGGGACTTATGATCGTTATGGAGAATGATGACGACAGACTTGATCAGCCCACTGAGGCTTACAACAGGAATGCCTTCATCAAGGACATCGGAAGCTACTTCAAATATGGCAGACAGTTCTTTACCATCTGCATAAGGATCACAAACGCCGACGTGTATCGCAAGATAACGGGATACGAGGAATTTGAGGCAATCCTGACTGATATCGTAAGTTATTTCGCATCCTTCAGTCCCAAGTACGATGTTTACAGAGTGGGCTCTGACTGCTTTGTGCTGGTGTGCCCTGAGATCACACAGCCTGCAGCGGATATGACTTCCGAGAAGATCTTCGGAAGATTTAAAAACGAGTGGGAGAGAAATGAGAACAAGGTGCTTTTAAAAATCCTGGTACTTCAGGCCTCTTCCCCGGACCAGTTTGTGTCTTTGGAGCATCTTCTGTTCCTGTCCGACAGTACCATAGATGGTGAGTTCGACCATGTGCTTCGACGCAACGATCTGGATTTCCTCCTTAGGCGAGCTGAGATAGAGAAGGCGGTTAAAAGAGGTATCAGCGGAGATAACTTCAAGGTATTCTTTGAGCCCATTTACACCAAGGAAGATTTGGCTATCTGTGCAGCTCAGGCAGTGCTGCAGTTTGAAGACAGCGAACTGGGTGAGATAAAGCCCGAGGAGTTCATGCCCATTGCAGAGCAGACCGGTGTCATAGAGGAGCTTGGATGGTACACTCTTGAGAACTCACTGTATTTCCTTGGAGGCGGTATTGCTGAGGAGATGGGACTTGAGTTCATTGAGATAGGTCTTTCATCCGTACAGCTCATCAAGGCGGATTTCATATCCAGGGTCAGAGAGCTTCTTGGCAAGTATGGCGTTAGACCTTCACAGGTAGTATTTGATATATCGGAATCCGCTGCGTCCACAGAGAAGGACGTTCTTGGAAATGTCATGACAAGGCTGGAGGCAGACGGCATCAGATTCTTTATCGACGAGTACGGAACAGGCTTCTTTAATGTGCAGTCAGTGGCATCTCTTTCCTTTGAGGGTGCCAAGGTGAATGCTGCCCTGGTGGCCCAGGGTGAAGGAAGGCCTTCCCAGAACAAGATCATTATGGAAAACCGCCTGAAGATGATGAACCAGATGGGCAAGATCATCGTCATCGACAAAGTCGATACCCAGGAAAAGCTGGACAGCATCAAGGGCGTAAAAGCCGATTACTTAAAGGGCAGATATTTCTCCGAGCCCATCAGTAAGAACGAGTTTATTGCCATTCTCAGGGCCACGGAGCTTGCAAGAATGGAGGAGAGAAGAGCAAAGGCAGCCAGTGAAGCAAAGAGTGCCTTCCTGGCCAATATGTCTCACGAGATCAGAACTCCCATCAATGCCGTGCTTGGCATGAATGAGGTTATCCTAAGGGAGTGCAAGGACGAACGCATCCTGGAATATGCCCAGAATATTGAAGGGGCGGGAAGAACTCTTTTGTCACTTATCAATGATATCCTGGACTTCTCCAAGATCGAGGCCGGCAGCATGGAGATCAACGAGGCGGCCTATGACTTCGGCTCAGTTATCAATGATGTATACAACATGGTGCACATAAAGGCCGAGCAGAAGAATCTTGAGCTGGTGTTCGATATTGATGACGATCTGCCATCAAGTCTTTTCGGCGATGAGATGCGTCTTCGTCAGATAATGGTGAATATCCTCAATAATGCAGTCAAATACACCGCAGAAGGATATGTGCGTCTTAAGATATCAGGGAAAAGAAACTTCGATAACTCCATAGTCCTTACGATAATCGTCAAGGATACCGGTATCGGAATAAAAGAAGAAGACGTAGACATGCTCTTTGACAAGTTCAAGAGACTGGATATAGACAAGAACAAAACTGTTGAAGGAAGCGGACTTGGCCTTGCCATCACGCACTCCCTTCTTGATCTTATGGGCGGAAGTATTCGCGCGGAGAGCAAATACGGCGAAGGCTCCACCTTCATTATCACACTGCCTCAGAAGGTTATAAGCGAAGAGCCGCTGGGTGATTTTACCACAAGACTTCGGCACAGCGCCGGTGAGCGCAAGGAATACAAGGAGAAGTTTACGGCTCCCGATGCAAAGATCCTGGTTGTGGATGATACACCAATGAATCATGTGGTAATTAAAGAACTGCTCAAGCAGACAAAGGTAAATGTGGAGTCTGCAAGGAGCGGCGCGGAGTGCCTTGAAAAGCAGCATGAGGAGAAGTTCGACATTATTTTCCTTGATTACCGTATGCCGGGGCTTGACGGAATAGAGACTCTTTCAAGAATGAAAAAGGACGGGGACTCCCCCAACAAGGATACCCCTGTCATTGTACTTACAGCCAACGCCATCTCAGGAGCAAGGGAGAACTTTATCAGGGAAGGCTTTGATGATTACTTAAGTAAGCCCGTTGAGAGCAATAAGCTTGAAGAGGTCATGATCAGGTTCCTTCCTGCAGAGAAAGTGATCCTCACTAAGGAACCAGATATGGAAGAGGCAAAAGAGCTTCAGGATGAAGGTACGGAATCTGCCGGCGAAAGACCTGAGTGGTTTGACAGCATACAGTGCATTGATGTGGAGGAAGGCCTTAAGAACTGCGGAACCGTTGAGAGCTACCTTGCCATACTGAAGGTCTACTACGAATCCACGGAAATGATAGAAAGCAACATCCGGGAATCCTATGAGTCCGGTAATCTTAAGGACTTTACCAGCTATGTTCACTCTCTTAAGAGTACCAGCAGGACCATAGGGGCAAAAGAACTTTCGAAGATGGCGGAAATGCTTGAGAAGGCCGGAAACGAGAATGACATCAAGACAATAGAGGACAACAAAGATGCTATTCTTGAGCTGTTTTATGCGGTCAAGCATGGTCTTTCCCTGATACCGGAGATAGCAAAGGATTCCGAAGAAAATGTGGCAGAATCCGAGAAGGAAGAGATCACAAAGGCGCAGATGAAGGATGCGTATCAGAGTATCCTGGAGGTAAGCCGCAGCCTTGATTACGACACACTTACCTTTATCCTTGATTCGGTAAGAAAATACAGGTTACCCGAAGAAGATGAAAAGATATTCCGTAGCATAGGGAACATGGCATACAAGCTGCAGTGGGATGAGATAGCAAGCCTCGCGGAAAAGGGGCTTAGTAAGCAGGAGTAAATTATGTTTAATAAGAAAATCTTACTGGTAAGGAACGAGGAGACGTTTCTTGTAAATGCCATAAAAAACATGATAAAGGAAGCGCACTTCATCCTTGAGGAGGCAGATTTTACCGTTGCTTCCCTTAATGCGAAGTGGAAGGGCAGTTCCCTTATACTGCTCTATACCGATGGCGAGATAGACAAGCACAGCGATGCCATGGTCTATCTTAAGGATCTGTGTGTGGGTGAGAACATGATCATCATGACCATCGGAGATAAGGATGCCTTCGGATTTGTCCACAGATATGTTCCCAAGGAAGATATTGCCTTTGAGGTCACAAGGCCGCTGGACATGACCGACCTTATGAGTAAGATCATGATCGTCACCGATGACGAATATGAGCAACAGCGAAGAAAGAGCATCCTGATCGTGGACGATGATCTGACTTTCCTTCAGATGGTGAGGGAGTGGCTGAAAGACACATACCGGGTTGGGATGGCCAATTCCGGAACTCAGGCTGTTGCCTGGCTTGCCACCAACAAGGCGGATCTGATACTGCTGGATTATGATATGCCTGTACTGGACGGACCTAAGGTAATGGAAATGCTACGAAGTGAGTCTTTTTCCAATTCCACCCCTGTGATGTTCCTTACGGGAAAGAATGACAGAAAGAGCGTAACGGATGTGATTTCCTTAAAACCTGCAGATTATCTGCTTAAGTCTATTTCCAAGGATAAGCTTCTTACGACCCTGGACAACTTCTTCAAAAATACTAAGGATTAAGATATCGGGAGATAACTATGATCGATGTTGGCCCTGTTGGTGAACTGTCCTTCAGGATAGCAGCCGCCATGGTCAGTTTTACATGTCTTTTCTATATGACTGTGATGCGAACTCAGATAAAGCGAAAGCTTCGCAGTCGTCTTTTTATTGCACTTCTTTTGATAACACTGCTGGGATGCCTCACCGGTATCATCTCAGAGGTCGTTGTGGGCTCGGACTGTCATTTCCGGGCAAAGTTTATCATCAGCTATATATGCAAATATCTTTATTATCTGATCCATCTTATGGTCATACCTGTTTTCTGGGTATATGTAATGATAGTATGTGATGTGTATACTCTTATCAGCAGGAAAGGCCTCATTATAAGGCTTCTTCCCAGTATTTTCCTGGAGCTTATAATTCTTTCGGATCCCATTACCCACATGGTCTTTAAATGGGACGAAAATTTAAGATATACAAGAGGCCCGGCAATTGCTCTGGCATATGTCATAAGCGGAACATATCTGTTTTTCTGCTTCTATTTTCTGGCCAAGTACTGGAACTGCATGCATGTTCTTCAGAAGATCGCCATGTTTTATTTTCTGGGACTTGCCATTACCGGCACCATTGTGCAGATGATCTTCCCTACGATCAAGTGTGAGCTTATGACGGAGGCCATAGGTTTCCTTGGTATAATGATAATGATCGAGAATGAGGACAGCAGGACCGATTATAAGACCAGGGCCGGTAACCGCACAGCACTGGTGCATGATATGAAGAGCCTTCTTCTGGTGAAAAGAGATTTCCATGTGATCTGCGTTCGTGTGGTAAATGCCGAAGCATACAGAAGGATAACCGGTTATGAGAACTATGACATTATCCTGACGAGGATTGCCGACTTTCTCATTAACCTTGGGGATAACTATGATGTCTACAGAACCACCGGCGGCAACTTCTTTATTATCTGCAATAAGACCGGAGAGGATGAGATCACGCGGATACTGGAGGAGATACGAAGCAGATTTGCTCAGGCCTGGGAAATCTCCAGTGGCTCCATGAATATCAAGGCAAAGATACTCTGTGCAAGATGCCCCGAGGAATTTGACAATGCAGATGATATCATGCTTTTGTCCGAAGCAGATATTGATGAGACTGACAAAGTCCTGTATACGGGGAAAGACCTGGATTTCCTTCTAAGGAGAGTAGAAGTGGAGAAGGCTATTGTCCGTGGCATAAATGAGAACAGCTTTCAGGTGTTGTACAGACCCATATACCACAAGGATTCAAGGCTGATAGTTTCTGCGGAAGCTCTTTTGAGCCTTAAGGACAGAGTATTGGGAGAAATACACTTCAGCGAGTTTAACGCAGTGGCGAGAAAAGCCGGATTTACGATGGAGCTTCAGGATATGATGACTGAGTCTGCCATCAAATTTATAAGTACCGGGCTTGAACGCAATAAGGAAGAGACGGATATAAGGGTGCTGGGGATCCATATCATCTCCGTGCAGGTTCTTAAAAGCGATTTTGCAGCCAAGGTAAAACAGCTTATGGAGAAGTATAAGGTCGATCCCCGAAATGTGGTCTTTGATGTGAGCGATACCATTGTTATGCAGGCTCCGGACGTTATCGAGAGCGTTGAGGATCAGTTTTTGCAGATGGGCCTAAGCTTCTTCCTTATAAACGATGAGGCAGGATTTTTGGGGCTTAATCCCAGCAGCATGGACAAGTTTACCGGAATTGTCATAAATGTTGGAAGACACTACCAGGCTGTGGATGATGATAAGGTTGACATGATGCTCAAAAACAGATGTGCCATGATCAAGGAGCTTGGGAAAATGGTTATCCTTATGGGAGTGGATACGCCGGAATTGTATGAGAAGGTCAGGGATATTCCTGCGGATCTTATAAGCGGAGACTATCTGTCGGAGAGAGTGACCAAGAATGAGCTGCAGGTAAAATTCTGGCATAAGGAGGTCTTTTACGACAGGGCCGCAAAATGATTTATGCAAAATGACCAAAGAAATCCGAAAAAGTTGCGCATGGTTGCGCATCAGTAAACATGCGGTGTTTATACTATTTTTACAATTAAATCATAAGGAAATTGTATCAACCGTTCAATTGAAAAACAGGGACCTGTGGACTAGGATAGTCTATGGGTCCATTATTTTTGCGCGTTAACATGGTTTTTGCTCACGGACCATGTTGCGCAAAAAGTTGCGCAAATGACGCAATGAAATTCGGAATTTGGGAGGAAATGAAATGAAGAGGAAGGTTTTTAAAAGATTCTGCAGCGTTATGCTGGCAGCCTCGCTGGTACTTGGAAACATGTCGTCTCTTACGGTTATGGCCGATGAGCCGAATGATGCCGGTATCGGTTTTGTAAATGAAGATTTTTCTGAAGATATCTGGGGAAGTGATGCAGGCTGGACGGTCAGTGTTGATGATTGGTCCGCTACAGGCGCTTCCGTTAAATCTTTTACCTATTCAAGCGATCAGTGGATGAGCGCACCTTCGGACGGCTCCGATACGGGAGTGAATTTCTGGTTCGGAGAGGGAGACGGAGTTTTGACATTCTCACAGGATATAGCACTTTCTGAAGGAACCTATGAGGTATCTTCAGAGTGCATGGGTGAGAAAGCCTCTTTTTATCTTGATATAAACGGCGAAAAGTCTGAGAAGACAGAGCTTACAGGCTATAATAACTGGCTTACCGGTACGTTTGAATTCCCGGCAACTGAGGATATGGAGGCCGCATCAGTCAGCCTTGTGCTTGATGTTGCCAAGGACGGCTGGGGCTATGTCAACAATGTAAAGATTGCAAAGAAAGCCTCTAACGAAGCCGGGGAGGGCTCATCCGATGAAGAGGGATCGGGGGAAGCTTCTTCTGAAGGATCATCGGAGGATGAAGGAAGCAACGAAGGAAGCGGTGAAGGCTCTTCGGAGAATACCGGAGCATCTGAGGGCGAAAACGATGCTGAGTATGACTGGGCAAATTCAGGAAGCATCGTAAACGGCGATTTTGAGACCGGTGATGCAAACGGATGGACAGTGGATATGCCGGGAGCAGACGGCAGCAGTGCTGGAACTGTCGTAAAGACAGATCAGTATGCCACCGGAAATACCACAAACTTTTTTAACTACTGGAACGACACCAGCAACCAGGAGGCTCTTACACTTTCACAGTCCCTTGGCACTGTAAAGGCAGGCACCTACAAGCTCTCTCTTAAGCTTGAGGGAAAAGCCGATGAGACGGGACTTACCCTTAAGGCAGTAGATGCTGAAGGTGATGAGAAGGTTTCCATTCCTCTTGGCGCAACCAAAGACTGGAACAATTGGTACAGCCTTGAGAGCAGGGAGTTTACCCTTGAGGATGACGCAGAGCTTACGGTTGTGATAGAGGGAAATGTCCCCGCCGGATACTGGGGTGATCTTGATGATATAGCTCTTTTGACCCTTTCAGAGAAGGAAGAGGATACAGCTGTTGAGGCTCCCATCTATGTTGAGAAGGTTTCTGCGGCAGACGTCGACTTTATCACAGGTGTTGATGTCAGCTCCTATGTTGCAGAGAAAAACAGCGGTGTTAAGTACTACGACTACAACGGAAACGAGCTTTCAGATCAGGGATTCTTTGATTTTCTTAAGAGCTGTGGCGTCAACTATGTGAGGATCCGTGTCTGGAACGACCCCACTGATGAAAACGGCAATTCCTACGGCGGCGGTAACTGCGACCTTGAGGTTGCAAGAAAGATCGGCGTATGGGCTACAAACGCCGGAATGAAGGTGCTTATCGATTTCCACTACTCAGACTTCTGGGCAGATCCCGGCAAGCAGACTGCGCCTAAGTCCATGGCAGGAATGGGCATCGATGAGAAGGCACAGGCAATAGAGGAATTTACAAAGGATAGCCTTGAGAGTCTTATCGGAAGCGGCGTTAACGTTGGAATGGTACAGATCGGCAATGAGACCAACAACGGTGTTGCCGGTGAAAAGACCTGGGAAAACATGGCGAAGATCTTCTCTGCCGGAAGCCGCGGAGTAAGGGCGGTGGCATCAGAAAAGGATATGCAGATCCTTGTTGCGGTGCACTTCACCAATCCAGAGAAGAGCAGCAACTACGCAGCCTATGCTTCAAACCTTGATAAGTACGGCGTTGACTACGATGTATTTGCATCTTCATACTATCCTTACTGGCACGGTACTTTGGAGAACCTGAATTCAGTTCTTTCAAATATCGCAAACACCTATGACAAGATGGTAATGGTGGCTGAAACTTCCTATATTCATACCTGGGAGGACGGCGACGGACACGGCAATACCGAGTACGAAGGCAAGTCCGGCGATACCTACAGCTATGATGTTTCTGTTCAGGGACAGGCCAATGCCGTAAGAGCAGTTATAAATACCGTTGCAAATACTAAGAACGGTATAGGCGTTTTCTACTGGGAACCCGCCTGGATTCCGGTTCAGGTATATGACAGCGCTGCAGAGAATAAGGATGAGATCCTTGCGCAGAACAAAGAGATCTGGGAGACCTACGGAAGCGGCTGGGCAAGCTCTTATGCAGGAAGCTATGACAAGGATGCAGGCACCTGGTACGGCGGATCTGCTGTGGACAATGAGGCATGGTTTGACTTTACGGGACATCCTCTTGATTCTGCCATGATCTACAACTACGTAAGAACCGGAGCTACAGCTCCCGTAGTGGTAACTTCCGTAAAAGCCGAAGATGTGACAGTGGAGATTGGACAGGAAGTAGTTCTTCCCGAAACTGCTGTTGTAAGCTACTCTGACGGAAGCAAAAAAGAACTTGTTGTAAGCTGGAACAGTGCAGATCTTGATGCGGCAGTGGCAGCAGGCATCGGAAGCTATGAGATAAAGGGAACCGTTGAGATCAAAGAGGGTGAGAGCGCTGATGTTACCTGCAGGCTCACCATCAATCCCGTGAACAACGTTGTTAATCCCGGATTTGAAGATTCAGATATGACCATGTGGACCATCACCGATGCCAACAGCTGCGTGGGAAGGCAGGCCGACAGTTCCAATGTAAGGACCGGAAGCTATTGCCTCAAGTTCTGGGATGATGCGGACATTGATTATACCGCTGAGCAGACAGTGACTCTGCCTGCAGGTATCTATAAGCTTGGAACCTATATTGAGGGCGGAGACGCCGGAGATAATGCAGAGTTCAAGCTCTATGCAAAGGTTACAGGCGGCGAAGAGTATTCAGTTGATACAGGTGTAACAGGATGGCAGAACTGGGCAAATCCTGAGGTTACGGATATCACCGTTACCGCTGATGAAGCCGTGGTTGTGATCGGAGTAAGCGTCAAGGCACAGGCAGGAGCCTGGGGAGCCTGGGATGACTTCTATCTCTATAAGACAGGAGACTACGTAGCTCCTGATGAGCCTGAGGAACCCGTAATCGAAGATGGTGATGATGAGAAGGCCGGAGTAACCGGAAACTGGAAGAAGCGCTTTGGAAAAACTTATTTTGTTAGAAACGATGGCAGCCTTGTAAAGGGCCTTAATGTGATCGACGGTAAGACCTATTACTTCAGAACTAACGGAAGCCTTGTATGGGGCAAATTCGTTAAGTTCAATGAGGGAACCAGATACTTTGGCTATGACGGCGCCATGGTCACAGGCTTTGTGAGAACCATTCTTCTTACATATTACTTTGACGAAGACGGCATCATGCAGACAGGAAGAGTTACTACAGGCGGTAAGACCTACTACTTTGAGAGAGACGGCCACATGGCAAGAGCCAAGTGGCTTACAGAGAACGGCAAGACCTATTACTTCAAGGCTGACGGAACCATGGCCACAGGTAAGCTCAGGATCCTCTTCTGGACCTATAATTTCGATGAGAACGGAGTGCTTATCCGCTGATAGAATACAGCAACTTTTGACATCCAGCCCCTGAGACCTCTGCACATTTCTGTACGGAGGTCTCAGGGGCTGCTATGTCACATGAATTATTCCCCTATGTGGGCTGTCTTCCAGTGGATGGCAAATGCGGTCACGTTGGGGCAATACCCTCCGCATTTTGGGCATCTCTTAAGAAGAACATCAAAGGCGGGAAGCTTGTCCTTCAGCTCTTCTTTTATCTTGTCTAAGGTTTCCAGGCCTCCGGTTATTTCCGCAAGCTCCGATTCGTCCAACTCGCTGATGATCTCATCACCGTTTAAGATTTTCTCATCCATTGGTATCATCTCCTTTTACAAGTATATGAATGTGATTTGCTATAATTATATACGAAAGAAAAACGGTAAGGTAAATTCTAACCGGTGATTTTAGTAAGTTTATTGTTTTTTTAGTCTTGTGATAAGATGATATATATGAAAATACAGTTTTGGGAGAAGCGTTATGACAACGGATTTTCAGCTGACAACACTGTGCTATCTTGAGAGGGATGACAAGTACCTCATGCTTCACAGAGTTTCCAAGAAGAACGATATAAATAAAGATAAGTGGATAGGAGTTGGGGGACATTTTGAAGACCGTGAGAGCCCCGAAGAATGCGTGAAAAGAGAAGTCCTTGAGGAGACAGGCTATGATATCCCTCTTGAGGATTTTGAGTACCGCGGGATAGTAACCTTTATCTCCGACAAGGGAGACTACGAGCTTATGAGCCTGTTTACGGCCCCCTGCCCCGATGGGGATCCTATTTCCTGCAATGAGGGAGAGCTTGTTTTTGTTGGGAAAAAAGATGTCTATGACCTGAACTTATGGGAAGGAGATAAGATTTTTTTCAGACTTCTTGAGGAAAGACGAGAG
>JAILFT010000105.1 GCA_024697425.1 Butyrivibrio sp. | reverse complement strand
GTATAAGTCACATAGTAATCAAATCCGGTAACTTTAATCTTTGCACTGTCATGGATCTCCCACTTGGCATAAAGTGTAGTCTCAGGCTCCAGGTCTCCCTTTTTGATCCTGTTTTCCACAGGTTCACCGGTATAGGCGCTGTCCCTGTACCAGCCCCGGAAGAAATCCTGTCGATAGTTCGCTTTGATATCGGTTCCGTATTCAACAAACTTTCTGTAAACATCACCGGGTTTGCCGCCATCACAATAATCCAGGTTAAGATACAGGCCTTCGTCAGACCAGTCCGCATAGACAATGGTATCCTCCTGAATGCGGAAAGATCCGTAAACCGACTTTTTCCTTTCTTTGTCCTGATACCAGCCTTCAATGATCCTGTTGGGGCAACTTACAGAGTCCTTCTTTTCATAGAGAACATCCATAATATCAGCGCCCTTTTCAAAGGTCATCTCCTCTGCTTCGAGAAAGCTTCCATAATCAAGCTTCAAGGTGCAGGTTTCCTTGCCTACACCGGCGTAGAGATCCATGGTATAAGGAACCGGTTTTGAGAAGTCCCATTTGGTTGTTTCATTAAATACGTCTTTGTCGGTGAACCATCCAAGAAATTTCTGGCCGGAGGTGATGCCTCTTTTGTCCACTGAAGGCTCTTTTACTGTCTGATCAGCGGGAAAAGAGCTTGTGGCGGAAATTTCACCCTTGGCATTGTGGAATCTTACCGTCACATTGCCATAGGGAATGTACTTTATGTCATCGTACTTGTGAGCATCACTGTCCCATTTATGGCCTTCCCGGATTCCTGTCCAGGTGGTGTTGCCTGCAGGGTAATAGCATCTTATTATTCCGTCGCCGTAATCGGTGGGGTCTTTAATAATAAACTCAGGTTTATCCCCAAGGAACTTAATCCTGATCTCGGTACTTCTGTTCTCAAAGTCGAAAGCATTTTGCGCTATGCTCTTAACACCGGTGCCAAGGATGACAGAAGTAACATGAGTATCCTCAAAGACGCCTGTGGCAAAATTTATATCCTTACCGTCAATCTCAGCTTCACTTTCCAGATACGGGCAATAATTGAAAACATCCGCCCCAAGATATGTCAATGTAGCCGGAAGTTTCACTTTAAGCTTTCCTGTGCATCTGGTGCTTAAGAAAGCCCCGTCTCCTATATATGTGACTTTGTCTGAGAAACTGCTGCCTTCGGCAATGTCACCGGTAAAAAGAGCATAATCACCGAAGTATGTAACCTTGCTTATATCTACTGCAGGCCCGCAACCAATAGAACGGGAAAATGCGGATTTTCCCAGATATGTGGCTCCATCCAACCTTACAAGTGTTGAGTCTTGATGCCGAAAATCGACATTCTGGAAGGCATTGTCTTCAACTTTTTCTATGTTTACAGTCCGGCTGTTGTCCTTAAATTTCCCTTTGAAATAGCAAAAGGCATACTTTCCCACTCTGCTCAACCTGATGGGGAATGTATCAATAGTTCTTGCTTCAACACGAAAGAAGCAGTAATCTCCAACGGAAGTTATCCTGCTGTCTATGGATATGTTGGTATATTTACTGAAGGCCCAGTCAGGAAGCTTGTCGGAGGTGTAGTCATACATAGCTCCCGTTCCTTCAAATTTCAAATTTCCTTTGTCAACAGTGAAGGTTATGTTTGCTCCGGCCTTGCCTGAAGATACCTGTTGTACTACCTTGCCGTCGTATTCCTTCCAGCAAACCGCCTTAAAGGTCTTACCCAGAAGTTTTTGCTTCTCACTGGTAAATGTCTTATTGCCCTTTGGATAAAAGGCATTGCAATTGGTAGATATAAACGCCTTCTCTCCTATAACAGGCGCATCACCCTCGAACCACACATCATGAAGTGATATCTGTCCCAGGAAAGCTTTTGTCCCGATTTCCTTAAGGGTTGCCGGGAATCGAAGTTTCTCAAAGTATACGTTATGTCTGAAAGCAGAGTCTTTGATGATCTCAACCTTCTGAGGCATGTTAACATCAACCCCGGACTGTGCGTCAGCAAAGCACTCCTCCCCGATTATCTTAATGCTGTCGGGCAAGACCACAGCGGAATCATAGTAATCTCCATCAAGCCTGTAGAAAGCTCTCCTTGGAAGCTCCGTTACTGTCTCGGGAATTGTCACCGTGCAGTAGTCATCAAGATATATGTTAGCAAAGGCCGCCTCTCCGATTGATGTCAGCGATTTCACGGGAAGAGTAACTTTACTAAACCTGAATAAGCCTTCCGATTCAGTATAGGATGGCGGGATGTCCTCTTCTTCCTCATCGAAAACACTGATTACAGTAGACTTCATCCTTTTAGTCTCATCTGTCCAGAAAGAATATGCCCCCAGGTGAGTAACTCCTTCACATACCTCAACATTTGTAATGAAGTTCACATATCTCGACCAGGGAGCGGGGGTCTCCCGGCTGTAGTCATACATTGCCCCGTTTCCGGATATGGTAAGAAGTTTCTGAGCCTTGTCGTACTCCCAGGTGACGTCATCACCGCAGTATCCGGAGGCATGGTCCCTGTTCATAAGCTTATCTTCATAGGTCTCTTCCTCAATGATAAGATCCTCTTCTGTTATTTCCCCGGACAGTTCCTCCGATGAAGCTAATGATGCACCTTCCTCGTCAAAAGAGCTGTCTCCATCCGAAGCAGCTTCTTCCCGGGAAGAATCTGAAGTTTCATTCTCCACGGCAGACTCGTCCGCCCCGTTTTCTTCGTTCACAGCAGAACTCTCTGAATTCTCGGAAGTTCCCGCAGAATCTGCCGCAGTTTCTTCTTCCTGTGCAGATTCTTCCGAACTGTTTTCTGCCTCCTCCTGCGATTCTTCCGACACACTAAAAGAAGCAGCCATTTCCTCTTCTGCAGCAAAAGCTACAGCAGGATAACCGGCTGCTGTTTCTAAAAATAAAAAGGCGCTGAGTGTCCTCAGCGCCGCATTTCTAATATTGCGTTTCATACCTACCACTCTTCCCTAGTTTGTATTTCTCCCCCGTAAAGAAATGTCACAAACGTTAGAATCATATCATATCACACGTTTTTTTGCAATAAAAACAGGTATGAAAAATCGCGAAACTAACAGGCTGGGAGCGGTTTCCGCAAGATGCGTTTCCACTCGCCCGGCCCCTGTAATCTGTCGATATCTTACACTTCGGTTGCAGCCTCCGTATTGAACTGCGGAAGCCTTGGTCCTACGCCGTCACCCCTGATCTCAATGAGCGGTGATGCCTTACCTTCAATGTAATCTCTGGTTATGGTAACCCTGCCGATGTTGTCATCCTTAGGGATCTCATACATGATATCAAGCATAAAGTCTTCGATAATGGCGCGAAGAGCTCTTGCCCCGGTATCTTTCTCCATGGCCTTCTCGGCAATAGCTTCCAGGGCTGTATCGTCAAACTGAAGATCTACTTCATCCAACGCAAGGAGCTTCTGATACTGCTTGAGTATGGCATTCTTGGGCTCCTTCAGGATCTGTACCAGCATATCCTTGGTGAGGGCCTGAAGAGTGCAGATGATGGGAAGTCTTCCCAAAAATTCAGGGATCATTCCGAATTTCTTGAGATCCTCGATAGTAACCTTTGAGAGAATGTTAGGGTCATCCTCGTACTTGTCCTTGAGGTCCGCATCGAAACCGATGGAAGTCTGCTTGTTGAGCCTCTGGGTGATGATGTCCTCAAGATCCGGGAAAGCGCCGCCGCAGATAAACAGGATATTCCTGGTATTTACTGTGGCAAGGGGAACCATGGCATTTTTGCTGCCGGCGCCTACAGGCACTTCCACATCGGAACCCTCCAGGAGCTTCAGCATTCCCTGCTGAACTGACTCACCGCTTACATCCCTTGATGTGGTGTTCTTTTTCTTGGCGATCTTATCTATCTCATCAATGAAGATGATACCGTGCTCGGTCTTTTCCACGTCGTTGCCTGCTGCCGCAAGGAGCTTACTTACCACGCTCTCGATATCATCACCGATATAGCCCGCCTCTGTAAGCGAAGTGGCATCGGTAATGGCAAGGGGCACATCAAGAAGCCTTGCCAAAGTCTTTACAAGGTAGGTCTTACCGCTTCCTGTAGGTCCCAGAAGAAGGATATTGGACTTCTCGATCTCTATCTCATCCATGGTGTCGGTGGCAACTCTCTTGTAGTGGTTGTATACCGCAACAGACATGATCTTCTTGGCCTGGTCCTGTCCTATAACATACTCGTCAAGCTTGGCCTTTATCTTGTGAGGGGCGGGGATATCCTTGATGTTGATAGCCGGCTTGGCCTCACCCTCACTCTTTTTCTTGATCTTCTGAGTGTTGGGGATTCCTCCTCCCAGGTTAAAGCCTCCGTTCTTTAGATCATCCATATTAAGGAAACCAAAGCCCGGAAAAGAGCTTTTGGTCTGCTTATTGAGCTCGCTCATAAGATGGGGGTTATTCAGCATGTTCTGGTAATCGAACTGGCTCACCGCATCCATTGTCTTGTGCATGCAATCGTCGCAGACACAGATGTTATTGGGCAGATGGAACATCTTGCCGGCTTTGCTCTCGGGACGTCTGCACACAAAGCACACATCCTCGTATTCGCTGTCTTTTTTGTCTGACTCATCCTTCTTATCCGGTGCATCACTGCCGGCGGCATTATCAGCATTATTGGCAGCTTCAGCCTTGTTGTCAGTCTCAGCCTCTGATCCGCTGTCGCTGCTGCCTCTTGTGCCGTCATCAATGATATCTACACTCTCATCATCGGTAACTTCTCTGAAATCAAAATCGTCACTCATCAATACTCCGTTTCTGTGGGCCGCATACTAAAGATACGCAGCATCACCACTGGCTCTTTATGTAAGTAATAAAGTGGTTTCCATTCTCCTGGAACAGCTTGTCGGAATCATTCATTCCGTACTTGTACACCTGTCCCGTCTGAGGATCCATCAGGACCGTATTAAGGTCGTTGAATCCGATCACCAGCATGGCTCTGCCGTCGTTGAGCATAGCCAGCACCGGTATATCCTGATTAACATAGTATAACACAGATGAAAGCGGACACCCGTCCAGTTCCAGAATCTGCGCTTCTGTCAGGGAATCCTTAAGGATATCCACAACAGAGCTTCCACCGGACAAAAGAGCTTCCACATTCCGGTTCACCCCTTCAAACCGAAGGATAAGGTCGAGGCACACCACAGTGCTGTCGGTGGTGGTAATATCCTCATAGCTCTCAGCACTTCTGGTGATGGACATGATCTGGTTGGAGCGAAGAAGATTTCCTTTCACCCATACGTATCTGTTGTCATCTCCCACAACCACGCCGGGAGCGGTATTTGCCAGACTCACCGCATCCGCGGGATTGGTATAGATACCCTCGATGCCGCCAAGTCCGTATACATAGTAGAAGGGTTTTTTGGCTGCATCCCTATCCATATCGGGAGCAACATTCCTGCTGCCCTCAAATAGAGTCTGGTTGGGCGTCAGGACTCTTAGCTGCTTCTGCTTGATATCACTCTTGGTGGTGATCTGAACAATCTTTTCAAAAACATCCACCGAAACCTGGGATACTGTGTTGCTTCCCTCCTCAGCCTTCAGTGTACTGGTTATCTGATCGTCGTAGGTGGAGATGTAATTGTCGCTCTCCTCATCTCTGACCACTCTTGAAAGTCTTATCTGATTATCAACTATATTGACACCGGTGACGTAAATCCCCTCGGGATGGTAGTTTTCCAGGGTGTTTCCGTCGGTGTCCTCAATTCGGATGGTGTACATGGCGTAGATTGGATTTCCAATCCTGTCGGTCCTTACATCTGCGCTGTGGCAGAGACCGTAAACCAGGTCCTCTCCCATAAAGCCCAGAAGAATGATATAGTCCCCATCTTCTGCCTCGATATCTGAAGCTGTTCTGGAGTTAAGGCTCATAAGGCTCAGCTTCTTTAAGTCGCTCTGCCAGGCAATGGTGCTCTCCGACTCGGAAATCTTGTACTGTCCGGCGCCGATATCATCCACAACGGAGCTGGCGCTGTGATCCAGAAGATCCACTGCATAAATGTCCTGATCCAGCATAGCATAGAGTACATCTCCGCTTCCGCAGTAGGCCAGAGTGTCCACGTAGTGCATCAGTATCTCTTCCGACTGTGTACTCTCAACAAAGGCCACTTCCTCCACAGCATTTATGGAGGCGTCATAGTCATATACGGCGACGCCCACGTTTCCTTCGTGGAGTCCGCGGTTCATATAGCCTGCAACGGCGAATCTTACGTTTCCGGCCTCATCCACCTTAAGTATCTTGACGCTGTGGCCGTCCCACCTTGTTCTGATATCATCATGGGCCGTATCATAGAACCCGAAAAGATAAGCCAGCTTATTCTCGGAATTATTGAACATATAAAGGCGCCTCTCGCTCACAAAGGCGAAAGCACTGCCGCTGCTGCTCTCAAGGAGCTGCACATCAGGCTCAGAGATGCTAAGACCGATGGTATTGGTACCCACCGCATAGGAGCCGGAATCAAACACATAGTTCATCCGTCTCTCATAATTAAGCAGATACATCCTGTCAGTGGTGTATCTTACCCTGAAGTCCTCAGTCACGTTGTAGATCCTGCTGATGGTGCCTTCTTTGACCATGACTCTGTACTTAAGCTCGTAGCTTCCCGTCTGGCCGTGAAGATCCGTCACATACACCTCGGGCTCTGAGTATCTTGAAACATTAAGATCACCCCAGGTCACCTGATTAAAGCTGCTGTGAATGTTGACCCTGCTGAAGGTGGTGTTATCACCTTCGGAGTTGGACTCAAGATACCTTGAGTATTCCTGAGCCTCGCTCTTGCTGAAGGTTGCATCGGAAAAGGCTCTGACAAATTCGACCTCATCCTTTAAGTGATAGAGGCTGTCGTCCTCAGTCCAGACAACTCTGCTGTAGTACCTGGCTTTACCTATATCAGTGTCCATGATAATGACCAGCATATATTCTTTCTGGCCGCTGATAAGGTCCTTCAGCTGAAAAGAGCCTTCGATCACATTGTCGCTTTCCTTGTAATCCGTAAGTGGTGTGTTCTCCACAAGGCTCTTGCCATCGATGCTCCTCAACTCAAACTGAAGATCACTGACTTTGCTGCCGAAGGTATCTATCCTGTAGCCAAGGCTCCTTCCGGCTCCGACAGGTATAATGTCCCCCCTCAGATGCCCTATGTCTATCTCTGATGTATAGCCCTTTAAGGGGTTCACCAAGATCTTGTCCGTTGAAAGGGTCACCACAGGAAGAGACGCATCCGACATAGGTGCGGACATCTCCGTGTTCTCGCCGTTGGTAAGCTTACTGGCCACCAAAATACCGATAAGCAGTACCAGGATAAAATATGCAATTTTGATAAGTCTTAATCTTATGGATGTTTCCCGCATAATTGACTTTCAATTTCCGTAAGAGTATTATTTTTGTATGAATAATCTAACTTTATTTCGTAAACGCTTCATCCCCGATGAATGTGTCGAACTAAAAGATGATATCATTCTAAAGCGCACCGACTCTGTAATTCTGACCAAATGGAATGTCCTTAAAAAGCGGAGCGACTTTTCTCGCGGATTCACCTGCTATTATCTCGACAGGGGTTACCGTATCAGCAAATTCCTCAAAAGCGACGGATCACTTTACTGCTGGTATTGTGACATTATAACCTATGAATCCGATCCTGACAAAAATGCGCTGACCATCATCGATCTTCTGGCTGATGTGGTCATCTTTCCCGATGGAAAAATCCGGGTTGTGGACCTGGATGAATTATCCGAGGCCTTTGAAAAACATCTTATAGATGAAACTCTTCTTAAAAAGAGCCTGCTCTCCCTGAACAGGCTCCTTGGTGAAATCTATTCAGATGGTATTGAGTCACTGACTGCTCCGATACAGGAAGTCGCAAAGGAAGATGCCCCCTGATCAGTAGAATATGTGGCCTCCTATCTGCGTTCCGGTAAGTCCCGGAACCGGAGTCCTGAAATACACACAGTTCCCCACATTGGAATAACCCTTCATGGCTTCATCCGCTGCCCTGTAGCAGTCGGCGTTTGCCTTGTCGTCTGCAAGAGCCAGTGCCAGTCTTCCGCTGGCCACCGGTGAAAACTGCTTGTTCTGGTAAATTACTCCCACAACCGTATCCGGATAAACCGAACTCAAAACTCTGTTAATTACTACTGCCCCCACCGCCAGCTTGCCGGCATAGGGCTCTGAACCTGCCTCACAGTAAATGATATTGGCCAGAAGCGCTCTGTCTCCCTCAGCAAAGGTAACCTCGGAGATATTCCTCCAGGTGGAGTTCGCCGCCAGCTTGGAGAGCCTGATTTCTTCTGCCAGCTTGGCCTCAAGCTTCTTGATATCCTGCTCCTGGGCCTTGATCTGATCCTCCAGGGCTTTGGCCTTCTCCTCAGCATCCGAGATGTCGTTGGAGTACTGCTTGATGGTCCCTGAAGTCTGGCTCACCAGCCCGGAAACTCTGCTCTGCTCCGCCTGCTGTTTGACCTGATACTCCTTGAGCTGATCTTTTTCCTGCTCCAGAGTCGCCTCTTTTTCCTCGATGAGGTGCCTGGTCTCCACATACTGATTGAACATCTTACGGTCGTAGGCCGAGAGCTGCTCGATATAATTATTCTGATTCAGAAAGTCCGCAAAATTCGTAGCCCCCAGGAACATTCCCATGACTACAAAATTCTGCTTCTCATAGATAAACTGGATGCGCTTCTTCATGGAAGCATACTGCTCTTCCTCTTTGAGCTGCGCAGCCGCCAGTTCCGCCAGAGTGTTCTCAATCTCCGTCTCCTTGGTGTCGATCTGCTCCTCCAGCTCCTCCAGGTTATCGGAGACCTCACTAAGCTGCTGATTTAAGCTGTTGAGCTGTCCCTGAAGTGAGGATTTCTCCTCATTCATCTCGGCGATATCATCCTTGGTATCCTCAAGCTCGCTCTGGGACTGCTCCTTCTTCTCCTTGGCTTCCTCCAGCTGCTTCTTGGTATTATCTGTAGCATAGCCCGTCACGGGAAAAGAAACAGTGGCCACCGCCACAGCCAGTGCAAGAACCGGCAGTTTGAACCTGACTATTAAGTTTTGGGCTGTTTTCGGTGTCCGCTTATTCCTCATGACATCAAATGGTGATCTGTATATTCCTTCCGCTCCTCTGATACTGATAATATCTTACTCCCGCCGCATCGAACATCTTCTTGGATGCCCTGGTGGAAGCCGATGAGCTGTATTTGTCGCTATCGTAGACAACGGTCTTGATCCCGGCCTGAATAATGGCCTTGGCACACTCATTGCAAGGGAAAAGAGATACATAAATCTTGGCACCTACAAGGCTTCCGCCCCTGTAGTTCAGGATTGCATTGAGCTCACTGTGGGTGACATAAGGATACTTGGTTGAGAGTTCATCCTCGCCGTCCCTCTCCCAGGGAAAATCCTCATCCGAACACCCCTTGGGAAAGCCGTTGTATCCCATGGAAAGAATGTTATTGTCCTCACTTACAATGCAGCTGCCCACCTGAGTATTGGGATCCTTGGATCTCATACCCGCCAGCATGGCAACTCCCATAAAATACTCATCCCAGCTTATGTAGTCTTCTCGCTTCATACATTTCTCCCCCTATGCATGTGCAATTTGCGCCTATGAGCGATACGGATTGCTCCGCTACGCTCTCGCAATCCTACGTACATTCGGATTCCGCACTATCGTGCTACTTCCTCATGTACGTTATCTCGCTTCATGAACCGGATTATTGTGCAAGCCCAAATCCGGTTCCCTCGCTCAATTTATCGCTCAATTTATCGCTCATTTGGTTCCGAAAATTCTGTCTCCGGCATCACCAAGACCGGGTACGATGTAGCCGTGCTCGTTGAGGTGATCGTCAAGAGAACCTACGTAGATATCCACGTCAGGATGCGCCTCCTGCATAGCCTTAAGTCCCTCAGGAGCTGCAATGATGCACATAAAGTGAATGTTATGGCAGCCTCTGTCCTTGAGCATCTGGATAGCTGCAACGGATGATCCTCCTGTAGCCAGCATGGGATCCACAACGAAGATCTCTCTTTCTGAAACGTCTGCAGGCATCTTGCAGTAATACTCAACAGGCTTTAAAGTCTCGGGATCTCTGTAGAGACCGATATGTCCAACCTTAGCTGCAGGAATCAGTGTGAGCATTCCGTCAACCATTCCAAGGCCGGCTCTTAAAATCGGCACAACGCAGAGCTTTCTGCCCTTGAGCTGCTTAACCGTGGTCTTGCAGATAGGTGTCTCTATCTCAACATCCTGAAGCTGAAGGTCCCTGGTTGCCTCATAGCAGATCAGCATTGCAATCTCGCTGATTGTCTGTCTGAAGTCCTTGGTTCCTGTTGATGTCTTTCTGATCATTCCGATTTTGTGCTGGATCAGCGGGTGATCCATAATAACTACTTTTCCCATTATCCCTTTTTCCTCCTTATTATCAGTTCTCCAGCTTGGCAATCCTTCGACTGTGTTTCTCAAGTCCGGAGAACGGTGTGTCAAGAAATACGTCCACGATCTCGCATCCGAGAACCTCTCCTGTCATTCCGCCGCCCATGGCCAGCATGTTGGCATCATTGTGCTCTCTGGTAAGTCTTGCCGTAGTGGTCTCTGAGCAAAGTGCGCATCTTACGCCCTTCACTTTATTGGCTACGATGGAGATTCCGATACCTGTGGTGCAGATAACAATTCCCTTCTCGCATTCTCCTGAAGCTACAGCCTCTGCAGCTGCTCTTCCGAAGTCCGGATAATCACAGGAATTTTTGTCATAGGTTCCGAAATCCTTGTACTCTATCTTCCTCTCGTCGAGATGTCTTTTTACGGCTTCCTTAAGATCAAATCCGCCGTGGTCACTTGCAAGTGCTATCATTTCTGCTTCCTCCATTATACTACAACTTTATTATGGCCTGCCGCCTTCAGAAGGCGGTTCATTATAGCCTGACCCAGGCCGCTGTCGTCAAAGGACTCGGAAAACATCACATCCACGTTCTCCTCATCAAACTCACGAAGTACTTTAAAGAGTTCGTGAGCTATGGTCTCCTCGTCTTCCCTCTTTCCAACGCTCTTTATAACATCGGCGCTATAAAGACTCCTGGTGGCATCCGTTCCGATTATGCCTACTCTCTGGCCTTTGGCAGATGCCTCTTTTGACCGGGCATTGATGTAGGCTATCACCGCATCCTGGCTGCCCTCAACTATGGTTAGCTGCCCCTTGGGCGCATAGTGGCGGTACTTCATGCCGGGTGCCTTGGGCTTCTGAGTTGACGTGCTGTCTATGATTGTCCTGTCGATATCGACGCTGCCAAGAACATCCGAAAGCATCTTAGGAGTTATGTATCCCGGGCGAAGTATCATCGGTGTGTCCGAGGTTAAGTCTATGATGGTGGACTCAAGTCCGATGCCCACTGCTCCGCCGTCGATTATCATCTCTATCTTGCCGGAGAGGTCTTCTACGCAGTGAGAAGCCAGCGTTGGGCTGGGCCTTCCGGAAGTGTTGGCACTGGGTGCCGCGATGTAGCCGCCAGACTGCTTTATAAGCTCCATGGCTATCTTGTTGGAAGGCATCCTTATGGCCACGGTATCAAGGCCTCCTGTGGTCTCATAGGGAACCTTGTCGTTCTTCTTCATTATAAGAGTAAGAGGGCCGGGCCAGAAAGCCTCTGCCAGCTTGTAAGCCTCCTTCGGCACTTCCTCCACGATCTTCTCCACCGCTTCCATGTCCGCAACATGTACGATCAGCGGATTGTCGGAAGGGCGTCCCTTAGCTGCATAAATCTTCCTGGAGGACTCAGGATTGAGGCCGTCTCCGCCAAGGCCGTACACTGTCTCGGTGGGAAAAGCTACAAGGCCTCCCTCCCTGATGATGCTGCCGGCTCTAGCCAATGCCTCTTTTGCCCTGCCATCTATATTCTGTTCATCTATCTGTACTATCTGCGTTTCCAATTATCATCCCTCAATATAAGCTGCGATCACATCCCAGACGTCGGGAGTCTCCATTCCAAGGCTCCATTCTGCGATGCCCGCTATGTTGTTGGCCTTCATTGAATCAATCTTCTGGCCGATGGAAGTTGCATCCTCCATCCAGATCTGGTGAAGAACGCCGTCATTACCTGTATATTCGCCGTAGTTCTGGCCGCAGTTTGCATCCCACTCAAGCTCGATGGAGTGGTTGCTGATGTAATCCTGAGCGGTCTTCATACCCACCGCCTCACTGGTTACGGTTCCGTTGGAGTTATGCCAGATCCTGGTGTAGAAAGGCACGGCATTGATGACCTTGGAGGCATCAACCTCCTTGAGAGTATTGATGATTCCGGTCTCCACATATTTAAGAGAAGCCACGGAACCTGCCTCCTTGGAGCCTGCGTAATGCTCGTCATAGCCCATGATGATCACATAATCTGCCACAACGCCCTGTTCCTCAAGATCATAGTAGTCATTGAAGTTCATGGGCACATAGTTATCTATGGAAAAGACAAGTCCTTCCTTCCTGCAGGCTATGGACAATTCCCTTACGAATTCAACGAAGGACTGTCCGTCCTCAGCAGGCACAGTCTCAAAGTCAAGATTTATACCATCAAGACCCAGCTCTTTGGCGTATCCTATAGTCTGAGAAATTGCATTAGCCCTGTTAGCAGAGTAGCGAAGGACTTCAGAGGTGGAAACGTCCGCTCCGCCGGTAAAGTTATCAAGAAGGCCCCATACCTCAAGGCCCTTATCGTGGGCTGCTTTTACATAGGAAGCAGAGCCGAAGCTTCTGACATCGCCGTCATTGGAAGACAGTGCAAACCAGGTGGGACAGATAACATTAAGACTCTTGGCCGAGGATACCGCGTCGGAGAAAGTATCGTTACCTGCAGGACCTCCTATGTTATGGAAGCCAAGGCATATCTTATGATCTCTCAAAAGATTCGTGTACTCAGGCTCAACGTAGTCATTGACAGGAATGGGACTTCTGGTGGTGATGTCGGAAAGTCTCTTGTTCTCCACATATCCTATAAAAGAAGTGGGACTCTTAACCTTGGTCCAGTTCTCAAGCTCCTCAAGGACCACTACAGTGTCTCCCTTATTAAGCTCCTGGAGAACATCACTTTTAACGCCGCCTCTGACACGAAGCTGCGTATCCTTGTTAATGGTGGCAACAGTCTCATCCTCCCAGGAGGTGGTCAGCTGCAGATGATTGGGTTCGGTAAATCCCTCATAATAGAAATTTGAAAACTTCCTGACATACTCAAGGGCCACGTAAAGTCCGCCCCCCTCAAGCCTTGATATGGTGTAAGGCTCCTGAGCAGAGCCTCCGTCAGAATCGCTCCAGGTGTTGGAATTAGCCTCGGAAGTAATGATGGTTGTGGGGGTTGTGTAGACCAGAATCCCCTCTTTTTCTCCGTAGTAAAATCTGTCATTGATATACTTCTGGACAGAAGCAAAATCCATATAGTAGGTTCCGTCCAGCAAAAGCGCATGTTCTTCAATAAACTCATTTCCCAGGATAATGGGAACATCAACTTCGCTTGTAACGCCGAAATAGCTGTCAAGATCAGCCTTCTCGGTGCTGTAGGAATAGCGCTTCAAAAACTGCTGTGCGGCAAAAATACCCGCAAAAATAAAAATAAGGACGATTATAATAATCGCCGGAATCACCTTTTTCTTCATGTTCTAGCTCCTTTACAATCGCCCTATATTATAACAGACTATTAAGTTTACGTCATTATGAAAGTCCTTAAATCCACTTGTTAAGCACTACTGCTTTGTATGCATGGTGGGGTCCATCGCTTTCTTTTTCGTTATTGATTGTTATTATGGATTATTTCCTTTCCGAAATTTGACCCGGTCGGCCAAAAGGTCTTTACCTGTGATAAATTCCGTATGACCGGTCCAAATATCCTTTGACATATATTAATATCCTGAGATGCCAACCCCCAAAATCCTCCCACATCCGCCTAAATGAGCACAAAATATGGTATAATTGAATTGGGAAAAAACTAAATTTTGTTTTATGTTGTTTTCTTGTTTTAATGTATTGTAAATTGGGGAATTTAATATCCGAAACTATTATTAGTAAGACATCCTACCCTCCCGGGTAAGAAAATTGAATAGTAATAAGACGTATAAATTTTCCCGTATCAGCCTCCTCTCCGGACTTAAAACTAGGGATGAGGCATCTCACAAGAATTATCTTAGCAGATAATTCTTAAGAAATACCATCGAAATTTCTTAAGATTTCTTAAGAATTAGATTTTTTACAAAGTTTTTTAATAAATAATGACGATATATCTATTGACATAGAATACTGTTTCATCTAGTATCTATGTATTCCAAAGTCAGGAGGTATGCATCATGAAGATTGAGAAAGTTAACGATCACCAGATCAGATGTACACTTACCCGAGATGACCTTGCGAAGCGTGACCTCAAGATTTCCGAGCTTGCTTATGGTACTGACAAAGCCAAAGAGCTTTTCCAGGACATGATGCAGCAGGCCAATTTAGAATATGGATTTGATGCGGAAGACACTCCGCTGATGATCGAAGCAATCCCCATCAATTCGGAATGTATAGTTCTTATCATCACCAAGGTGGAGGATCCGGACGAGCTGGACACCAGATTTTCCAATTTCGCCCCATCTGTTCACGAGGACGATGAGGAAGAGGAAGATTTCGATGAGGATTATGAGGAATACGACGAGGAGGAGGACGAAGATGTGATGGGCCTTTTCAAGAGGCTTCAGCACAGTAACATGCCTGATTTCACAGATTCTTCCATGAGCCCCTCACAGGATTCCAGAAAGGTCAAGGAGAAGACCGGCACAGGCCGCAAGAGCGATATCCCGAGCCGTAAGAGTTCAAGGATTTTCTCCTTTGATTCATTACACGAGGTTACCAAGTTCGCTGCCATTGTCAGCAGGAAGTTCAACGGAGTCAACACTCTGTACAAGGACGAGGCAAGAGGTAAATATTATCTCATCCTTCACCAGGGCGACCTGGACAGAACACTGTTTGACAACATCTGCTCACTGCTTACCGAGTACGGCAAGACCGAGATCGGAAGCACAGCCGATGAGCACTATCTGGCAGAGCACTACAGCATAGTTATTGAAGGAAGTGCAGTTCAGACTCTTTCACAGATCTGACAACAGAACTAAAGCGCAAAGCTTACGGGCTTTGCGCTTTTTTGATGCACATATTCAAAAGATCATCATTATCGTGAAAACAGGCTCAGAGCATTTGGATCATTGCCCGGTCTTCTTCTCCCAAACTGCATACAGCTTTACATTATTTGTATATTCACCGGTGTAAAGAGCCATGTCTGTGTATTCCGGTGATACGGCTGCCGGATTTATACTCCAGCCAAGGAACCTGTATCCGCTTATGAAAAACTCATTTTTCTTTAAGAACGTATCTGTCCCATACACTGCCTTCTGCGCAGACATCTTCCCGTAAGCTTTCCTGCCCGCAGGTGCATTGGCTACATAAGTGATCTTATAACTAAGAGGCGTCCATTTAGCATAAAGCACATAATCAGCACATGAATTCCTGGAGATGCCTGTGATCTTCTTTTTCATCTCCGGATCCTTGTAGAAGCCACCGAATTTATATCCCGGTCTTACAAGCTTCTTGGGAAGAGTAATAGCTTTTTTGCATACATCCGGGTAAGAATACTGCGCCGGAATAATGTTCTTTTCATTCGCCGCATAGGCTCCACCGTTCATATTCACAGTCAGTGTGAAATCCGATTTCCATACGGCATAAAGATCAAGTACAAAGCCGCCCTCTTCGGACTCCTTAATCTCAGGCTCTTTCACCTTTTCTTTATTGACATAGGTTACTTCTGTGCCTGTGGGAGAAGTCGACCATCCCATGAAGAAGTTTTCTGCATTCTTGAAAGGATTGGACGGGAGTGCCTTGGCCTTATCATACTTGTATCCGTTATATTTTCTGAAGGTCTGTGCATCATCATGGAGTACCACACTGTAGGGAGCTGACCACCTGGCATATAGCGTCTTATCTCCGTAATCCGAAGCAGCTATCTTTTTTACTGCCTTCTTGTAAAGTGGATCTGCATACCAGCCGCCAAAGGTATATCCTTCTCTTGCACCGTCAAGCGCAGGCACTTCCCATGGGAGATTCTCCTTATCCCCGAAATCATACGATGTCCGATAATCCTTCAGAAGTTCAGCCTTTTCCTCTTCAGATAACCCGGGGATATTCGGTTCATATCCAACGCTATAAGAGACAGGCTCCCATACGGCATACAAAGTTTTTGAATCCTTGTTCTTAAGCGGCATCAGCTGCGTATCAACAATCTGCAACCAGTCAATATTCTCGCCCGCAGGAAAATCCGCAACAGAGCTGCGCTCATTCAAAGCCCATCCCGCAAGCTTATAGCCCTTGTTGATAAAACCGCTATTTGGAAGGTATATTGCCTCTCCATACGCAGCAGACAATACTTTGACCTTTCCCGATACCGAAAACTTCTCTCCATCCTGATTCTTGTTGGCATTAAATTTCACCTTGTAGGAATAGGGAATCCATTTTGCAATGAGGAGCATATCAGCGGCCTGCTTCTTATTAATAGAAGCAACCTTTGTTTTAAACGAGGCATCACTGTACCATCCGCCAAAAACATAACCGTCTTTAGCAGCCTTAGGAAGCTTCTTCACAGCTGTCCCGAAAGTTATATTGGCATAGTCTCTGTCACTCTCGTGTTCCAGAATATCATCTCCAAAGGAGGTATCGGTGAAATAACCGCCACCCAGATCAAAATCAACTCTGTATGAGTTCCTGTGCCACTGGGCATACAGTAATACTGTTGTCAGGCCCTTCCGAGTACTCTCTTTCACGCCAAGCCTGTTTGGAGCTGAGCTATTTCCCGGCAAAAGAACTGTTCCGGTTCCATCCGCCTTTGTGTTCCATCCGGTAAAGGTGACTCCGTCAGCTCTGTAATCCCCTTCAGGAACGGTAAATGTCTGAGAATATGTATTGCAAGTAATATCACCGATCTCGCCTAAAACAGATGCTCCCCCTGCCTTAGAGGAATTGTTCATGAACCTGATGAGGTATTTGTGTAAAGAAGGTGTCGGTGTATTGCCGCCGCTTCCGCCACCTCCTGCCACCACAGTAATCGTGCCGTTGGCAGAAAGGCTGTTGTCAGGTGTTGATACAGTGTAAGACGTCGTTCCCACTGCAACCGGAATAAATTTATACCAACCGGGTTCTATGATCGTAATTGTAACTATCGAAGTATCGTAATTAGTAAAAGAAAGCTCTTTGAGGGTAGTATCACGGGGTTCCAGACATTGATCTGTAAATAACGATTCTCCATATTCATCATCAATGCTTATCTTAATATCCGGTGCCTCAATTGCCGTTGGCGGAATCTGCCTTCCCGAATCATAAGTCTCTATGGTATAGCCAAGCTCTTTAAACTTCTGGGGAAGCTCCTTGTCCGAAAACAGTGCTACGTCAATCTTCAGTACAGTACCCTCTTCAAATGACTGTCCCCCGGTTCCGACAGCGTAGATATCGTCTGTATCATAATCCCCCAAACCGGTAATGGCGACCTTCCTGATCCCGGTACATCCAAGGAACAGTTTCTGGGAATAAACCTTACAATCCCTCATTTCCAGGACAGGTTCCCCTGTAAGTCCGGAGCAGCCTTCAAATACACCATTTTCGAGCGTCTTAAGTGACTTAGGCATCACAAGATTTCCTGTCAGAGAGCTGCAGTTGTGAAAAGCACTGTATTCTATTTTCTCAAGTCCTTCCGGCAAAACTGTATTTACTGCAAGTGAGCTGCAATTGTAAAAAGCTTCCGATCCGATTACCTTTAATCCCTCAGGCAGGAAAGTGTTCTTAACAGTCATGTTAATGTTCCCTGCAAATGCTCTGTCACCAATCTCCTTAAGACCATCAGAAAAAACAAGCCGCCTTGATACTGTATTGTGATTACTTCCCAGATCAAATGCCGAGCCACCTATCTTTGCCACCGAATCCGGGATATAGATTCTTCCGCCCAGTTTATCACAATAGCTAAAACACGAGTCCGGTATTTCAGTTAACCCGTCTCCCAGATAGAGGGCAGTGATACCTGTTGATTGAAAAGCCCCCGTCCCTATAGTTTTGACAGAATCAGGGATAGAAAGTATTCCCGTAAAGTAACTGCTATAAAACGCCCAGGCCCCTATCTCTGTAACAGTGTCCGGAATCTCAATGCTTCCCTCACCGGAAAGCGAGTAGATATTACTGATACTTCCTTCAAAGGCATGTGCACCAATCCTGGTAATGCCATCCCGCAAGACAACATTTCTTATCCTGTTCTTGTCTTTACCCCCTTCGAAACCTGACAGTGCCTTATACCATGGTGTACTGCTGCAATTCTCATAATCATACATTGGCCCATTGCCTTCTATATACAGGTCATAGGTATTTCTATAATTTTCAAAATAACCTATATCACGAAGTTCCCAGGTCAGATCATTGCCACATTTACCGGAAGTCGCACATGCCTCTGTACCCGTTTCCGGATCGTACCCAAAGTGTATGGTAACTCCCAGGAAGGGGGATCTGTTGGATACTATTGCATCCCATTGCTGCCTTGTACCTGCAAAATATACGTCTTTTAAATTTGGAGTAGTTTTGCTGCCGCCCAACCCTGTACTTTGAACTGTCGACGGCAGATATAGGGCTCTAAGGTTTGTACAGTCCACAAAGGCCTCTCCACCTATATTCTCCAGTCCCTCCGCAAACTTAAAGCAGGTAACCCCACTGCAGCCTCTAAAGCATCCCTGGCCAATACTCTTTAATCCTTCCCCAAATTCCACTGTCCCTGTAAGAGCTGTGCACTCTTCAAACACACAGTTTCCAAGGGTTTCCAGTCCGTAACATCCACTGATCTTTTTCAGATTGCGACACTTATAAAAAGCGGACTTTTGTATTTCTTTTACCCCTGTGGGGATATAGAGCTCTTCGATTGCAGTCTCCCTAAAGGCATCTTCACCAATAGTCCTGACCTTATCATTAAATTTAACATCTTTTATATTGGGATACCCTACAAAGGCAGGAACGCCTACTACCTGTGCCTGTCCGTTATAGATCACCTCTTCCAGATTCATTCTGGCTCCATAAACATTTCCCTCGGTTGTGGAATGTCCAAAAGTAAGACGCTTTACATTATTATTGTATTCATCCTTAGTAGGAAGCCACAATTTCTCCGGCCCCTCAATCTCCAGGTCCAGCCCATCCGAAAGATATCCCCAATATGTATAGCTCTGTTCATATTTGCTGTTCGGGTCGCCATCATATGTATGCTCAACGACTATCGTTTCATACACATAATCACCATGTTGGTCTGACTTAACCTGAACAAGAGAATTGAGTATGTTTGCGGTCCTGGCTGAAAAGATTATGTCTGAACCAAGATCAAAACCGGATCTGAGAACACTGTAGAACAGAGCTGCTCCTGCCGGAAGTCCGCCGGAAGCCGCAATGACAACAGGAAACAGGAAATTGGTCGCAATAGAAGTGACAACCTGGCCCTTGTAAATATTCTCAGCTTCGCTTATAAGCTCATCTTTATTATTCACCTTGCTACTGTTGATCTTATCGATGGTATCCTGAAAATCTCTTCTGTTTTTTGCGGCATCGATTCCAACATCCATGATATTCGAAATAGTATCAAGGTTATCGTTAAATGTCTCAAGGCTGGGACAGGAATCATCCGGTTCCAGCTTCACAGTGAATTTGGTGTACTTGGCAGTAGTATCTCGTATTTCTTTTAAATATGTGACATATGTAAGTGGATCATCCTTATTATCCCGGTATAGCGCATACCTTTCATCATTTATGCCTTCAATAAAATATGATCCGTCTTTGTATATTTGATCCTGAAGTTTTATTATACTCTTTAGGTTACTGTCGCTGGCCTCATCAACAGCTTCCACTGTGAGATAGGCGACAGTCTTTACCAGCTTCTTCTGGTTTTTGGAAGCAATTTCGGAAAAATCCAGTTTGTAGCTTACAGAGTCATCGGTTGACTCAACAGTCACACAGTTTCCATAGTGCTCCAAATACTTCTCGTAGTGATCTACCAGTTCCTGTGATACCGGAACAATATTTTCATCATTTGAGATCACATTTCTGTGCTTACCGGAAACAGCTCTCAGAGATATTCCCTTAAGCCCGCTGTTATCACCGCCCTCAATAAAATACCCCTGAGCCTCATATACTCCGGCACTTAATCTGGAAGCAGTCATTTCATGCAGCTCACCGTCAAAATTGCCAGTGACCACAAAATGGTCCACATAATCTGCATTACAAGCCTCAATCCTGATTCTAAGCGGTTTGGTGCCGTCATAGCCTCTAAGGTCGACAGCAGACTTTACTCTTCCATCACTGTAGGATCTCAGTGCGTCTTCAAGTATATCTATCTCTGTATTACCAAAATACATAATACAGGATGTAACTTCTGCCTGTTCTTCTTCTGAATATCTTGGAGACATGTAAGTGCTTATACCCGGCACTGCACTTATCAGCAGCTCCTCATCTTCTTCAATAATCAGATTCTTATCAGAGCTAACATCATCATCCAAGGGCTCCGGTTCGTTATCAGTACTATCAGGAATCTCCTCGCCTGTCTCAGAAGGCTCCTTCGGTTCTCCATTCTCAGCAGAAGTCCCTTCAGATCCTTCAGCCGATATAATCTCCTGAGCATCGCCGTCTCCTGACTCATCAAGTTCTTCTTCAGCAGACATGTCCCGTGAATTTTCGACGGATGAGACATCTTCTGATGCATCCTCGCCGGGAAAAGAGTCGTCGACCAATATGTCAGCCTCCTGAGATGCATATACTTGCGGTCCAACAGAAGTCACCCCAAGGATAACCGACATAATCATTCCCAATGCCCTGTAGTTTCTCTTCATTTTGTCTCCCCCAAAGTTCGTTTTTTATTTACAATTAGTTTCAAAAAGTATCTAAATAATAAATTTATTTTATACCTTTCAGATAAATTTAAGAAGCTCATTTACAAATAATCAAACAACAAACACATGAAATCCCAATAATACATAGCATAAAAAAGGGCCCTCGCCCAGATTGATCAAATCTGAGCGAGGGCCCTTCTATATAGCCTTATATAGTTTTACTCAATATCAGTCTTTTCCGTAAAGAGTAACCAGCTTCTCGAGATAAGCTCTGTGCTCCTTAGCGTGCTCTGCAGCAGCTGCGTTGAGCTTAGCAGCTCTCTCAGGATTCTTGAGCTTAAGTGAAAGGTATCTAACCTCACCGTCAAGGAAGCTCTGGAAGTCCTCTGTAGCAGGCTTGGAATCAAGAGTGAACTTG
>JAILFT010000097.1 GCA_024697425.1 Butyrivibrio sp. | reverse complement strand
GTAACAACTTCTCTGTCATAGTAAACATTAACAACAGTTGTTCCCTTGGCAGCAATCTTATTACCAAGTTCAGGATCGGAATTTACCACTTCCCATCCGGAATACTTAAAGCCTGTATAGGTCTTTCCTGTGGCTCCGCTTAACATTCCCTGAGTGATCGTGGTTCCTGCATTGTAGTTTGATACCACGAAACTATCCTCATAGTCATATGTCTTTTCCGCCGAATTTGCCTTATCATTTATGGACTGCTTCTTGATGATTACCGTGAAGCTGGCACGACCTGTTGACCATCCGGCATAAAGTATGATGTTGCCTGTAAGCGCTGTGTTCCAGTTAAAGCTCTGGGTACATTCAGGATCTTTATACCATCCTGTGAAGTTGTAGCCGCTTCTTGTGGGATCAGCCGGCTTCGTTGCCTTATAACCGGTGTCTTCAGTCACATATATGGGAGCTGTGTAGGATGCTCCGCCGCCCGATCCGCCGTCATTCTCTGCAAAGTGGATCCAATATGCGGAAACCATGCTTGCTGTAAGAACTTCGTTATCGGGATCGGATGCATATATTTTTTCATTATACGGATATACAACTCCGGCCTTGTTCTTCCATCCTTCAAAAGCTTCCTCAGCAGATGTAGGATTTGCAGTTACATTAAGGGTTACTTTTGCCTCTTCATCGTTCTCTACAACTGCTTCAAGAACCTGAGCTACTTCCTCGTCGGTACCGATAAGGGTAACATGGTAAGTAGTCTTTATGATGGCTTTTACCACGATTGTCTTTGTAGACTGTACCGTCTCAATTGGTCCGAATTCTACTTCCTGCTGGTTATCCTGGCGGATCCATCCAAAGAATTTCTGGTTCTTATTCAATGAAGGGATACCCAGGTCTACAAGAGTTTCACCGGACTTAATGCGCTGTGTTGATACTTCTTTCCACTCTTTAGCTTCCACATCGTAAAGTTCGAAGATATAGGTCTCAACTGCGCGCTCAAGGTCTTCACCGTCTACACTGGCAATGATATATACCGAGAAAGAATTTGTTCTGAAGTCAGCGCCGTCTGCACTTGCTGCGCTGATCTCTTCTGCATTTCCGGCATCATCCTTATGTACAACGCTGAAGGACTCACCTTCAAGAGCTTTGGAAAGGGAGATGGATACATTTACATACTTTGAATCAGCAGGCTCGATTTCCTCTCCGTCTGCATTTTTGAAAGTAATGTCTACACCCTTTGCCTGCTTAACTGTCTCGCCAAGTGCATCCTGAGCAGCTACGATAGCTTCGCCATCAGAGATGGCTTTGACGATCATCTCTGTTCCCTCAGGGAAAATGCCTTCGCATGCAGATACAGTTACATCCATTCCGCCTGCACTTCCGGAGAAGTCCTGAGCAGGCATATTCTCAAGCTTCATGAACTTAGCGATATAGGATGCGTCTTCTTCGATATCCGAAGGAACAAAAGTAGAATCGGAAGAAACAGGGTTGCCTTCCTCATCAACCCATGCGGTGAACTGATAGTATTTGTTAACCGCACTTGCAGTTGATCCTTCAAAATGAGCATCTTCATCATTGATGTCGATGGTCTCACTGGACTGTGATACGCGTCCTCCAAGCTCTGCACGATATTTTATAGTTACCATCTTAGGCTCTTTTTCCTGTGCAGGCTCTTCTTCCTCCTCGGGGAGTTCTTCCTCTTCTTCTTCTTCTTCCTCTTCCTCTTCAATCTCTTCCTCTACGGGAATTTCTTCAGGGGGAAGCTCCTCAGCAGGAGTTTCAATATTCTGTTCGTCTGTAGGAGTCTCCACTGTTTCTTCAGGTGGAGCAGGCTCCGTGGGAGCACTCTCTTCAGGAGCTGCAACCTCTTCGGGAGCTGAGTACTCTTCCGCATACTCAGGTTCCGGTTCGGGTTCCGGCTCCGGTTCAGGCTCCGGTGCAGGGGCTTCAGGAGCAGCCTCTGTCACTGTTTCCGTTGCATCATCGGCATATACTCTTACAGTTCCCAGATTACTCTGGAATGTGGTAGCTATAAGGCACATTGCCAGGATGAATGCCAAAAATCTGTTCCATTTTCTTAACATAGCGCGTTCCTCCCTTATTAGAAATTTGCTGTGTTAGTCGGCTTCAATTAGCCGTTTGTTGATAGTACTGCGTGTCATTCATGGTTCCTTCGCTGACAACTTCATCCATGAGCTTGATGAGTTCCAGTGCACTCCGGAAATGCGCTGCCCTCTCTTTGTCTGCCCAGATGACCTTGCCTTGCCAGGTTCCGTTCTGACAATCTGTGACTTTGATCAGAAAAGTCTCAGATCCTTTCTTGTGATTTGGATATTGATTGTTAGAATTTTTCTTTTCCATGGCATAATATCCTTTCTTGATTCTATGGTACCGAAAACGTCATCATACAAAGAATCATAAAGAGCGTCACCTTTTGCGAATTCCGCTTAAAAAATGATTAACAATATGAATGATTTATGAAAACGATAAACTCCATATAACGAAATCGTTTTACCTCCTGCCACAACATTTTGTGGGCACATAAAATAAGCGCAAAAAACAGCCGCCAACAGATCTTTACGATCCATTGGCGGCTGCCAATATTGTAGGTATTATTTTAAGCTACTGTCTTATCTGAGTTTGAACTTTCCGACAATCTCACCGAGAGTTCCTGCTATCTCTTCCTGCTTGCTGGACATGTCGTTTACGTTGGAAACAACATCTGCAGCTGCCATTACGGAGTCATTAACTCTGCTGGAAAGATCTGCGGTGTCCTGAGTGGATTCTGCGATGTTCTGAATAGCCTTGGATACTTCTTCCATGGATGCTCTGATGTTTTCAACCATCTGAGCAATGTTCTCTGAAGATCCACCGAAGGAATCAGCGTCATCGCCGTACTGCTTGGCAACACTTACAAAATTATCATAGTCGGGAGTAACAGTCTCTTTAATGAATGTGAGAAGTTCTCCTGAAGAATTTGAAAGAGTTCCGAATGCTTCCTGTACTCCGTCAATAGTCTCTCTGATCTGTTCAACAGCCTCTGATGTGCTGCTGGCAAGCTTATTGATCTCGGAAGCAACAACTGCGAATCCCTTACCTGCATCTCCTGCTCTTGCAGCCTCGATACTTGCATTGAGTGAAAGGAGGTTGATCTGGTCTGCGATCTCAGCGATGGTGTCTGCCAGAGTTCCAATCTGATCCACAACCTTAGCCTTCTCATTGGCATCTTCAAGATCGGCTTCTCTCTGCTCAGCAATGCTGATCGCATTGTCATAAGCCTGCTTACTCTGTCTTTCGATATCTCTCGCTCTGTTCTTGATGTCAGCAGCTTCGGAACTGGTCTTCTCGGTCTCTGCTGCCAGCTGGTGAACGGAAGCATTAACTTCTTCAACAGAAGCATTAACTTCCTCAGTTGCCGCACCGGATGACATCATAGCATCGTTCACACCGGAAATATTGCCCTGAATACTTGTAAACTGACTGGACAGCTCACTGGCCATGCTGGCAAGTCCTGTTGAGGTTTCGGATACCTGAACAGATCCGTCGGAGATTTTGCTGATAACATCTCTGTTATTCTCAAACATATTGTTGAGAGAGTCGCTCATCTGCCCAAGCTCATCACCGCTCTTGGTCTTGATCTTATCAATAGTGAAGTCTCCGCTTGCAAGGAGGCCTGCAAACTGCTTAACGCTGTTGATACTCTTGCTGATGCTCATTACATAGATCCAGATAATAACAGCACTCAGAAGGAGAGCTATAACGCAGATCATGATGAGTTTTGTTGCAGCAGCCTGAACCGGCTCATTAAGCTCATCCACATCCATCCTTACAGACATCTTCCAGTTAACTTCAGGGACTGTCTTATAAGTAAGAAGGATTGTCTTTCCAGCTTCCTGGAAAACTGCCATCTGAGGTTCGGTGGATTCTGTACTCATAAGCAAGGCACCGGCCTGTGCAAGAGATGCATTATCATCCTCTGTAACTTTAACGCCGTTCTGAACCTTCTGCTCATCCTGGCAGTAAATATATGTTCCGACGGAATCAAACAGCATTGCCGATCCGGTTTTACCAACCTTAACGTTTCTTACCAGATCTTCTATATTAGTCAGTTCCATGTCAACTGTAACGCATCCTACAAAGACGCCTTCATCATAAATGGGAGCTGAACAGCTGGCCATTACCTTGCCTGAAGTCGGATCATAGTAAGGATCTGTTATAACTGCCTGGCCTTCACTCAAAGCCTTTGCGTTTGTGTAATACTCTTGGTTAAAGTAGTCGTAATCCGCATTGCTGTAGTCCCAGGTCTCCACAATCTGTCCACCGTCTTTATACCAATACGGTCCGATGTACTTTTCATTAGGGTCAAAAACATTCGGTTCAAACCAGATTCCGGATCCCAAAACAGAAGCGCTATTGTTGATGATCTTCGTGATAGTGCCTCTGTAATTATCCATGGTCACAAATCTGTATGACGTGGATATCATCTCAGCAATGTCAACGCAGGAGGTTCTGACGATTTCAAGTTCTCCGTCAACGTTATTCACATTTGCTGTTACGGTCTGCTTCATGGTATCGCCCATAGCATCTTCTATTGAAGTGCTAAGCTGATTGCATGCTACAGCAGTCAGAATGATCATAGCGGCTGCCATAACTGGAAGGATACACAAAAGCATCTTTGCGCGCAGGCTCATTTTCTTCATCCGGTTGCCCTCTCATTTCTCTGAATTAGTTATTTTTAACTAAATTGCATATTTTTTAAGCATCATAATTATTGTACTATATCTGCGCACAGCTCTGTTCTAAAAAAAGTATAAATATAAATGAAAAGATAATAAATGCCCCGAGTGTCGCATTCATGGTTTATCAACTTTTAATAATTGAAAATACGTTCTTATATAATATGCTATGGTAAAATTAATTATGTGTCGTTAACGTGAATTTTATGACAAAAAAGAGAGGAATACCATATGAACGCTGAACAGTATAAACGAGCCAATAATATCAGTTTCAATGTATGTATAATCATTATTGCCGCTGGCTTGGTACTCACGATTTTTAATGCCTTTACGGATGCAAAAGGACTAACTTTTGCTAAGATTAATATCATTATTGTTGCCGTGATCTCCGCAGTGGTAATGGCAATAGGAAACTACAAATTTTCCACGGTTAAAAGAGGATCGGTTCTTATTATGGCTGGTGCCACCCTGTTTTACTTCGTTCTTCTTATAGCTGAAGATGACATAGTTTATTTTGCCTTCGGACTTCCCATACTTATTTGCAGTGTCATCTATCTTAATGTAAGACTCTGTAAAGCAGGTATCGGAGCCATTATTGTTTCCTTCCTTATCTCCTGTATAAAAGCATATATTACCACAGGGACTTTGGATATGCTTCATGTTCCGGCGTTCATCACACTTGCCCTTGCCTTTATCGCATGTATCGGAACTGTCTCACTTCTTACCACCTTCAATACCGAGAATAATGAAGTAATAAGTGCAAATGCCGAGAAGACCATTGCCACAGGTAATACCATGGCAGATATAGCAAATACCATCACAAACCTGTTCAACAGTTCTCAACAGGATATGGCGGATCTGCAGAACATTATAGAAGCACAACAGTCCGGAATGAGTGATATTGCCGGCAGCATGGAAAGCACGGCACAGGCAATTACAAATCAGGCCCAGAAAGTTCAGCAGATTCAGGAAGAAACAGAAACCACAGAGCATAACAGAAAAGAGATGACAAAAGCCTCTGAAGCTGCTCAGCAAACTGTCCAGGAAGGTGTAAGGGTAATCGGAGATCTTAAGGATAAATCCCAGGACGTTGCAAGGACCAGTCAGATAACCGTAGATGCTACTCAGGCAGTTATCAATAAGGTTGAAGAAGTTCAGAAGATTGTCGGTTCAATTATGTCCATTTCAAAACAGACAAACCTGCTTGCTCTTAATGCCAGCATTGAGGCTGCAAGAGCCGGTGATGCCGGTAAGGGATTTGCGGTTGTAGCAAATGACGTACGTGAACTTGCGGCTGAAACAAACACCGCTTCCACCGAGATCACAAGCATCATCAACGAACTTACGGAAGATGTTCAGAAGGCTATGGCAAGTATAGATGATACAGTTGCTTCCGTTTCCGAGCAGAATGAGATGATAGAGACCGTTGGCGATAACTTCGACAGTATCAATGAAAACGTATCAGAGATGCTCTCCCGCTTTACTGAGATCGGCGAAGGAATGAAATCCATTGC
>JAILFT010000072.1 GCA_024697425.1 Butyrivibrio sp. | reverse complement strand
CAAGGAACGCTGCGGATGCCATTGCTGACTCGGTCCACGAGGATGCGCCGGTTGAGCAGCCGCCTAAAAAGGGCAGGAACATCATTAAAAAGATCGGCAGGAAGATCATAGAAAAGCGCGAAGAGCGCATGTATAAAGACGAGGAGTGGGATTAAGGGGATATGCTTAAAGGACTGGTAAAGTCAGGGCTGGCAAAGAAGAGCACAAGTAAATACAACAGAGTATTATCCGGCAAGTCTTCGGCCTACGACAAGTGGCAGAGGGCTCAGGAAAAAGAGCCTGTGGTAATGGCCACTGCACCGGTCATGTATGAGGAGGATGAAAATGGGGAAATGGTGCCCCATAAACTTCCGGACCCTGTTGTCAAAGTGATCCCCTATGGCAAAGTATGGGAAGTCCAGGACCTTAAGGCTGACGATAACACCGTCTATCTCTTTGTAAGTCCCAAGGGCAAGCTCGTCAAAAAGGCCGCTGAGGTGGTCAGACAGTACTTTATCGCACACCCCGAGCACAACGTGGTATACGGAGATGAGGACGAAGTTGGAGCCAATGGAAAATATATCCATCCTTACTTCAAGCCCGACTGGTCTCCCGATTCATATCTCAACGCCTTTTATATAGGCAGTTATTTCGCATGCAGGGCAAAGACAATGCATGCTTCTTCAAAGGAATATGACAACGCAGTAAAAATGCTGGGCGGAACGGCTAATAAGCGCGGCAGTGTTGAACAGATGGGACTGGAGGCATCTCTTTTGTCTGCAGATGTACTGTTCTGCATGCTTGCCATACACGAGCATGCCTTCGCAAAAAGAACCGGACTCGAGTTCCCAATCGGACACATCAAGCAGGTGCTGTTCCACAGAAGCCCTGAGCAGGAAGTGTTCTACGGAAGGAGCTTTCACACTTCAAGGCACATGCTCCTGGCGCCCGCAACTGTCAGCATCATCATTCCGTCCAAAGATCACCCTGAGATTCTGCAGCAGTGCCTTAATTCAATAATCGAGACCACCGGCGATGACAATATCAAGTATGACATCGTCGTGATCGACAACGGCTCAAACGCGGCAAACAGGGTTAAATACGGCGTTTACGCTTCCAGGGCTTCGCGCAAGAACGGCCTTGTGAAGATCAATTATATCTACAAGCTTCAGGATTTTAATTTCTCTGTCATGTGCAATCAGGGGGTAAAAAACTCTACGGGAGAATACCTTCTTTTCATGAATGACGACATCGAATGTGCCAAGGAAGGATGGCTTCGCGAGATGCTCTCCCAGGCGCAGCTTCGTCATGTGGGCGTTGTCGGAGCCAAGCTCATTTACCCTGAGACGGACCTTATCCAGCACGCGGGAATAGCCAATGTAAGGCGCGGTCCGGTGCACAAGCTCCAGAAGATGCATGACAACAAGAACCACTACTTTGGTTATAACAGGGGGATCCACAACACTATCGGCTCAACTGCGGCCTGTCTCCTGGTCAGCAGGAAGAAGTTCCTGGAGGCCGGAGGATTTCCTGAGGACCTTGCGGTAGCTTTTAACGACGTGGATCTGTGCTACACGATCCATGAGAAGGGCTACTACAATGTCTGCTGCAATCATATTTATCTCTACCATCACGAGTCCCTGACCAGAGGCCTTGATAATCTTGATCCCAAGAAGATGGAGAGACTTGCTGTGGAGGGCGACACCCTTATGAAGAGGCATTCGCATCTTTACAACTGGGATCCTTTCTATAGTCCTCATCTTACAGAGGATGAGACGATCTCTGCGATAATACCTCGCGAGGATTACTTGCCGGTTGAGGAGCTGCCTTATGCTACGGCCAATATCCATGAAAAGGGAATCCGCGGAGCAAGAGAAGATCAGTGCCTGCGTGTCGGCTGCGAGTTCAACGGCCGTATGGACAACTGGCTCTACGGCGTTACAGCCACCGGAGTTGACGAGGGCTATTTCCTCAAGGGCTACAGCTTTGTCATCGGCTCAGACAATGCATGTTTTGACAAAAAACTGGTGCTTCGCCAGATCAGGAAGGAACCTGACGGTTCAGTCGGGCCCACCGGTCCCAAGGTCTACAGCTTTACACCTTACGTCTGGTATCGCCCGGACATCCGCGTCCGCTTAAACGACCAGGTCAACGTTGACCTCACCGGCTACAAACTCAGGATCGACAA
>JAILFT010000063.1 GCA_024697425.1 Butyrivibrio sp. | reverse complement strand
GTAACCCTCTCTTCTGCCAGGTATTTGAAGACCGCTTTCGCAGATGACACCTATGGAAAAAATGTGACGGCAACCACTTCATCTATCGCAGAAAGCAACGGAGCCGTACTGGCCATAAACGGAGACTATTACGGAGTTCAGGAAAGTGGATATGTCATAAGAAACGGTGTTGTCTACAGAGACACGGCAAACGGTTCCGACGTGTTGTGCATATATGCCGATGGCACAATGGAAGTAGTAAATGATGCCGAATATACAGCAGAGGAACTCGTTTCAATGGGTGTCTGGCAGGCATTTACTTTCGGCCCTGCTCTTATAGAAGACAGTGAAGTTGCAGTAGATACAAACACTGAGGTAGACAGAGCCAAGACCAGCAACCCGCGAACTGCCATAGGAGTCATTGATGCCAACCATTTTGTTTTTGTGGTATCAGACGGAAGAACCTCCGAGAGCGAAGGTTTAAGCCTTTATGAGCTTGCAAACTTCATGAAAGATCTGGGGGTAACAACTGCTTACAACCTTGACGGAGGCGGATCATCTACCATGTATTTCAATGGCTATGTTATCAACAATCCCACTTCCGGCGGAAGCATCAAAGAACGAAGCGTCAGCGATATCGTATATATTTGAGGACCGGTGATAAACGATCAGAAAGGATCTGACTATGGAAAAAGAATTAAAGAAGAACTTATTCTACGCTACTGTCTGGACAGCATTTCTTGCACTCTTTGGCGCCATATATGAATTATTCAGCCATGGCGTAACATCATACTACATGATTTACGCCTTTGGCATACCACTTATCATGGGTGTTTTACCTTATGAAGTGATGCTCATCAAAAATAAATTTCCCGGCAAACCCTTTACTGACATATGGAATACAGCCATAGCCACATTAAGCATCGGCTGTGTATTTAAAGGCGTTCTGGAAATCTATGGCACGACAAACCGGCTGATAATTGTTTATCCTATTGCAGGTGCTGTACTGGTGCTCATAAGTCTTTTGTCGATTTATGGAAACTCAAAAAAGGACGACTCAATGGCAGAATCATTGATGCTTTAGTCAGAATACAGAGAATTCATGCCAGAAGATCCGCCAGGGTGTCTTTAGTCTCTACAGGCTGCCAATGTCCCTCAACACAGGTGACAGCGCCGGTCATGCTGATCGTATCTGCAAGAGCACTGGCCAGTTTCCTGTCCCTGGCGCCGTCAGGAAACTGCGCGCAAGCTGCATCACCGACAAAAAGCGTCTTATCTTCGCTTATATAAACAAGTGTCGAATCGTCAGTATGAGGAGCCTCTGTCTGCAGGATTCTGACTGTGCATCCGCCAAGATTGATTGTCATGTCCCCCTCAAAAACAATATCTGCAGGGACAACGATCACTTTTTTACCGCCTTCATACTCTTTCCGGATACTGTCATACATGTTAAGAAAATCTTCGGGACCGTTTGTCTCTATCTTTTTCATGCATTTCAAAAGATGCCCGTTTGTGGTTTTATTAGCCATGGTAAGCCCGTTTACGGCGTGCATAGCAAAAGTGTGATCCCAGTGCCAGTGCGTAAGGACAGTAAGCGTCGGGAGCGGCAGACCTTCCTTTTGCAAAAGGTCGTAAAACTCCCTGATATGCGCCTCCGAGTGCCCCGCATCGATTGCCAGGCTCAGCTTATCGCCTTTAACATAGCCAATGTTCGGACGGTCCCGCTCTTCCTCAAATGGCATATACCATATATGTTCAGAAAGTTTCTTAAGTATCATTTGTCATCTCCCTTTGAACATTAAGCAGAAATGTATTTATCTATAGCAATTGCCATATGTTTCTTACGGATTATTAACGTTTTCCTCTTCAGACTGATTGGACAAATCTTCTTCGGTATCTTCGGAGCTGCTCTCCCCGCTTTCATCCTTTTCTTTATCCTTATCGGATTCTTCATCGGAACCTTCTTCGGATGCGTTGTCTTTATTCTTTTCTTCCTCTTCCGCTTTCTTCCGTTCTTCCTCTTCTTCAGCCTTCTTTCTCTCTTCTTCCTCGGCTTTCTTTCTCTCTTCCTCTTCGGCCTTCTTTTTCTCTTCCTCCTCGGCCTTCTTTTTCTCTTCCTCTTCGGCCTTCTTTTTCTCTTCCTCTTCGGCCTTCTTTTTTTCTTCCTCTTCCGCTTTCTTTTTCTCTTCCTCTTCTGCTTTCTTTTTCTCTTCTTCCTCTTGCTTTTTGCGCAGCTCCTCTTCCGTTTCCTCACTGCTTTGAGCACCGGCATCTGAGGTATTCTGGTTTTCTGTATTTCCCATCATCATGTCCATAAGCCCCTGCAGTTTATCTTCGTCAATTCCCGAGTCAGTGCCCATTGTAACCTTGACCTTTTTGGGATTGGGCTTAATATACTTAACTACATATTCACCTTCATCAGATATCTTGGGTACAGGATGCTCTACTATGTACCTGAATATTGCCTCGCATCCTTTTACGGAATAATGAAGTCCGTCACCGCCGTTATACTCAGACTTGACCTGTCCGTTGGATCCCTTGAGGATTTCGGCGATATTGAGATAGAAAATGTGCTTCTCCTTTGCTGTTTCCAGCAGAAACTCATTGTATTTGTCAATCCATGCGTTCTGGACAGTATTTTTGTAGATTCCGTTGTCATCTACGGGGCCTATGGACGCAAGTACAATATTGGAATTAGGCGCCATATCTGACACACTGTCTATAAGAGTAAGAAATGTATTCCTGTAATGCTCCTCGCTGGAATCATTGATTCCGTTTACCCCCAGGAAAATATAGATGACCGGAGCCTGATGGGAGCCCAGATAAGATTTTAAAGTATATTCTTTTCCCGCATTGTTAATAAATGTATTGGATGCAAATGCCGGATGAGATATTCCAATCTGCGCCAAAGCGGCATCATCGTTGAAAAAGCCGTAGTTGACCATCGCAACCGTTCTGGAATCGCCAAGGAATACACATCTGTTAAGATATCCTTCCTTCGCGCCTTCTTTTTTGGCAAGCACGGTTGTATCCGGAGTTGACTCGCTCTTCATCCCTTCAGTTGCCGTCTCGACTACGGGCATATCTTCCCCATCCAAAGCTGCATTTGAGGCGCTGCCGTCAACAGTGGTTTCCTCACTTACAACATTGGAGAAGCCATTGTCCATGTAACCTTTTCTGACCGCCATAAGCAGAATGATTGCAAGGGTAACCGCAAAAATGACCGATGAGATGATGATGATCTCCCTTTTTCCAAGGCTTTGCATCATCTCCTCAAACCGGTTACTATTTTTATCTTTCCTTAGTTTCCTATATTTCTTTTTCTTCATCCGGATCCTGTTCTCCTCTAATGAAATCATCGGTGATTTGTAATGGTCCCTCGGGACGGAGTCAGTGGCTCATTTTTGGTCCCTGGGGACTTTAGTCAAGGGACCATTTTGGTCTCTCTTTCAGCTTTGTCTTTCAAAAACAATTTCCGTAACACTTGAAAGATCTTCCCTGTAAACATAGCCAAGTCTGTCAAACTTTCTGATTTCTTTTGCCTCTGTAATATTGTTCTCGGCCATGTATCTGACCATCTCTCCCCTTGCCATCTTGGCGTAGGTGCCTTTGGTCACAAGCTTTCCGTTCACAAGCTCACCAAAAGTGACTGTAATGTAGCAGTCTCCTGGCTTCAGGTACTTTTCAATGCACCTGGAGTATTCCTTCGAAGCAAGATTGATGATCACTCCGGAATCATCTTTTACCTCATCATACAGTCTCGAACCCCATAGATCGTACAGATCCCTGTATCCGCCAATAGATGCTTTTGCCTGCATCTCCAGCCTGTATGGCGTAACTCCGTCCATAGGCTTAAGCACGCCATAGAAGCCTGACAAAATCCGCAGATGTTCCTGCACATAATCAAAAGAGCTGTCTTCAAACACAGCGGGTGCCATGTACTGATAGGCAATCCCCTCATAGGAAATTATTGCCGGAGTCAGTCTTTTATGGAGATCCATTTCTTTGATACGCTTAAAATTCTGCTCAGCTATTTTGTCATTGCATCCCCACAGCTTCTGCAAATCGGCGCCGGACTGTTTTCTGAGCCAGTCAAGGATCTCCTGCGTCTGATCCAGAAAAGCCGGAAGTCCCTGATATTCAAGCACATCAGTATCTACATTCATTTTCTTGGCAGGGGAAAGGATTATCCTCATTGCAGCTCTCCCAGCATCTTTTCCGGATCCTCAGCCGCTTTAACCTTGTCATTTGCCCTTATGATGATTCCCTCCTCATCAATAAGATAAGTTGTCCGGACTACTCCCATGGATACTTTTCCGTAGTTTTTCTTTTCTTTCCAGACATCATAGGCCTCTATTACCTTGCGCTCCGGATCAGCCAATAATGTAAATGCCAGACCGTATTTTTCTTCGAACTTCTTATGGGAAGCCACAGTATCTTTGCTTATTCCGAGTACTACCGCACCCTTCTCTGTAAACTGAGGGTATCTCTCGGAAAAACCGCAGGCCTGCTTGGTGCATCCGGAAGTATTGTCCTTCGGATAAAAATACAGTATAACCTTCTTGCCTTTATATTCTTCCAGCGAATGAACTACTCCGTTCTGATCAGGCAGTTCAAATGCCGGTGCCTTTGTTCCCACTTCCAACATAATGCTTTTCTCCTTTTCAACTGATTTTGATCCCCGGAAGCCTTACCGGTTTACCTGATCACAAAACTTTTCAGGTCTTACCTTTTATTTAAACAGACTTGTTACTGTATTCATTATAGTCTTATTTTCAAGGATGGCATCAAGGACACCTCCAAGCTGGGATTTCTCTCCCTTTAAAAGAGCCATCGCAGCCTTCCTGGTATCGGCATCCGCTGCTCTGTAGAGCTCCAGAAGCTTCTTCTCTGTCGCGGTTACTTTGACAGAAGTCCCGGTTGACGTGGTTTTCTTAGCTGTGGTCGTGGTTTTCTTCGCAGTAGTTGTCTTCTTTGCTGCAGGCTTCTTGGCCGCAGTCTTTGCTGTAGTTGTTTTCTTTGCTGTAGTTGCCATCTTGAGCCTCCTCCTGGTTAATGATCCCTGGGGACGGAGTCAAGGGACCATTTTTCTGGTATTCATCCTCTACTAATGATACTATGAAAAAGCCTTATATTTAAATGAAAAATACAGAATTGGAGTGATTCTTATGGATAATAATGCCAGCGGCGGATGTAAGAGATGTCTTTTATTTGAAATGGCGGGAAAAGAGGATGTGATAGCTCAGGTTGAAAAGACAAAGAATCTACTGTCTGAAGATGAAAGAGCTGCCGATAAGGAGTATCAAAAAAGGCTTGCCGCCTGTAAGGAATGTGACAAGCTTATGGATGCCACATGTTTAAAATGCGGCTGCTACGTCGAGATCAGGGCATTGTCAAAGGCTGCCCACTGCCCCGCGAAGAAGTGGTGAGTGAAAACGCAAAAACGCGCTCCTGACTTAAGTCCTCAAGGGGCACCCCTGAGCAAAAATGGTCCCTTGACTCCGTCCCCAGGGACCAAAAAAGATCCGCAGCATGTGCTGCGGATCCCTTTAATTAAGTCAAACAATCCTATTACTGAATCGTAAATCTGTTGAGGTTTCCGTTGATGGTATCAACGGCCTCGGATACTGAGGAAGCAGCACTTGCAACAAGCTCTGATGAGGATGCAACTCCCTTGGCAGCTTCTGTTACTCTTTCTACATTATCAGCGATCTCCTGAGTTGATGCCGACTGCTCTTCCGATACAGATGCCATATTGGATGCAACATCATTAACCTTATCCATCTGTCCTGCCATTGTGGTAAGTGTTTCGTTGGCATCCGACAGCTGCTGAGTGATCTCTTTGAATGTAGTAGCCGCGTTATTGATGGACTCTGCGCTGGAATTGATAAGCTGTGTATTTGTCTCTGATTTTTCTGAAAGCTGCTGAACTCTGGCTGACATTTCTTTAATAATATCAGCAATCTGTTTTGTGGCATCTGCCGAGTTCTGAGCAAGCTGCCCGATTTCCTGAGCAACAACAGCGAATCCTTTTCCTGCTTCTCCTGCTCTTGCAGCCTCAATGCTGGCATTGAGTGACAACAGATTTGTCTGTGAAGAAATGGAATTGATAAGGTCAACAATCTGATTGATCTTATCGGCAGCCTCGTCAACACTTGAAACTGCGTCAGCCATATCCCTCATGGAATCAACTATGTCGTTCATCTCATTGGCAACACCGGCCATCTCGTGCTGTCCGGAATCAGCTTTGGATACAAGCTCATTCATTGTCTCTTCTATCCGCTGTTCCTGCTCTGTTACACTGGCAACTGTCTGAGCAAGAACTGTTGCATTTTCAGCGACCTCATTAACAGCCTGTGCCATATTTTCAATGTTTTCACGAATCTGATTCATGCTGGCAGACTGTTCATTGGCTGCCCCTTCAAGATCTTCAGCTGTACTCTTGGAGTTTTGCGCATCTCCCAGAAGTCTTCCGGAAACATCTTTTATCTCACTTAAGGATGATCTCATACCGTTTACAAAATCGCCCATGGCATTGTTCATGTAAGCAATCTCGTCATCTCCGTTTGAAGAAATATCAACAGTAAAGTCACCGTTTGAAATCTTTTCAATATTACCTGTAAGGCTTGTAACAGGGTTCTTAATAAGCTTTTTAAGAACGATATTCATAATTATGATAACAGCAACCACCGCAACTATTGAAACAATAGCAAGTATAACCACAAGTCTGGTAAGAGCTGAGAGTACTTCTTTCTGCTTAGCATAGGCTATTACAAACCAGTCTGTGCCGCTGACCGGAGAGGCCGCAAGATAATACTTCTCTCCTCCTATCTTGACATTGGTAACTTCATGAGTTTCTTTTCCCGCTTCCTCTGCCACAAACTTGCCAATTGCAGTAAGGAAAGGATCATCAGTGATATCTGCTACGTTGCTTCCGCAAACATCGGCATTCTTATATGTAAGCAAAAGTCCCTGACCTGTGATCATCATTGCGCCGCCAGTCTGGTAAATCTTAACATTGCCAAGCTCTTCCTGAACACTTGAGAGGAACATGTCAGCCGCAAATGCGCCTTCACGACCATCCTTCAGGTGAACACGTCTGATAACCGATGCACAAAGGCCTCCGGTAACCTTATCAAAGTAAGGAACGTCATAGTAATAAAACCAGCTGTTTGTATAGGTCATAGCTTCTTTGTACATGACATTTTCCGTACAGTCTTCAATCTCATATGTGGGATCTGCCGGGTAAAGAAATGTCTTATCATTAAGCATCAGGTAGGTTCCGGTGGGAAGAAGTGCATATCTTCCGACTGTTCCGGCAAGATATGACATCAGATCTTCATTGGAGGCAAATTCATTCTGCTCAACAGAATCAGCAACTGCATTGAGGTAATAGAATGTAGAGTTAAGCTCTCTGTTAACTTTGCTTGCATCTACAGAAACTTCGTTCTCTAAGGAATTGTAAATAAGATCACTAATCATTGAATAACCAAGAGAGAAAATAATACCCTCTGAAACAATAATCGTGACGATCAGCATTGCTACAAACAGCAATGATATCTTGGCACTGATGGCCTTGGGTGATGATCCTGCTTTCTTTGACGGGCTACTACTCATAATTGACCTCCATATAGAGACATGTGAATTGCTTACAACAGGTACGCTAATATTTAGTATACACAATGATTATAAATATTATATAAAGTAAATCTTTAATCGTTATAAAAAACATTTCACCTTTCAAAAAATGATCCCTTGACTCCGTCCCCAGGGTCCAAAAACCTTCAGCCACTACACAAAAAGTCCCTGACCGTTTCCGATCAGAGACTTTGTATCACCGCCGTATAAGCATCACACCTCAGATGTGCAGTGAGGACATCTTGTTGCATCGATATGGATCTCGCTCTTACATTTAGGGCAGATCTTGGTGGTTGCGGGAGCCTGCTCTTCTTCCTTTGCAACTTTATTTCTCACACCGTTCATGAACTTAACCAGACAGAAGATAACAAGAGCCATAAGAATAAAGTTGATGACTACTGTAATAAAGGTTCCGTAGTTAAGTGTTGCTGCGCCTGCTTCCTTGGCTGCTTCCAGAGTTTCATAATAGCCGCCGTCAAGAACCACAAACTTGTTGTTGAGGTCAACTCCGCCTGTGAGAAGGCCGATAACCGGCATGATAATGTCATCTACCAAAGAAGTGATGATCTTCTGGAATGCGCCGCCGATGATGACGCCGACTGCCATGTCCATTACATTGCCGCGCATGATGAACTCGCGGAACTCACCGGCAAATCCCTTGCCTTTGCTGGCTGCATCTTTAATTTTCTGTGTCATTGCTACTCTCCTCCAATCTTTATTTCATACATTTTTCCATACATTAAGATAGATTATAGCACACAATACCGTAAGAGGTCCCAAAGCACGCACAAAATCTGCAAAAAGAAAAAAGGTCACAGCTTTGCGCTGCGACCTCTCTCATTTAAGATTATCAAATTTCTTCCTTGAACCGGAATTACTAAGAAAACTCTTTCTGACTGTTGATACCGCCTTTAACGCTCCGAAGGATGCCAGTGTCTTTTCAAGGGCAACTGTATCTGCTATAGTCCTTGCAATTGTTTCTTCGTTTCCTGTGATCTTGTGTTCCATTTTTTCTCCCCTTTTCTTTCCTCATAAGCAGTCTGTAATTTTATTTCATTTGCAAACCACAAGGGGTACTATATCAAAAAGAAATGCACAAGTAAATCCATAAAACGCGCAAACCCGCATCTTTATAGAATTTTAATAGTTTCTTCAGAGTCTGCTGATACCATCGTCGGTATAGAGCTCATAGGACTCAGGATCAGCCTCATAACAGATATAGCTAAGTTCAGATGCCTTCGCCTCATCCATTCCGCGGTCCGGGTCTGCAACAGGAAGAACATTGCCTTTTCTTACAAACACAAGGATTTCATCAAGTCCTGCCTTGACATAATGGTCTCCTGCCGAAAGCACCTCCTCATCATAATCGTCAAAAGCCCTGAACCTTACAAGCTTCATATCCTCCGGAAGATATACGTATCTGCCCTCTGCGTTCTGTGTGTAGACAGGAGCCAGCATTATGCTCTCTCCAAGAAGCAGCTGGTCTTCCACCTGAGCACTCCTGTCATCGCCATACTCAAAGCACAGCGGTTTAAACAGCATCCTGCTGCCTGTTGCCGCCTTCATAAACTCGGAATAAAGGTATGGAATCAGCGCGTACCTCAGCCTCACAATATTCCTGAAGGCCGGAATGTTCTCAAACCTGTAGAGCTCCTGACGCCTTGTACCCAGTGCAGAATGATTTCTGAAAAGAGGCGTGAAAATGCCGAAAGCTGTCCACCTGAGCACCAGATCCTCGGTAGTATCACTTCCGAATCCCCCTATGTCCGCGCCGGTATAGAGGAAGCCGCACATATTAAGAGCCGGAAGCTGCTGAATGTTCAGCAGAAGATGTGACCACCAGGACTGATTGTCTCCGTGCCACACTCCGCCGTAGCGGTGCATCCCTATATAGGAGGACCTTGAGAACATCAGGATCCTCTTATCGGGTGAGATACGCTCAAAGGCCTCACCTGCTGCCCTGGTCATGTTGTAACCGAAGATGTTATGAACCTTGTCGTGCCTTATCTTCCTGCCCTTGTACTCATGGTAGAAACGCCTGTAGTCCTCGGGATTGTTGTCGATAGAACCCACCAGCTCCTTAAAGGCAAAGAAAGAATTGATATCCAGATTCTTGCCCTTATAGTCCTCAATCTTCTCAAAAACCTCATTAAGATGATCCTCGGTATAAAAAATAGCCGGCTCATTCATGTCATTCCAGAATCCGTCGATTCCCTGATCTGTAAGCACCTTGTACTTGTTGCCGAACCACTGCCTTGCTTCGTCATTGAGAAAGTCCGGGAAATGAACTCTTCCCGGCCATACAGCAGCCACAAGGTTTTCGCCGTTATCTTTTTTGACAAAGAATCCGTTCCTTACGCCCTCTTCGTAGACGTCGTATCCCTCTTCGATCTTAACTCCCGCATCGATAATGGGAACAAGGTGAATGCCCCTTGCCTTCATCTCCTCCACAAACTTTGGAAACTCGGGAAAAGAACCTTCATCCACCGTGAAGTCCTTGTACCGCTCCATGTAGTCGATGTCAAGATAGATCATGCTAAGAGGGATCCCTGCTGCCTCGTACTTATCAGCTACTTCCCTGACCTCATCGGCAGTCATATAGCTCCATCTGCTCTGTCCGAATCCAAAGGCCCACCTTGGCGCAATATAGCTTTGTCCGATGATCTTTCTGAAGGAAGTGACAATGTCCAAAACGTCATCTCCCTCAACAATATAAAGGTCCGCATCAAAGTCCTCGAAGCCCACGGTCAGCTTATCCAACCTGGTATAGCCGATGTCGAAACTCACCTTCCCCGGAGTGTCGACATACACGCCAAAGCTTCTCTTCTTTGAGAAAACCACAAAGAAGTTCTGCGACGCATATAATGAGTGCTTGTTCTCTGTGTGATTGGGATCGTCCGTATTATTGCTGGTGTACAGCCATCCCCTCTTGTTCATGCCTCTTACGGTCTCGCCAAGACCGAATATCTTCTCGTCTTTTTCCAGGAAAAGAGACAGCTCTTTTGCCTCTTCATCCACTTTAAAATAGGGAATGCCGTCCTGTGAAACCGGGATATCTTCTATCACGGAATCAGTAGGAATCGGATTCCCTATTCTGTACTTTCTGATCATGCTTGATCCCCCTTGTTTTCGTACTTTTACTCTTATCCTTAAGTAACTTTTGCCCACGCATATATTATACATGTAAGCCGGGGGATTTGTTTCTTCTAATTTTAAAAAAGTCGCTTTATTTCAGCTTTTCTGCTGCGAAGTCGATCTCATGAGTTCTCTCCAGGAGGGAGAGAACAAAAAGTAGCCAATCATGCACAGCATTCCGAACCCAAAGGAGATGGGAAAGCAGAACATAAGGTGCCTTCCGGCTATAAGTCTGGAGATAAGATAGGCGGAAGGAATCCTTACAGCCCACAGCATCATAAGGTTTATGAAGGTGGTATACTTAACTCTTCCTGTGCCGTTCACTATGCAGGAAATGGAATTGAACACTGCATACATCCACTGGCAGGACAGCATGATCACAACGTTCCTTCCGGCCAGGGCAAGAACGCCTGCTTCCTTTGTGAAGAGCGAAAGGATTGGGAATCTCAGAAGGATAAAGATAAGTCCGAAGCCAAGTGTAATTGCGCCGTTGGCAAAGGGAATGACAACCTGTCCCTGCCTTAGGCGGTCTATTCTTCCCGCACCGAAATTCTGCCCTGAGTAAGTTGTAGCCGCAGAGGATATTCCTGTAATGGCCATATTGGCAAGTCCCGTTACTCTTCCCGCTATGGACCACCCCGCCATGAATACAGACCCTTCCGCATTTATAAGAGTCTGAAGAGCCACGTGTCCAAAGGAGAACAGGGAATTGTTAAGTCCTATGGGGAGGCCGATGGACATTATCTTTTTAAGCTCGCTCTTTATCACTTTTCTTGGGAAAAAAGTGAACTCCATCTCCGGGTATTTGCGTCTGATATATATGATGCTCACTATCCAGGCCAGGAACATGGCTATGCTTGTAGCCAGTGAAACTCCCGACACTCCAAGTTTTAAAGACCCCACCAGAGTAATATCCAATACAATATTGACAACAGTGGAAACCACCAGGAAATAAAGGGATGCTCTGCTGTCTCCAAGTCCCCTTAAGATTCCGGCGTTCATGTTATATCCTATGTTTCCGATGGCGCCGCACAGAACTATCCTTGTGTAAAGAAGTGCATTGTCCCACACATCCCCGGGAACGCCCATAAACCTTAAGATAAATGGAGCCGCAAACCAGCCTGTAATGCTCACCGGTATCCCGCACATATATACAAAGGATATGGCGGTCTTGCAGGCATCTCTTACACCGGCAATATCATCGGCCCCGGTATGCTGGGAAATGAGAATGCTCACTCCCGTTCCTATCCCGAGAAAAATGCAAAGCAGAACCTCTATGGGCTGAGAGCTGGTTCCAACTGCGGCAATTGCGGTGTAGTCGCAGTAGTGACCTATCACCAGAGTGTCCACAGTGGTGTAGAGATACTGCAAAATATTTCCAAGGACTATGGGGAGCGCGAACATCATTATATTCCCCATGATGGATCCTTTGGTCATATCTATTTTTCCTGCTGATCTCATAAAGTAATACCTGCCTTGGTCATAGCCCTGTAGAATCCCGCAAGGGGTATCATGCTCTGGGCAAAGTTCTTGCTGCTGGCATTTCCCACCAGAACCGCGTCTTCCTCATGCTTCTTGGATCCGGAGTATCCAGGAGTATCCGATATCGCTTTTCTGAAGGTCTCCATACCGTACTCAAGGTATGAAGGATCCTTTGTAAGGTCGTATGCTATGGTGAGGGCCTCCAGAAGAAGGGTGTTATTTCCAAGTCTGTTCAAAGAAGGAAGTTCCTTGTAATAGAAAATCCCCCACTCTTTCACATAGCAGTTTTCAATCATATCATCCACTGCCCTTAAGATAAGGCCTTTTATCTCCTCATCCGGGAACTGCCTGTAGTAGCGCATCAAAGAGCCCACAGCCACGGAAATCATAAATCCCACTCTGATAACCGTGTTGTCTGTATAGGGAGCAAGCCAGTGTCCGTACTGCTCCTCCCAGATCTTAAAGTCATCGAGTATCTTTTTACACTTTACAAGCCATCTTCTCTCACCGGTCTCGATGTACAGCGCGGTGAGAGTCCTCAGTGCCCAGCCGGTTTCCCTGGCGTTGGTCTCTCCCGCTTTGGCATACATGGGCATATCAAGAAGCCTGTTCACGTTCTCTCCGATCCCTATGGCAGTCTCCAGCCCTCTCTCATCTCCGGTGAGGTGGTAATAGTCCAGAAGTCCTTCCACCCACTCGTGGGAGCATACCATGGTGCCGTTCACCACATGCCCCGCAGTGTGTTCCCACTGTCCTCCAATGTAAAGCGGGTCTTTGTGATAGTGGCACACATCCACATCCATCCAGTGGCTTGCGGAAGCAATATTGTAATCCATAAATCTTCTGATGCCGGTCTTTGCATAAAGCAGCGCGCAGGCATGAGGATAATCATACTCGTTGTTGCACCACACCAGCTTTCCGCCGCCTCTTCCCTGGGCTGTGTAATTGGAATCGTAGGAATCGCCGAAATTCAGCATTCCGTACGCTCTGCAGTGGCCGTCTGCCCTGGCAATGAGATTCTGCTCTACCCTGTAGTCGCTCTTATCAGTAAAGACCTCTGTCCAGACTCCCGCCCTTTCATGAACCTTCGGACTCACATAGGGCCTGTAGGGCATCTGATAGACAATGCTCCTGTCATTTAAGCTGCTTATGCTCTCGTCCCTGTCATGGAAGTGAAGCAGAAACTTCTGCTCCCTGGACATACCGCTTTGAAGAACTATCCTCTCTGAATCCTTCGGAACCAGGAAAAGAGCTATGCCGCTATCATCAGCCTGAACTGCCTTTGGATAGTTCTGCTGTGCCTGAAAGATTGTGGCGCAGATCCCGCCTTCATCATCCGTATAGTCAGCAAAGAAGGTTCCGTAGAAAACCTCTGCAAAATGCTCGTTGGCTTCCTTCATAAGCCACCCTGCATCAATGACTCTGGCGGAGGATGCTCCCTCTTTTCCTATGAAATAATCAGTCTTATAGTTTGAAGATGCGGTAATCGTCCTAACCTTTCCAAG
>JAILFT010000014.1 GCA_024697425.1 Butyrivibrio sp. | reverse complement strand
TACCATACCTGCAAGAAGTGCAAACAGGAAGTTGTGCTGACTTATCTGATTAGCAAGAACAACGATAAGAGTCTCAGCCTTTGAAGCACTGCCGGGATTATCTGCCTCAATCAGAGTCTCAAGAACACCGCTCTGAGTCATGGCTCTTCCCACAACGCCGAGGATAACGGCAACTCCAAGGGAGAATACAACCCAGATGGAAGCGATCCTTCTTGAGAGATTAAGCTCAGAGGTCTTTCTGATGGCCATGAATCTAAGCAGGATATGGGGCATTCCGAAATATCCAAGTCCCCAGCAGAAGGTTGTGATCTTACTGAAAAGCCCGTAGGGATCTGCTCCTCCTGTGGCATTGTTGTAGGTTGCACTTATATTGATATAACCGGGGAGAGTCTTGAGATTAGAAGCCACTACGCCAAGGCCTCCTGCGGTGACGATTCCGTAGGTCACAACAAAGAAAAGAGCCAGTGTCATTACGATGGACTGGATAAAGTCAGTCTTAGATGCAGCAAGGAAACCGCCGGTTGTGGTATAACCCACGATGATGACAGCTGACACGATCATGGCAAGCTGGTAATTTACTCCGAATAATGATGAAAAGAGCTTGCCGCAGGCGGAAAAGCCTGATGCGGTATAAGGAACGAAGAATATAAGGATAAATGCAGCGCCGATACACAGAATGATATTGCTCTTGTCGTTGAAGCGCTTTTTGAAATAATCGGGAATTGTGATAGCGTCCAGAGACTCGGTGTAATTACGAAGCCTCCCCGCTGTAAATAGCCAGTTAAGATAGGTTCCGACTATAAGGCCCGCTGCAGTCCAGCCTGCATCGGCAATGCCCGAAAAGTAAGCAAGTCCCGGCACTCCCATGAGAAGATAGGAACTCATGTCGGATGCCTCAGCACTCATGGCTGTAACAAATGGTCCCAGTTTTCTTCCGCCAAGATAGAAGTCCTTAACGTCGTTGGTGTCCTTGGAGCTGACAAAGCCTACCAGCAGCATTCCGCTAAGATACACCAGAATAGAGATGATAATACCGATTTGTGATGTTGTCATTTCCCCTCTCCTTCTTTCATGCAAGTTTTACACGTTGCCATTTTATCACATTAAAGAGTTGAAGGGAACAAAATGTTATATATTTATATTTATTCATATGTTACCATGGATACGTAACTGTATTAGGGGTATAAAATCGCAGTTTTAACCAATGCATTTTTATTCAAGGAGGTATTTGTTTCTATGAACAAAGTAGTAGTTGCAGGCGGCGGTGTTTTGGGTACACAGATTGGCCTTATGTGCGCTTACACGGGCCATGACGTTACATTCTGGCTCAGAAGCCAGTCTTCCATCGGAAGAACAACTCCAAAGATAGAGCTTTACAAGAAGGCAATGCTTGATGATCTTGCAGCAGCAAAGGGCTTTATCGGCAATCCTTTAGGCAAGCTTCTTTATCCCAAGGGACTTATCACAAGCTGGGACGGAATCACACCGGAAGCCATCGATGAGCTTATCGCCAAGGGCGAAAAGAACATGACAGATAACGTACATATCGAGCTTGATATGGCAAAGGCCGTTTCCGGCGCTGATATCGTTATCGAGTCCATGGCAGAGGACCCTGATGCCAAGATCGACGTATACGAGCAGATGAAGGATCTTCTTGATCCCGATACTATCCTCGTAACCAACTCTTCAACACTTCTTCCCAGCATGTTTGCAGAGTACACAGGAAGACCTGAGAAGTATCTCTCACTCCACTTCGCAAACACCATCTGGAAGAACAACACAGCCGAGATCATGGGCCATCCCGGAACAGATCCCGAGATCTATAAGAAGGTTGTTGAGTTTGCCAAAGAGATCAATATGATCTCCCTTGAGCTTCGCAAAGAGCAGCCCGGCTATATCCTTAACTCCATGCTGGTTCCTTTCCTCTCCGCAGCTCAGGCTCTCTGGGCAAAAGAGGTAGCTGATCCCGAGACCATCGACCTTACATGGCGTCTTGCAACCGGCGCCCCCAAGGGACCTTTCGAGATCCTTGATATCGTAGGTCTTGAGACCGCATACAACATCAACCAGATGAAGCCCGAGGCACAGGATCCCGATTCCACCATCCACAAGATCGGCCTTCTTCTCAAGGAGAAGATCGACAAGGGCGAGACCGGAATCAACGCAGGTAAAGGTTTCTACGAGTACAAGAAATGATCTAAGATCTGTTAAAGGCAATAAATTACCGGCTTCCCATTATAAAAACGGGAGCCGGTTTTTTCGCGCTTTCCATAAAGCCTGATATGCAATATCATTCATCACCGAGGTCTACTTCAAAGGTGGTAAAGTTGTTTGCCCCCTCTTCCTTAACTATCT
>JAILFT010000013.1 GCA_024697425.1 Butyrivibrio sp. | reverse complement strand
AAAAACTGTTGACAGATACAATATATAGTAATATGATTTGAAAAAGCAAAATTGTATACAGGTATTCAAATTGATCAACAAGGGCGTTGATGGAAGAACAGCAGCTTAAACTGCGGCTTTCCATCAGCGCCCTTTTTGCATACAGGGTATACAAAAATTCAAGCGAACGTTTATTCCAAATATTTACTGCATAGGAGAACGATATGTGCTCAATTCTGGGAACCACATCCAAGTCAATTTCAGAGAATCAGCTTCGTCCCTTCTTTGACAGAACCGTCCCAAGAGGACCTGACATGTCAAGGATGGTGGAAACCCCGATAGGTTACATTGGCTTCCACAGGCTGGCCATCATGGGACTTCATCCCGAGGGAATGCAGCCCTTTGAGCTGGAAGAGGACAAGGTCGTCTGCAACGGAGAGATCTACGGATTCAGAAAGATGAAGAAGGAGCTGAAAAGAAAAGGCTACACCTTCAAGAGTGATTCCGACTGCGAGGTCATCCTTCCTCTCTATCATGAGTACAAGGATGCAATGTGGGAGATGCTTGGAAGCGAGTTCGCTTGTATTATTTATGATCACACCACAAATGAGCTTGTAGCAGGAAGAGATCCCATGGGGATAAGGCCACTGTTCTACGGATACGACAATGAAGGCTACATAATGTTTGCTTCAGAGGCCTGCAACCTTGAAGGTGTATGCCAGAAGATAAAGCCCTTCCCTCCGGGACATTTCTACAGGGACGGACACTTCACAAGATATGAAAACCTGACAGAGCCTGAAAGCTACAGCACTTCGGATGTTGAGGAGGCCTGCAGACAGATACATGACAGATTCGTAAGCAGCGTAGAAGCCAGAATGGATGCGGATGCACCTTTAGGATTCCTTTTATCCGGCGGACTTGATTCCAGCCTGGTGTGTGCCATCAGCCAGAGGATCCTGGATGAGAAGGCCAGAAAGACAGGAAAACCGAGGAAAAGAATCCGCACCTTTGCCATAGGAATGGAGAAGGATGCCATAGATCTTAAGTTCGCCAAAGAGGTGGCAGACTTCATAGGTTCCGATCATACAGAGGTTTATATGACACCGGAGCAGGTAATCGCAGAGCTGCCAAATGTGATAAAGCTCCTTGGAACCTGGGATATCACCACCATAAGAGCCAGCATGGGAATGTACCTTTGCTGCAAGGCCATCCACGAGAACACGGATGTGAGAGTGCTGATGACCGGCGAGATTTCCGATGAGCTCTTCGGTTACAAGTACACGGACTTTGCGCCGGATGCTAAGGCTTTCCAGAAGGAAGCAAAAAAGAGAGTGGATGAGCTCTACATGTACGATGTCCTTAGGGCAGACAGATGCATCAGCGCCAACAGCTTAGAAGCAAGAGTTCCCTTCGGTGATGTCTCTTTTGTCAAATATGTAATGAGCATCGACCCGGAAATAAAGCTCAACAAATACAATATGGGAAAATATCTCCTTAGGCACGCATTCGAGAAGGACCAACTTCTGCCGGACAACATCCTCTGGAGGCAGAAGGCAGCCTTCTCCGATGCAGTAGGACACAGCATGGTGGATGACCTCAAAGCCTATGCAGAGCAAAAATACAGCGATGAAGAATATGAGGAGCGCAGAAAGAAATACACCTACTGCACACCCTTCACCAAGGAGAGCCTTTTATACAGAGAAATCTTCGAGGAGTTTTACCCGGGACAGGCCGAAATGATCAAGGATTTCTGGATGCCCAACAAAGAGTGGGAGGGATGCAACGTAAACGACCCTTCCGCAAGAGTCCTTTCAAACTACGGAGACTCAGGTGCTCAGCTTGAGGAAACCGCAGCAGATAGACAAAAAAAAATCTCGTAAATCATCAAGTCGAATAAAAAGAAGATCACCCGAAAGGTGAAAAGGAGGAGAACAGTATGAAAAACGAGGCAACACATTTACCGGAGCTTTTCGGAAGCTATGTATTCAATGAAGAGACCATGAAGGAGCGTCTCTCAAGCGCATCCTTCAAGGCATGGAAGCAGTGCATCACAGACGGATCTCCCTTGGAGCTTGCAACTGCAAATGAGATAGCAGAGGCCATGAAGCAGTGGGCAGTTGAAAAGGGTGCAACTCACTACACACACTGGTTCCAGCCCATGACAGGCGTTACAGCAGAGAAGCACGACAGCTTCATCGATCCCGTTGGCGGCGGTAAGATCGCCATGGATTTCTCGGGAAAAGAGCTGGTAAGGGGCGAGCCTGATGCCTCTTCATTCCCTTCAGGAGGCCTTCGCGCCACCTTCGAGGCAAGAGGCTACACAGCCTGGGATCCCACTTCCTTTGCTTTCGTAAAAGACAATTCCCTTTATATCCCCACAATCTTCCTTTCCTATTCTGGAGAGGCTCTTGATAAAAAGACACCGCTGCTTCGCTCCATGGATGCGGTAAGCAAGCAGTCCATAAGAGTCCTGAGGCTCTTCGGAGATACCGAAACCAAGCGTGTTACCGCTCAGTGCGGCCCCGAGCAGGAGTACTTCCTTGTGGACAAGAAGCTCTATAAGGAGCGTGAAGATCTTATCATGACCGGAAGAACACTGTTCGGCAACAAGCCTCCCAAAGGACAGGAACTTGAGGATCACTACTTTGGCGCTATCAAGCCCAGAGTTGCTGCTTACATGGAAGATCTTGATAACGAGCTCTGGAAGCTTGGTGTTCTTTCAAAGACCAAGCACAACGAGGTTGCTCCCTCACAGCATGAGATGGCTCCTGTATACTCAGATGCCAACACTGCTTCTGATTCAAACCAGATCGCAATGGATACCATGAAGAAGGTTGCCGACAGACACGGCTTTGTATGCCTGCTTCACGAGAAGCCCTTCGCCGGGGTTAACGGTTCAGGTAAGCATGACAACTGGTCCATTGGAACAGACACCGGAAAGAACCTTCTTAAGCCCGGCAGCACACCCAGTCAGAACGCACAGTTCCTGCTTTTCCTGGCAGCCTTTGTAAAGGGCGTTGATGAGTATCAGGACACCCTTCGCTGCACCGTAGCATCAGCCGGAAACGACCACAGACTGGGAGCCCAGGAGGCACCGCCTGCAATCATCTCAATCTTCCTTGGAGATGAGCTTGAGGCAGTTGTGGATTCCATCATCAAGGGCAAGCCCTACAAGGATGGCGGCAAGAAAAAGATCGAGATTGGAATCGACGTACTTCCTTCAATCCCTCAGGACAATACAGACAGAAACAGAACTTCACCCATGGCTTTCACCGGAAACAAATTCGAGTTCCGTATGCTGGGAAGTGCCCAGTCAATCTCCGGTCCCAACATCGCTCTTAACACCATCATGGCTCAGGAACTTAAGGAATTCGCTGACAAGCTTGAAAAGTCCAAGAACTTCAACGCAGACCTTCAGAAGCTCATCAAGAAGACCTTCACTGAACACCAGAGAATCATCTTCAACGGCAACGGTTATGATGAGTCCTGGGTAAAAGAGGCAACGAAGAGAGGCCTTTCAAACCTCATCTCCACAGCAGATGCACTTCCTCACTACGCTGACAAGAAGGCAGTAGACCTTTATGTAAGCAACGGCGTATACACTGAGGGCGAGCTTGAGGCAAGAGCTCTTATCCACGCCGATACCTACAATGCCAAGATCGCCATCGAGGCAAACACAATGCTGGATATGATAAGACGTCAGATCCTTCCTGCTGTTTCCTCCTATGCCGCAGACCTGTGCGACAGAATGGCTACCCTTAAGGCAGCAGGGTGCGTGACAGCTTATGAAACCGATACATCCAAGGAAGTTGCTGTTCTGACGGATTCCCTGATGAAGCAGTGCCAGAAGCTTGCAAAGGATATGGACAAGGTTCCTGCAGACCCCTGGAAAGCTCTTGCTTACTATCACAAGACAATCCTTTCCGACATGAACGATGCAAGAAAGTCAGCAGATGCTTTGGAGCTTCTTGTGGATGAGCAGTACTGGCCCTTCCCCGTATATTCAGATCTTCTTTTCTCAGAGTAATACAGGCAGTATAAAACTATTGATTTAGGAGAGTTTTACGATGACACAGATGCTGTACAACGATAACATAGAGCGTGATGCCTGCGGAATAGGCGCGGTTGTCAATATTGACGGCCACGCCGACGGAAAGGCTCTTGACGACGCCCTCAGTATAGTTGAAAAGCTTGAACATCGCGCAGGTAAGGATGCCAGCGGCAAGGTTGGTGATGGTGTTGGTATCCTTCTGCAGATCTCCCACAGCTTCTTTTCGGGGGCTGCAAAAAAGTGCGGTATAGAGCTTGGGGATGAGAGAGATTACGGCGTAGGAATGTTCTTTTTTCCGCAAAATGACCTTAAAAGAACCTTCGCAAAGAGGATGTTTGAAGTCATCTGTGAAAAGAGCGGCATGAAGTTCCTTGGCTGGAGAGATGTACCGGTTCATCCGGAGATCCTCGGTGACATGGCAAGGGACTGTATGCCCTGCATCTGCCAGTGCTTCATCGAAAGACCTGAAGGGTGTAAGAAGGGTATCGACTTTGACAGAATGCTCTATGTCTGCAGAAGAGAGTTCGAGCAGAGCTCCGAAGATACCTACATCACATCTTTGTCATCCAGAACCATCGTCTATAAGGGAATGTTCCTTGTTAAGCAGCTCAGGGCTTTCTATAGTGATCTTCAGAGCAAGGATTACAAGACAGCCATTGCCATGGTACATTCCAGATTCTCCACAAATACCACACCCAGCTGGGAGAGAGCTCATCCCTACAGGATGATCGCCCACAACGGTGAGATCAATACCATAAGAGGTAACATCGACAGGATGCTGGCCAGGGAGGAGACCATTATTTCCCCTATCATGAAGGACGGGGACCTGGATAAAATCTTCCCTGTAGTCCACAAGAGCGGCTCAGATTCAGCCATGCTGGACAATACCCTGGAGTTTATGTATATGAACGGCATCGACCTGCCCCTCGCGGTTATGATGACCATTCCCGAGCCCTGGAAGCACAACCATTTCATGGAGGAGACCAAAAAAGACTTCTACCATTACTACGCTACCATGATGGAGCCCTGGGACGGCCCTGCGGCAATTCTTTTCACCGACGGTGACGTGCTTGGCGCAACCCTGGACAGAAACGGACTTCGTCCTTCAAGATACTACATCACCGACGACAACAGACTGATCCTTTCCTCGGAAGTGGGAGTTCTTGACATTGCCCCCGAGCACATCGTGAAGAAGTCAAGGCTTCAGCCCGGCAAGATCCTTCTGGTGGATACCAAGGAAAAGCGCATCATCTCCGATGAGGAGTGCAAGAACTACTACGCTTCAAGGCAGCCCTACGGCGAGTGGATCGACAGGAATCTCCTCCATCTTGGAGAGCTTTCCGTTCCCAACAAGAAGATCCCCACCCACAGCCAGGAGATGAGAGATAAGCTCTACAAGGCCTTCGGCTACACCTATGAGGATGTGAAAAACGGAATTCTTCCCATGGCTGAAAACGGCATTGAGGCTACAGCCTCCATGGGACATGATGTTCCTCTGGCAGTACTTTCCGAGAAGCATCAGCCTCTTTTCTCTTATTTCAAGCAGCTGTTCGCCCAGGTAACAAACCCGCCCATCGACTCCTTAAGGGAGGAGATAGTGACGGATACCACCGTATACATCGGCTCCGACGGTAACCTCCTTCAGGAAAAGAGCGAGAACTGCCGGGTACTTGAGGTGAATAACCCGATCCTTACAGGAGTTGACCTTCTTAAGATCAAGACACTGGACCAGCCCGGATTTAAGGCTGAGACCATTTCACTTCTTTATTACAACAACACCTCCCTTAAAAAGGCGCTGGAGCAGCTGTCCATCAGCGTTGACAGAGCCTACAGCAAGGGCAGTAACATCATCATTCTCTCAGACAGAGGAATAGACGAAAACCATGTGGCAATTCCTTCACTGTTGGCGGTTTCCTCAGTGGAGCAGCACCTGGTCAGGACCAAGAAAAGAACTGCCATCTCTCTTATATTGGAGAGCGGTGAGCCCAGAGACGTACATCAGATGGCAACTCTTCTTGGATTCGGCGCAAGAGCCATCAACCCCTACCTGGCCCACGAGTGCATAGCTGAGCTTATCGACATCGGTATTCTGGACAAGGATTACCACACGGCGATCAAGGATTACAATTTTGCGATCCTTCACGGCATCGTAAAGACCGCAGCAAAAATGGGTATCTCCACGCTGCAGTCCTACCAGTCCGCAAGGATCTTCGAGGCCATCGGCCTTTCGAAAGAAGTTATTGACGCATACTTTACCGGCACGGTCAGCAGGGTCGGAGGAATCGGCCTTGCGGAGATCGAGGAGGGCATTAAGTTCAGACATGACCACGCCTTCGATCCCATGGGACTTGTGACGGATACATCCCTTGACAGCACAGGCTTCCACAAGCTAAGAAGCGGCAATGACAAGGAGGATCATCTCTACAATCCCCAGACAATCATCGCCCTGCAGCAGGCAACCCAGTCGGGAAGCTATGAGAGGTTCAAGGAATATACCGACATCGTTGACAATGAGAAGCCTCACACCTTAAGAGGCCTTCTGGAATTTGTTCCGGTAAAAGAGCCGGTGGCTTTAGACGAGGTTGAACCGGCAAGCGAGATCGTAAAGAGATTTAACACCGGAGCCATGAGCTACGGCTCAATATCTCAGGAAGCTCACGAGACCATGGCCATCGCCATGAACACCCTCGGCGGAAAGTCCAATACCGGTGAGGGAGGCGAAGAGCCTTCGAGATTCGGAACCATAAAGAACAGTGCCATCAAGCAGGTGGCTTCCGGAAGATTCGGAGTTTCGGAGAGATACCTTTTAAGCGCACAGGAGATCCAGATCAAGATGGCTCAGGGCGCAAAGCCCGGTGAAGGCGGACACCTTCCCGGCAAGAAGGTTTACCCCTGGGTTGCAAAAACAAGATTTTCAACTCCCGGCGTATCACTGATCTCCCCGCCTCCTCACCACGATATCTATTCCATCGAGGATCTGGCACAGCTCATATACGACCTTAAAAACGCCAACAGAAGAGCAAGGATATCCGTAAAGCTGGTATCTGAGGCAGGCGTCGGCACAATCGCATCAGGTGTTGCCAAGGCGGGAGCACAGGTCATCCTGGTTTCGGGATACGACGGAGGAACAGGAGCAGCACCCCAGAGTTCAATCCACAACGCCGGACTTCCCTGGGAGCTTGGTGTAGCAGAGGCCCACAGATCTCTTATCGAGAGCGGACTTCGTGACCATGTCATCCTTGAGACCGACGGAAAGCTTATGAGCGGCAGAGATGTGGCCATCGCGTGTCTCCTTGGTGCAGAGGAATTCGGATTTGCAACAGCTCCCCTTGTTACCATGGGATGCATGATGATGAGGGTCTGCAACCAGGACACCTGTCCTGTGGGAATCGCAACCCAGAACGAGTGCTTAAGGAAGCGCTTCAAGGGTAAGCCCGAATATGTAATGAACTTCATGCTCTTTATAGCCGAAGAACTTCGTGAGATAATGGCAAGCCTTGGCTTTAAGACCGTTGATGAGATGGTTGGAAGATCCGACTGCCTCAAGGTCAAGGATAAGCAGATCACAAAGCGGGCTGAGATGGTGAACCTTACTCAGATCCTTAACAGGGATTATGCAAATATTGCATCAAGGCATTTTGATCCTGCCAAGATTTATGATTTCAAGCTTAAGACCACAGTTGATGAGGCAGCTCTTTTACCTGCCTTTGACAGCCACATAAGGTCAGGTAAAAAGCACGAGGCAGAGCTTGAGGTGAGCAGTACCGACAGAGCTGTCGGTACAATCCTTGGCTCCGTTATTACCGAAAACCTTGGCAGCGAACTGGAAGATGACACATTTGTCGTGAATTGCAAGGGCGGCGTAGGCCAGTCCTTCGGAGCATTCATTCCCAAGGGTATGACCTTAAGGCTTGAAGGTGACGCCAATGATGGTCTCGGAAAGGGACTTTCCGGCGGCAAGATCGTGGTGGTACCTCCAAAGAAAGCTAAGTTCAAGGCATCGGAGAACATCATCATCGGTAACGTTGCTCTTTACGGAGCCACCTCAGGAAAAGCCTATATCTGCGGAGTTGCAGGTGAGAGGTTCTGCGTAAGAAACTCAGGTGCCATCGCTGTTGTTGAGGGCTGCGGAGACCACGGCCTTGAGTATATGACAGGCGGAAGAGCGGTTGTCCTCGGAGATACAGGCAAGAACTTTGCAGCAGGTATGAGCGGCGGAATCGCCTATGTTCTGGACCTTCACCACGACCTGTACAGAAGGATGAACAAAGAGATGGTTTCCCTGGAGGAGCTCTCCGAGAAGTATGACATCGCAGAACTTAAGGACATCCTTGAGGATTATGAAAAAGAGACAGGTTCAGAGCTTGCAAAAGAGGTTCTGGACAACTTTGAAGAATATCTTCCTCACTTTAAGAGGATTGTTCCTCACGACTATCAGAAGGTGATAAGTGCCATCGGAAGATACGAGGAACAGGGAATATCCCATGAGAATGCAGTACTTGAGGCATTCAACGAGATCACAAAATAACCGGTGAAAGGAAAGCTGTAAAGATGGGTAAGCCAACTGGATTTTTGGAATATGCAAGGCGCGAAGACGCCGTAATCCCCGTAAAGGAACGCATATCAAGCTTTAAAGAATTTCATACCAGCCTTGATCCGGAAAAGAGAAAGGAGCAGGGAGCAAGATGCATGAACTGCGGAGTGCCCATGTGTCAGTCGGCCATAAAGCTTAAGGGCATGGTGACAGGGTGTCCGCTTCACAATCTGATCCCCGAGTGGAACGACGAGATCTACCACGATCACATCGCTCACGCCCTTTCAAGACTTTTAAAGACAAGTAACTTCCCGGAGTTCACCGGAAGAGTCTGCCCGGCCCTTTGCGAGAAGGCCTGCATCTGCGGCATGAACGATGACCCGGTGACCATCCACAACAACGAGCTGTATCTTATAGAATCAGCCTTTAAGCAGGGACTTATGAAACCCCGTATTCCTAAGATCAGGAGCGGAAAAAAGGTAGCGGTAATAGGAAGCGGTCCCTCAGGCCTTGCTGTAGCGGATCAGCTCAACCACAGAGGGCACAGCGTTACCGTCTTCGAGAGGGAGGACCGGATCGGCGGGCTTTTAATGTATGGCATCCCCAACATGAAGCTTCAGAAAGAGGTCATTGACCGCAGAAGAAAGCTCATGGAAGAAGAGGGAGTTGTTTTTGAGACAGGAGTTAACGTCGGACTTACCGGCAAGGAGGCTTCCTTAAAGGGGAAAACTACAGATCCGGGAGCAAAGGGCAAAAACTTAAGTGCACAGGAACTTCTAAAAGACTATGATGCCATCGCTCTTTGCTGCGGCGCCAAGAAGGCAAGACCTCTTGGGGTAAAGGACTTCGATAAGGTAAAGGGCGTGTACTACGCAGTGGATTTCCTTAAGTCCACCACCAAGAGCCTTTTGGACAGCGGCCTTAAGGAAGGCACCTATATCAGTGCAAAGGGAAAGAAAGTCGTTATAGTAGGTGGCGGAGATACCGGCAATGACTGCGTCGGAACCTGCATAAGGCACGGCTGCAAGTCAGTTACCCAGCTGGAGATGATGCCTGCACCTCCCGCAGTAAGAAGACCTGATAATCCATGGCCCGAATGGCCCAAGGTCCTTAAGACAGATTACGGCCAGGAGGAGGCCATTACCTTATTCGGAGATGACCCCCGTATATATGAGACCACGGTAAAAGAGCTGGTGACCAAAAACGACAAGCTCACCGCAATAAAGACCGTGAAGGTGCAGTTTAAAAACGGAAAGCTCACGGAAGTTGAGGGAAGCGAAAAAGAGATCAAATGCGACCTTCTTCTTATAGCAGCAGGCTTTACGGGCTGCGAGGAATACACAGCCAAAGCCTTTGGAACAGAGCTGACTGAGCGGGGCGTAGTAAAGACTGAGGCCGGTAGTTACAGAACCGGAGTGCCAAAGGTATTTTCCGCAGGGGATATGCACCGGGGCCAGTCGTTGGTGGTATGGGCCATCGCCGAGGGCAGGGAATGCGCCCGTGAAATAGATGAGTACCTGATGGGGTACAGCAATATGTGATGATATCGAGTCTGGCTCGGAAAATACTATTTTGGCAGCAATGGCGCTGCAGCAAGGTTTTTTTATAGACCCGCTGTAGCGCCTTTTCTGTATAAAAAAGTTCTAAGGAGGAGAAAAATTATGACAGAAGAAGCTATCAGAAGTTTAGTATCTGAATCTTCAACCACAACTATCTTTGCAATCTGGTTCCTTATCGGAGCCGCGCTGGTGTTCTGGATGCAGGCCGGCTTTGCCATGGTGGAGGCGGGCTTTACAAGAGCCAAGAACACAGGAAACATCCTTATGAAAAACCTTATGGATTTTTGTATAGGAACCGTAATGTTCATTCTTATCGGCTTTTCCCTTTTGCTTGGGGAAGACGTTGCAGGACTTATCGGAAAGCCGGGATTTGATATCTTCACATCCTACGCAAATTTCGATTTTTCAAACTTTGTGTTTAACCTGGTATTCTGTGCAACCACAGCAACCATCGTATCAGGTGCCATGGCTGAGAGGACAAAGTTCCTTTCCTACTGTATCTATTCAGGTGTGATCTCAGGTCTTATCTATCCCATAGAGGCACACTGGATCTGGGGCGGCGGCTGGCTCTCACAGATGGGCTTCCACGATTTTGCAGGCTCCTGCGCAATTCACATGGTAGGCGGTATCTCAGCCCTTATCGGCGCAGCACTTCTTGGACCCCGTATCGGTAAGTTCACAAAAGACAAAGACGGAAAGATCACTGAAGTTAACGCATTCCCCGGCAGTAACCTTGCCATAGGTGCTCTTGGATGCTTCATTCTCTGGTTTGGATGGTATGGATTCAACGGCGCAGCCGCAACCACCGGTCCTCAGCTGGCATCAATCTTTCTTACAACAACAGTTGCTCCCGCAGTAGCTACCTGTGTCACCATGGTATTTACCTGGATAAAATATGGTAAGCCCGATGTTTCAATGTCCCTTAACGCTTCCCTTGCAGGTCTTGTTGCCATCACAGCTCCCTGTGATGTTACGGACTGTTTCGGTGCCATTGTTATCGGCTTTGTGGCAGGACTTTTAGTATGCTTCGGTGTATGGCTTCTTGATTATAAAGTCAGAGTTGATGATCCTGTAGGTGCCGTTGCGGTTCACATGATGAACGGTATCTGGGGAACAATAGCTGTAGGTCTTTTTGCAACACCCACTGCTCCCGGCAATGAGGAAACAGGTGTTGTAGGTCTTTTCTACGGTGGAGGCTTCCACACCCTTGGAATACAGCTTTTGGGATTTGTATCTGTAGCAGCATGGACAGCAATTACCATTACCATCGCATTCATGATTATCAAAGCAACCATCGGACTTAGAGTTGCAGAGGAAGAGGAAATCACAGGTCTTGATTCCACAGAACACGGTCTTACCTCCGCTTATGCAGGCTTCAGTATCATGGATATTTCAAACACTCTTACTGTTGATGTCAACGAGAACACAGATCTTGGAGAGAGCGAGTTTGAGGCAGCAAGCGAAGCCAAGAAGAATGCCGCTGTTCCTGTGGCAATGGAAGCTCCTCTTGCAGCAGAGTTTGACTCAGGCATGCACAAGGTTGCCATTGTCTGCAAGCTGGCTAAGTTCGATACCTTGAAGAAAGCCCTCAATGAACTTGGTGTAACGGGTATGACAATGAGCCAGGTAATGGGCTGCGGTGTACAGAAAGGTTCTACCGAGAAATACCGCGGTGCTACCGTAGATTCAACCCTGCTTCCCAAGGTTAAGGTTGAGGTTATCGTATCCAAGATTCCTGTACAGAAGGTTATTGATGCAGCCAAGAAGGCTCTTTATACCGGACATATCGGAGACGGAAAGATCTTTGTATATAATGTAAGCCGCGTGGTTAAAGTAAGAACCGGCGAAGAAGATGTTGCAGCCCTTCAGGATGTAGAGTAAAATATCCTTTAGGGCAAGGGCGCCAGAACTCGAACAAATTTCTGTTCGCTGTTTCTGGCGCCCTTTTACTTGGCAGAAACAAAAAGCATGTTTCTGCCAAGTAAAAGGACGTTTCACAAGGGATGCGCACTCGCGTGCAAGGAATATGTTGCCAAGGCAACCACGCTCGGCGCTTGCATGTCGCAAGCGGCATGCTTTCTTAATTAACGACGGTTTTAAGGAGGAATCATGGGCAAGTACACAAAAGAAGACATTTTCCGCATTGTAGAAGAGGAGGACGTGGCTTTTATAAGGCTTCAGTTCTGCGATATTTTCGGTGTTCCCAAAAATATTGCCATAGCTGCAAGTCAGCTTGAGAGTGCACTTAACAATGAGTGCATATTTGACGGCATATCAGTGGAGGGGTTTGTAAGAAGCGGGGAGAGCGACATGTATCTTTACCCGGATCTTGACAGTTTAGATATCTATCCCTGGCGTCCCCAGTCGGGAAAGGTTGCCCGAATGTACTGCAATGTCTATACCATGGACAGAAAGCCCTTTGAGGGAGATCCAAGAAATGTCCTTCGAAAAGTCGTAGAAAAGGCTGACAAAATGGGTATCCGCTTCAAGGTTAATCCCGAGGCGGAGTTCTTCCTGTTTGATTATGATGATGAAGGTCAGCCCACCACCCATACCAGGGAGCGTGGCGGATACTTTGATGTTGCTCCCGCAGATCAGGGCGAGAATGTCCGCCGTGACATCATCCTGAATCTTGAGGAGATGGGATTTGACATTTCATCCTCCCATCATGAGGCTGCTCCCGCCCAGCACGAGATAGATTTCAAGGCTGAGGATGCGCAGCGCACCGCTGACATGATCATGACCTTCAGGATGGCAGTTAAGACCATCGCCAAAAAGCACGGTCTCTACGCCACCTTCCTTCCCAAGCCCACGGAGGGTATAAGCGGCTCAGGCATGCACATAAATATCATCGCCACCGATAAGGATGGTCGCAATCTCTTTTCCGCAGGGGAGAAGGGAGCTCTCTCTGAGGAAGCCAGAAGCTTTATTGCGGGTGTTCTTACCCATGTAAAGGGAATGACCCTTGTTACCAATCCCCTTGTGAATTCCTATAAGAGGCTGGTTCCGGGGTACGATGCTCCGGTGAACATCTCCTGGTCGTCGGCATCCTCCAACAGAAGTGCCCTCATCCGTATTCCTTCCAACCGCGGTGACGGCACCAGAATAGAGGTAAGAAACCCCGATGCCACTTGTAATCCCTATCTTGCCATAGCACTTCTATTGGCAGCAGGTCTTGAGGGCATTGAAAAGAAAATGACACCTCCCGGGGAGCTTGATGAGAACTTAAATCATGCCACTTACGAGCAGCTAAGGGAGAGCGGCCTTGAGACGCTGCCCATGACTTTAGGGGAGGCTATCAGAGCCTATGAGGCGGATGATTTTGTAAAAGAAGTACTTGGGGAATCAATCTATGACAAGTTCCTTGATGCAAAGAGGGCTGAGTGGAAGGACTTCCGGACCTGTGTAACCCAGTGGGAGATCCAAAGGTATCTCAACCTGTTCTGAATCCGGTATTTAGAATCTATGTCATGGGGCAAACGTAAGTGAACATAATTGTAGCTTTTGCAAAGTCGGAAGATACGCAGAACTTCAAAAGCATATTGAATCGAGGCGGTATTGACGGTGTTGTAACCTGCACATCAGGTGCACAGGCCCTGGCTGCCATGGATGATCTTGGAAGCGGAGTCATAATTTGTGGCTACCGCTTAAGTGACATGCTGTATTCGCAGCTTTTGGAGGACCTTCCTGCGTACTTTAAGATGGTGCTGGTGGCATCGGAGAGCAAAGCCCCCGATGAGCCGGAGACGGACAACTTTATTTTCCTTAAATCCCCCATGCAAAAGACAGATCTTTTCTCCACCCTGGACCTTATGATGGAAGGTGTAAGGCGTGACAAGAAGAGGGCCAAAGAGCGCCGCATGAACCGCACGGAGGCTGATCGCAAGGTGCTGGATCAGGCCAAGGCAATCCTTATGGAGCGCCATCACATGACTGAGCCCGAGGCTCATAAATATCTCCAGAAATGTGCCATGGACTCCGGCACCGACCTTATGGAGACTGCGGAGATGATCATCTCCCTGACCAATATCTGAGTAAAACGGCCGGGGTTTGACGCCCTCTGCAGAAAACTCCTTTTAGCTTTATATGTCCGATTTTGGCAACGAAATTCAAACTATGCCAAAATCGGACATTCTTTTTTTCTGTGGATTTTCTAAACTATAGTCAGAATAGAAAAGAATGATTCTTCGACATAAGGTCGGCATTCCAAGGAGGATGATAAGAAGTATGCAGTACGGACATTTTGACGTAGAAAGCAATGAGTACGTTATAGACAGAGTGGACCTTCCCACTTCCTGGACCAATTATCTTGGTGTGGAGGACATGTGCGCTGTAGTAAACCATACGGCGGGAGGATATCTCTTTTACAAGACACCGGAGTATCACAGGATCACCAGGTTCAGGGCCAATTCGGTTCCCATGGACAGGCCCGGTGACTACATCTATTTAAGGGACAGAAAAGACGGCGACTACTGGAGCATCTCCTGGCAGCCTGTTGGAAAGCCACTTGATCAGGCTAAGTATGTATGCCGCCACGGAATGAGCGTTACCACCTACGAGTGCGACTATAAGGGAATCCACGCGACTCAGAAGATGAGCATTCCCATGGGCGACAATGCCCTTATCTGGGACGTTACTGTAAGGAATGACTCGGATGAGGTGCGGAGCCTTGACGTCTTTTCCTATGCAGAGTTTTCTTATCATCATATCCAGATAGACAATCAGAACTACCAGATGAGCCTGTACTGCGCAGGTTCGGAATATAAGGACGGGACAATCCTCTATGACCTTTTCTACGAGGAAGAGGGTTATCAGTACTTCACCGCAAACTTTGAGCCCGACGGCTTTGACTGCCTCAGGGACGTATTCCTTGGAACCTACAACACCGAGACCAATCCGGCAGCAGTAATAAAGGGCAGGTGCAGCGGCTCTTTTGAAAAGGGCGGAAACCACTGCGCAGCACTGCAGAAGGCTATTGAGCTTGAACCGGGACAGGAGAGGAGACTCATATTCTTCCTTGGTGAAGGCAGATATGATGAGGCGGATAAGATCAAAGCCAAATACGCCGATCCCGCTGCTCTTGACAGAGCCTATGAGGAGCTTGGGAGATTCTGGGAAAAGAAACAGCAAAGCTTCAAGGTAACAAGTCCCGATGCCGGTATCGACACCATGATCAACACCTGGACCCTTTACCAGTCCGAGATAAATGTAATGTTCTCAAGGTTCGCTTCCTTCATTGAAGTTGGCGGCAGAACAGGCCTTGGCTACAGGGATACGGCTCAGGATTCCATGACCGTTATCCCCTCCAATCCCGAGGGCTGCAGAAAGCGCATTGTTGAGCTCCTTAGGGCTCTTACCACCAGCGGCTACGGAATTCACCTCTTTGAGCCCCGCTGGTTTGCACCCAAGGATGAGAACGAGAATAAGAAAAAGCCTTTCAAATCACCTACGGTAATTCCTGAGGTTGAGGGCAGGAGCAGAGTTCACGGCCTTGATGATGCCTGCTCCGACGATGCTCTGTGGCTTGTTCCTTCCATTACCGAGTATGTGAAGGAGACCGGAGACTTCGGATTTCTTGAGGAGAAGTTTGGCTACGCCGACGGAGGCGAGGGCACTGTCTACGAGCACATGAAGAAGATCGTGGAGTTCTCTCTTCGTGAGGTTGGAAGCCACGGCGTATGCAAGGGCCTTAGAGCAGACTGGAACGACTGCCTTAATCTTGGGGGCGGCGAGAGTGCTCTTGTTTCCTTCCTGCTTTACAGGGCGCTGGATTGCATGAAGGAGATTGCAGCTTTCCTTTCGGGAAAAGAAAAAGTGCAGGGAGAGGCCGACAGCTCTTTTGCCAAGGATTTAGAGAGGTTTGAAGCCGGCATGAAGCAGCTTAAGGACATCACCGACAATGTTTTGTGGGACGGCGACTGGTTCCTCAGGGGCTTTACAGGAAACGGCAGAAAGATAGGAACCTATGAGAACACTGAGGGCAAGGTGCATCTTGAATCCAACGCCTGGGCTGTTTTGTCAGGGGCTGCAGATGAAGAAAAGAGCAGGAAGGCTCTTGATTCCATCAGAGAGAACCTCTTTACCCCCTACGGTATCATGCTGAATGCTCCGGTATACACTGTGCCGGATGATGATATAGGCTTTGTTGCCAGGGTTTATCCCGGTCTTAAGGAAAACGGAAGTATCTTTTCCCATCCAAATCCCTGGGTATGGTCCGCAGAGTGCCGCATGGGTAACGGAGACAGAGCCATGGAGTACTACCACAGTCTGTGTCCCTTCTATCAGAACGACAAGATAGAGACCAGGTGGGCAGAGCCCTATTCCTACTGCCAGTTCATTTCCGGCAAGGATCACACCACCTACGGAAGGGCTCATCATCCCTTCATGACAGGAAGCGGCGGCTGGGCATACTTTGCGGTGACACATTATATCCTGGGTGTAAGACCCGGCTTTGATGAGCTCACAGTGGACCCCTGCATTCCCGGAAGCTGGGACGGCTTTACCGTAAGCAGAAGATTCAGAGGAGAAGAGTACGAGATCAGAGTTACAAATCCCGAGCATGTTCAGAAGGGAGTTAAGAAGATAGTTCTTGACGGAGCGGAGGTAGACAGGATCTCTTTTGACCGGCAAGAAACAGGAAGTAAGCACATTGTTGAAGTTACCATGGGATAAGGGGGAGAAGAGATGATCAAATTCGGAACCGGCGGATGGCGCGCCATAATCGGTGATGAGTTCACCAAGGAAAATGTACAGATCCTGGCTCAGGCCATGGCCTGCAAGATGAAGTCAGAGGGAGTTGCAGACAAGGGGATCGTCATCGGATACGACAGGCGTTTTCTGTCAAAAGAGGCAATGAAGTGGGCAGGAGAAGTGTTTGCGGCCAACGGTATTGTGGCAAGCCTTATCAACAAGTCAAGCCCCACACCTCTTGTAATGTTCTATGTTATGAAGCATGAGCTTCCCTATGGCATGATGGTGACCGCAAGCCATAATCCCGCCATCTACAACGGTATCAAGCTCTTTACCGCAGGGGGAAGGGACGCTGATGAGAGGCAGACCGCCGAGGTTGAGGAGTACATACTGGATGTGGCTCTGCCCGTTCCCGCCATGGACTACGACGAAGCTCTTTCAAAGGGCATGATAAAAGAGTTCTATCCCATGAACGAATACATCGACAACATCCTGGCAAGGGTGGATGTGGAGAAGATAAAGGCAGCAGGCCTCAGGGTGGCCTTGGACCCCATGTACGGCGTAAGCGAGACTGCCATCAAGACGATCCTTCTTACCTCAAGATGCGAGATGGACACCATCCATTCAAGGCACGATACCCTTTTTGGCGGCAAGCTTCCCGCTCCCAACGAGGCGGCCATGGAGCCACTGCGGACCTGCGTCCTTGACGGAAGATGTGACATCGGTATTGCCACCGACGGAGATGCGGACAGGATCGGTGTTATTGACGACAAGGGAAGATATCTTTCCCCCAATGATATACTGGTGCTTCTTTATTATTACCTGACCAAGTTCAGGCATGAGAGAGGGCCTGTAGTAAGGAATCTTTGCACCACTCATATGCTGGACAGGATAGCCGAGAGATTCGGTGAGAAGTGCTATGAGGTTCCCGTTGGCTTCAAGCACATTTCCGCCAAGATAACTGAGACCGATGCCCTTATAGGCGGCGAGTCATCCGGCGGCCTTACGGTTCGCGGACACATCAACGGCAAGGACGGCGTGTATGCTGCAGCTCTTCTGGTTGAGATGCTGGCTGTTACAGGCCGCAGGATCTCTGAGATCTACGATGATATCGGGCAGGAGTTCGGCAGGCTCTACATGGTGGAGAAGAACTACTCCTTCAAGGCTTCAAGAAAAGAGGAACTTTTAAAGGTTCTTATTGAGAACAAGGAGATTCCCGATCTTCCCTTTGATATCCAAAAGACTTCCTATCTCGATGGCTGTAAGGTATACTTTAAAAATGGGGGATGGGTGAGTGCAAGATTCTCAGGCACGGAGCCTCTTCTTAGAATTTTCTGTGAAATGCCGGACAGGGATTCGGCAGAAAAAGTATGCGCTATCTACAGAGATTTTCTGGGACTGGAAGGATAAAAAATGAAAAACAAAAAGACACTGAAATGGCAGATGCTGAGGTTTTTGGCGATTGGATGGCTTGTTCCTTTAACGGCTATTGTGCTGCTGTTTCTGGTGGTGGTGACAGGAAGGCTTGATCGTCAGAGCGAGCGTACCATTACCACGTCTATGGAAAAGGCGGCGGAGATCTGTATTCTCCGCCTTTCTGATTGTATAGACGCATCCAAGAATGCGTCTTATCTTCCCTATGTAAGGGATGCCTGGAACGCCTATGGGAAAAGCGGCGATGAGGGCAAACTCTACAATGACGTCACCGTGTTTCTTGCGGAGCAGTACAAGTACAATCCAAGCTTTGATATGACGGTTCTCATATTTACCGAAGAGCCGGATACCATCTATTACACCGGCAATACCACAGGCAGGGGCAGCGTTTCAAGGATCCGCTACTTCAAGGATTCCGTAAGGGCAGAGGTACTAAAGCGCTCCAAAGACCTGGATACCAGGACAGAGTTCTTTTCCTCAAGGGGACATGTGTACATGATAAGAAACCTGATGAACAGAAGCTTTGAGAGCTATGCGGTTCTGGTGATGGAGCTTAACCCCGAGCAGATTTTCGAGAGCCTTAAGAGCGTCTGGGAGTACCGGGGAATGCAGATCTCTTTTGACGATGAGTTCCTGTGGGCTGAGGGAGATGAGTTTGAGTTTACGGGATTATATTCCGGTGCCGATAAGGCCATCATGACAAGGCAGCAGGGAAAAGACCTGGTGGCCTGCCGCAAGAAGAGTGTTGACGGTAGTTTCACCTATGCGGTCGCCTACGATTCCGGAGCGGTAAATCTTGAGAAGAGGTCCATCAATGTGACCTTCGGGATTCTGATACTGTTCCTGATCCCGCTTATCGGAATGATGATCTACTTCTTTAACAGCAGGATCAACAGGCCTATTACCACCCTCACCGAGGCTTCCAAGCAGCTGGCTGAGGGCAAGTACGGGATAAAGGTGGACGAGAGCAAAAAGAAGGAGGAGGGCGAGATTGCAGATCTTACCCACAACTTCAATCTCATGTCGGATAAGCTCAGCGAGCAGTTCAACAAGATCTTCGTTGAGGAGATTGCCCTTAGGGATGCCAATATTCACGCCCTGCAATCCCAGATAAATCCTCATTTCCTCAATAACACCCTGGAGATCATCAACTGGGAAGCCAGGATCCACGGCGAGGAGAAGGTCAGCAGCATGATCGAGGCGCTGTCCACCATGATGTCAGCCACCATGGACAGAAACAGGCAGTCGCTTATCACAATCTCTGAGGAGATGGAGTATGTAAGGGCCTATCTCTACATAATAGAATGCAGATATCAGGACAGATTCGCCTATGAGGAAGAGATCGATCCGCTCCTTCTTAATGTGAAGGTGCCAAGGCTTATCATACAGCCGGTCATCGAGAATGCCGTGGAATATGGAAGTGAGGATAACGGGGCAAGGCATGTGACACTTAAGATTCAGGGCATGGCTTATGGCGAAGAGGTTGACATGCAGATCATGATCATCAATCCCGGAGAGCCGTCAGCTGAAGACATGGAAAAGATCCGCGAGCTTCTTAGTGATGATTTGGAAATAAAGCCCATGGAAGAGAGATCAACCCGTATAGGTATTAGGAATGTTAACCGGAGACTGAAGATGATCTACGGGGGAGACAGTCATCTTACTATTGAACCTGATGGAAAAGGAAATACAATTAGCACTATTTTTGTCAAAAAATAACAATTTCAGCAATCCGCTTTAAAGTCCCTCCTTGGTATCCTTAAGATACAAAAAACGAAGGATTTGCGCACTGACAGCGCAGAAGGGAGAAAGTATGAAAATGAAAAAGCTTACCGCAGCTCTGATGACAGCAATCATGACTGCATCCATGGTAGTAGGATGTGGAAGTGCTGCTCCTGCACCTGCAGAACCCGCACCTGCCCAGACTGAGGCACCCGCAGCCGAGACACCTGCTGCAGAGGAACCCGCAGCCGAGGCTGAGGCTGAGGCAGCAGGACCTGTTGAACTGACTGTAACCACTACATTCGCAGGTGAGGACAGCAACGCTCAGAATTACAAGAATGCAGTTGCCGGCTGGGAAGCAGCTACAGGCAATACTGTAAGCGATACTTCAGCAACATCAGATGAGACCTTCAAGACAAGGATCATCACAGACTTTGAGACAGGCTCAGAGCCCGACGTTCTGTTCTTCTTCAACGGAGCAGATGCCAATGATTTCGTCAATGCAGGCAAGGTTGTTTCCATCGACGATATCAGAGCAGAGTTCCCTGACTTTGCTTCAAACATGAACGATGACCTCATCGCAGCATCTCCTGCAGATGGCGTTAAGTATGCAGTTCCCGTAAACGGATACTGGGAAGCAATGTTCGTAAACACCTCAGTTCTTGACGCTGCAGGCGTAGCAATGCCCGGCGCAGACTACACATGGGATCAGTTCCTTGAGGACTGCCAGAAGATCAAGGATGCAGGTTATGCACCTATCGCAGCAGCTCTTGGCAACATTCCTCATTACTGGTGGGAGTTCGCTATCTTCAATCAGCAGACACCTGCAAATCACCTGGATATCCCCGGTGCAGCAGATGATGCGGTTGGTTCACAGTGGGTAGCAGGACTTGAGGACATCAAGACTCTCTATGAGAAAGGCTTCTTCCCTGACAACACACTTTCAGCAACAGATGATGAGACCTTCGCTATGTTCACAGACGGCAAGGCAGCATTCCTTCTTGACGGTTCATGGAAGGTTGGCGGTATCGTTGGTTCCTGCCAGTCAGATCCCGAGGATCCTTCAACTCTTGATGCTGACAAGCTTGCAAACTTCGATGTTACCTATTTCCCCGGCAAGGGCAATCGTAAGACAACTGATATGATCGGCGGTCTTTCAATGGGTTACTACATCACAACCAAGGCATGGGAGGATCCCGACAAGAGAGCAGCAGCTGTCAGCTTCGTAAGCTACATGACCAGCGATGAAGTTGTTCCTCTGTTCGCACAGCACACAGCATCAGCTCTTAAGAATGCTCCCGCTGTTGATGAGAGCCAGTTCAATGCTCTTCAGGTAAAGGCTATGTCCATGATGAGTGGTGTTACATCTCTTACAGGCGCAGTTCAGGATCTCTTTAACGGAGACTGCAGAGTATCTACCTTCGACGGAATGCCTGATATCGTAGTAGGCAATGTATCCGCAGCAGACGCAGTTCAGGAAGGTATCGATGTTTATCTCGATGCTCAGTAATTTCTAAAGACAGTTAGACCTGTGAGTTTTTCGACCGGCAATGCAATAAATTGCCGGTCGATTTTTAAAGAGGGGTTATGTATGTCTAACATTTATAAAAGCAAAAAATACGTTTTCTTTTTTCTTGCACCGGCATTTATCTTTTTGATTCTTTATCTGTATTATCCCTTTTTTGTAAATATATACGGAAGCTTCAGGGCTATTAAGAATCTTGGAAATTACGGTACCAGATGGAACGATCCCTGGTATGAGAATTACGTGAAGCTGGTGACGGATCCCGTTGTCCGCACATCTCTTAAAAACACATTTATTATGATAATTGCAACCATCGTCGGCCAGGTGGGAATAGCTCTTTTGCTGGCGATCCTTGTTGACAATATAGAGAAAGGCACTCAGTTCTTCAGGACGGTTTATTTCTTTCCCATCGTTATCTCGGCTACTGCGCTGGGTCTTTTGTTCAACCTGATCTTCCTGTATGACAAAGGTATGCTGAACCAGTTCCTTGAGCTGTTTGGAAAGACCACCCTCACGGACTGGAAGGGCGAGAAGCTGGCGATACTTACCATGATGATTCCTGTTGTGTGGCAGTATGTGGGATTCTACTTTGTAATCCTTGAGACGGGCCTTAACAACATATCCCAGGAGCTCTACGAATCGGCAGCCATTGACGGTGCCACAAGATTCCAGAGGGTTATCTACATTTCCCTTCCGCTTCTTAGGAACGTTATCTGCACCTGCCTTACCCTTGGCGTTACCGGAGCTTTAAAGGTATTCGACCTGCCCTGGACCATGTTCCCCAAGGGAATGCCTCTTAAGGAGACCTTCCTTACCGGAACCTACATGTACTATCAGACCATGGAGGCCAAGAACGTCGATTACGGCGCAACCCTTGCGGTTCTCATCGTAGTTCTGGGTGTTGTGCTCTCAAGGATCACAAGAGCAGTGTTCAAGGAAAGTGAGGACTTCTGATATGAAAAGGAACAAACTGGGGCTTGCAGCCCTCTATATCATATTGGGTGCCTGGGCACTTACCACCATTTACCCGCTTTTCTGGGTTTTGGAGAACTCCTTCAAGGCCAAGGACAAGATCCTTCAGCAGAGCTTTGCCCTGCCCCTGGGACCGCTCTTTACCCTTGCCAACTACAGAAGAGCCTTTGACAGACTTGACATCGCCCACGCATATATCAACAGTATTTTCATTTCCGGCTGCGTAACCGTGGGAGTTATGCTGCTGGCGGGGCTTGCATCCTTTGCCCTTGTAAGATTTGATTTCAGGATAAAAAAGCTGTGCCACACCATGGTAATAGCAGCCATGATGTTTCCCGTTTTTTCCACCATTATTCCCGTATATACCATGGAGACAAGCTGGCATATCACCAATACCGACAGCTGGCTTCTCAACATGGTATCCGTTATCCTTCCTCAGGTGGCCGGAAACTTGAGCTTTGCCATTATTGTGCTCATGGGCTATGTACAGTCGCTTCCCCTTGAGCTGGAGGAAGCAGCTCACCTTGAGGGCTGCTCAATACCACAGATCTTTTTCAGGATCGTGCTTCCTCTTGGAAAGCCATCCTTTGTGACTGTGGCAATTTTCTCATTCCTATGGAGTTATAACGACCTGTTTACCCAGATGTTCTTCCTGAGAAGACCTGAGATGCAGGCCATCACAAGGCTTTTGAACGAGCTGACCTCCAAGGAGGGAACCAACTACGGACTTATGGCTTCCGCTGTTACCCTGGTCATCATCCCTGTAATTATTGTTTATATTTTCCTTCAGAAGTATATAATTAAAGGTATGACAGCCGGTGCCGTGAAGGGATAAGTATGAGAAAGGTTATTATCGTTGACGATGAGCCCCTTATTGTTGAGGGACTTCGCAAGATTGTTGAGTGGGAAAAATACGACTGTGTTGTAGTGGGGACTGCAGCCTCTGCAAAAGAGGGGCTGGCCATGGTAGAGAAGCATGATCCGGACATTCTTTTTACTGATATAAGGATGCCCGGCATGGACGGACTTACCATGGTGGCTGCCCTGCGCTCAGAGCACAGGGATCTTCAGGTTGTGGTGCTGACAGGCTACAGGGATTTCGATTATGCCCGTCAGGCCCTTAATCTTGGCGTATTCCGCTATCTTGTCAAACCTTCCAAAATGAAAGAACTTAATGAAACCATGGAGGCGCTGTCCGAGAAGTTTTCCCGGATGGAGGATCAGGCTAAGGCCAGTCAGGCTCAGAGCCAGGAGGATAATGCCAGTGCCAATAACTTCGTGGTGAATCAGGCCATCAGCTACATGGAGCAGCACTACAAGGAGAAGCTTCAGCTCACTGATGTTGCCGAGAAGGTCTATGTCAGCCACTGGCACCTTAGCAAGCTCCTTAACAGCACGGGCAAGAGCTTTTCCGATGTTCTCAACGAGATCAGGATCGAGAACGCCAAGAAACTTATGGAGGATTCGTCCCTTCATATCGCGGATATTTCCGAGAGAGTGGGATTTGTGGACACAGCCCATTTTTCCAGAGTGTTCAAGAAGTATACGGGGATGAGCGCCAACGAATACAGAAACAGATATCTGAGGTGATTAAGATGAAGATTACGAATGCTTTGGTTTTCGCAGCAGATCAGACTTTTGTAAAAAGAGATCTCGATATAAGGGACGATAGATTCGCAGAAGATTCGGGCCCTTTGGACGAGGTATTTGATGCCTCGGGGTGCTATGCTATCCCCGGGCTTGTTGATATCCATTTCCACGGAGCAATGGGAAGCGATGTCTGCGACGGTGGCTTTGATGATTTTGTAAAGATCGCAGAGTATGAGCTTTCAAGAGGCGTGACAGCCATCTGTCCCGCTACTTTGACACTTCCTGTGGAAACTTTGAAGAACGTTCTTGCAACAGGAGCAAAGTTTGCAAAAGAAGAAAGGGAAAACTGCTCGGAGCTTGTGGGCTTTAACATGGAGGGACCATTCATCAGCAAAGCCAAGAAGGGAGCTCAGAACGAGGAGTTTATAATAAACTGCGATCCCGGGATTGTCGAGGAATTTGTGGAAGCTTCTAAGGGGCTTCTTAAGATCATAGGTATCGCCCCGGAGTGCAACGAAGGCTTTGAAGAGTATATAAAGGCAGTGAAGGACAAGGTTACAGTATCTTTAGCCCATACCGCAGCCGACTATGACTTTGCCAAAAGAGCCATCGATGCCGGAGCCTGCCACGCAGTACATCTGTACAACGCCATGACGGGAATGGATCACAGGAATCCCGGCGTAGTGGGGGCTGTGTTTGACAGCGACAATGTTACTGCAGAGCTTATCTGCGACAATATTCATATTCATCCCGCAGTTGTCAGGAATACCTTTAAGATCCTTGGCAGGGACAGGATGATACTTATCAGCGACAGCATGAGAGCCACCGGAATGCCTGACGGCGAGTATGACCTTGGTGGAATGCTTGTTGAGAAAAAAGGCAGAGAGTGCAGGCTTAAGGAGGGCGGCAGCATCGCAGGATCCGGATCCGACCTTATTGACTGCCTGACTATAGCCGTTAAGGTAATGGGTATTCCACTTGAGGAGGCTGTGGCTGCAGCTACAATCAATCCTGCAAGGCGAATCGGCATAGATGACCTTCATGGAGAAATAGCTGCCGGCAAATATGCAGATCTGGTACTGCTTGACAGGGACACCCTGGAGCCAAAAGCAGTATTTAAGCGGGGAAAAAGAGTAGTATAACCGCAAAACGCAGTAAAATCTTACTATAAGTTACAATCCGCGACAAAAAAAGTACAATTTGCGACAATCATCGTTTCCTTGCAATATTATGAGTTAGACTAAGATTGTAAGAGTGACAGTAGTTTTATCAGGGGGCACATGAGATGGAAGATCTTATGTATGATGAAATGGGAATGATGGTTGTATCGGAAAACCATTGTTGCGAACACTTCGAACCCAATGACGAGGTCCTTGTTCCAATGAAGGAATGCTGGTGCTGCAAGTGGTCAAACTTCAGAGTGGACAGCAGGAACGGACAATCGGACGGCTATAGCATTTGCAATTATATTGGCAACGCCAAAGAGGCGGTTAACAGATAATTGAGGTGACGTTATGGGTGAGGGGACAACAAATAAAATAAATATTCAGATGTTTGGCGGTCTTGCAATCACTTATGATGGCAGGAATGTTTCCATCGGCAAGAACAAAACCGCCAAGTACATACAGCTTCTTGAAATCGTTTGGCTCAGCGGAGATACAGGTATTCCCAAGGAACAGCTCACAAATATCCTCTATGACAGGGAAGAGCAGTCAAACCTTAGCAACAGTTTCAACAACCTGATCTACCAGATGCACAAACAGCTCAGCAAATCCGGACTTCCCGACCACGATTACATCGTGAACAGGGAGGGCATCTTCTTTATGGACGATGAAGTGGACATGGAGCTTGATGTTGTAAGGTTCATGAGAAACATTGAGAAGGCCAGAAAAGCAGACGATCTTGCAGAGCAGATAGCTTTTTACCGTGCTGCATTTGATGAGTATGTGGGCGAGGTTCTTCCGGAACTCTCTACCCAGGAATGGCTCATTATCAAGAGCGTACAGCTTCAGAAGATGTACACCGAGTGCGTGATAACTCTTGGACAGTACTATGAAGAAAAGCGCGACTATGATTCCATGTACAGAATCTACAAGAGAGCTGCTGAGCTTTATCCCGACGAGGAGTGGCAGGTTGGCGAGATCAACGCCCTGATCGGAATGGAGTCCTTTAAGGAAGCTTATGCTGTATATGATGAGACAGTAAGATATTACACCGATGAACTGGGAATCACACCCAGCAGTGACCTTCTTGCCTGCTACGACAAGATGAGCCGCCAGATCACCAATACTCCCGGCAAGATCCTTCAGATCAGGGACGGTATCCTTGAACAGAGAGACTCCGTGGGAAGACATGATGAAGGCGCCTACGACTGCTCGTTCCCGAGCTTTATCGATGCATACCATATCCTTAGCCGCAACATGGAAAGAAGCGGCCAGTCGGTTTACATGATGCTTCTCAACATCGTGGATTACGAAGGCAAAAGAATCACCAATGCCGCCAAACTTGAGACAAGAGCAAACCTCCTTCAGGAGGCTATCTCATTGACCTTGAGACAGGGCGATACCTATTGTAAGTACTCGGCATCGCAGTTCCTTCTCCTTCTGGTAGGTACCAACAAGGAGAGCTGCAAAATTGTTTACAGAAGGATACTGAACAAGTTCAAGGCTCTGGCAGGTCCCAGAACCGAACTTGAATACAGTGTTGTTTCTCTGGCAGATCTGCCTGACAGGCTGCCCATAGCAAGTAACAATTGACAATCGGGGTATTTGACCCTGTCAAAACAGGGGCTTGTGGTTTTTTTATGAGGGATTCCGCGCGGTGTAACAGCTGCGCGGAATATTTTTGCCTATAAGAAAATCTTTATAATTCGTTCACAGATTTTTATAAGGATGGGATTATAATAAATTAAGAAACTATGGGAAAGGAAGTGAGTCCATGGCAGTAGAGCATTTAGACTACTCCAATATGAACTTCACCGGTATAACAGGGGGCGCTAACAAATATAATACTGAGGAGATAACGCAGGTCGACGTAGAGAAGCTTCTCAAGATGAAAGATCAGATTGAGGACTTCAGAGTCATGATGATGAAGTATGACTGTGCACTCTCAGAGATCAGAACCAAACTTGACGTGCTCAACAAGGATCTTGCTCTTCGAAACAAGAGAAATCCTTTCGAAGCCATCAAGATGAGGATAAAGACTCCGCTTAGCATCTACAACAAACTGGAAAGCAAAGGTGTTGATTTCACTCTCGAGAACATTGAAAAAGAACTGTCTGATATTGCCGGAATTCGTGTTATATGTTCCTTTGTGGATGACATTTACATGCTGGCCGATTGTCTTGCCAAGCAGGATGACATCAGAGTTATACAGCGCAAGGATTACATCAAGAAGCCTAAGAGCAGTGGCTACAGAAGCCTTCACCTGATCATCGAGATTCCTATTTTCCTTACACAGGACAAGGAATACATGAAAGTGGAGGTACAGTTCAGAACCATAGCAATGGATTTCTGGGCAAGCCTCGAACACAAGATGAAGTACAAAAAAGATATTGAAAACGCCGACGTTATTACTGAAGACCTGAAGTTCAGTGCAGACCTCATCAATCAGATTGACATGAGGATGCAGCAGATCCGTGAAAAGATCGACGAAACTGAATAAGAAATCAAAAATGCACATTCTCTGTTCATGTTATGCTAAGCATAAGCAATTACAGAGCAATGTGCATTTTTTATGTTTGAATCAGCAAAGGGAAGAAAACCTTCCTTAATTAGCAGTCCAGCGTCCGCTTGCTCCGCAGGGAAGGATGAGGCCATTTGATTTAACGGGAAGTCCGATCTCGCCGGCCTCCACGGTTCCCTTGTGAATGGGATCCAGCACTGTGTGGAGCATATATGAGAGAACCGCTGGCTGCAGTCCTGTGGTGTATGAATTGATAAGGAAGAAAAGCGGATCATCCGAAAGGAGCTGAGCGCTCAGTTTGATGAAGGGAAAAACAGATTCCTCAATCTTCCAGATCTCACCCTTGGGTCCTCTTCCGTAGGAAGGAGGATCCATTATTATGGCGTCGTATTTGTTGCCGCGACGGATCTCACGCTCTACAAATTTGACGCAGTCGTCAACAAGGTATCTTATGGGAGCTTCGGAAAGTCCCGATGAAACCGCATTTTCTTTTGCCCAGGCTACCATACCCTTGGCGGCATCCACATGGGTTACCGCGGCGCCGGCCTTTGCGGCGGAAACGGTTGCTCCGCCGGTGTAGGCGAAAAGGTTAAGGACCTTGATGGGACGATTTGCTTCCTTTATTAATGTAGAGAACCAATCCCAGTTGGCAGCCTGCTCAGGGAAAAGACCTGTGTGCTTGAAGCTGAAGGGCTTCAGATTAAAGGTAAGATCCCTGTAGGTGATGGACCATTCTTCCGGAAGATTTTTGAATTCCCATTCTCCGCCGCCCTTGTTGCTGCGGTGGTAGTGACCGTTGAACTTCTTCCATCCGAAATGCTTTTTGTCAGTGTTCCATATTACCTGGGGGTCGGGACGCACAAGAAAATAGTCACCCCATCTCTCAAGCTTCTCCCCTGCAGAAGTATCTATTACTTCATAATCTTTCCAGTTATCTGCAATCCACATATATATTTCTCCAATGCCGTTTCTTTTATAATAAATTAACACTTATATGATATACTAATTTAAATTTTGTTACAATTGCACGAAGCATTTTACCGTTTGGGGGTTGACAGGTCCATATGCAATATACAAAAGATTAAATTAGATCAAGAAAAACAGTCGTAAAACGCTGATTTTGGGATAAAAGAGATTAATTTATAAAAAGTTGTTGCATGTGCACAAAAAATGTTTTATACTAACAAACGCTGTGACATGATAGCTATGAAGCGTGAGGTTGCTGCTTTATCCAGTTAAGCAGGTTTTCCGTGGAGCGAATGTCTAGAGGCCGGAACAATGGCCAAACAAACTGACGACAAGTCACTGTACAGACAATTCTAAGTCTGCCTGTTAACCCAAGGCAGAAACGACGTGTAAAGAGTTCTTTGAGCCTTACTATGTGTTAAGGGTCAGGACACACACGGGAGAGTGTACAGTCACCGCTTGTCGTACTTCATCAAAAAGTGCGAAAAGGAGGCGACTTTTTTTATGGCAAATCAGGTAATGAGAATTACACTTAAGGCTTACGATCATCAGCTTGTTGATGCATCTGCCAAGAAGATCATCGAGACAGTCAAGAAGAACGGATCTCAGGTGAGCGGACCGGTGCCTCTTCCTACTAAGAAGGAAGTTGTTACTATCTTAAGAGCTGTTCACAAGTACAAAGATTCCAGAGAGCAGTTCGAGCAGAGAACACACAAGAGACTGATCGATATCATCACACCTACATCAAAGACAGTTGAGGCTCTTCAGAGACTCGAGATGCCTGCAGGTGTTAACATCAATATCAAAATGAAATAATTAACTATCAATCACCTCTACTAGTATGATGCGAGACGCATGATGCCGTGATAACTGGATAATTGTCAGATGACAATTGACGACATTGCGAACGAAGTAAGCATCCGCTGTAGACGTAATAAGGAGGTAAAATCATGAAGAAGGCTATTTTAGCTACAAAAGTCGGAATGACTCAGATCTTCAAAGAGGATGGTTCACTGGTACCTGTAACTGTTCTTCAGGCAGGTCCTTGCGTAGTAACACAGATCAAGACAGTTGAGAATGATGGTTACAGCGCAGTTCAGGTTGGCTTTGTTGACAAGAAGGAAAAGGTTGTTAACAAGGACAAGAACGGTAACAAGACAATCTACCATCGTCACGGAGCTACAAAGGCTGAGCAGGGTCATTTCAAGAAAGCCGGAGTTTCTTGCAAGAGATTT
>JAILFT010000226.1 GCA_024697425.1 Butyrivibrio sp. | reverse complement strand
CTCTATCAGCTGATCCTGGGGCCTGTCGGTGACGAGGCAACACCGCAGAACATAAAGCGCCTTGAGAACTACGGAATCATCCAAAAGACCGATAAGGGGTATGAGACCATTTCCAGGTACTTCCGTCGCTACCTTGTGATGAAGGAGCAGACCGTGGAGTTTTATCCTTTGTGGAACAGGACAGAGAAGCTTCTTAGAACAGTAGGCGCCAAGATGCTGCAAAAAGAATACGGTGAAAACTGGGAAGAAGAGATAAAAAACAAGCACGTAAAGCCGGAGGATTCTCCCAGGGGACACGGCTCCTACATGACTGTGGGCGACCATATTCTGTCGGCTGTAGGCCGTGTTGAGGACATGAAGAAAAAGACCGCCATTTATGATGTGGATCCTGCGGCGATAAATCTTTTTAACGGCACCACCACAGGCGGCCTGGCAGAGATCATTCTTGCGGAATATGACCTTTGCTTTAAAAATGTCTTCAATATGAAGCGGGGAGAATTCCAGATGCTGATAAATTCCATAACTTCAGCAAGGAATCCCTATGATCACAACAACGACAATATTATTCGCGATGACGTGAAGGAAAAGACCATAGAGAACTGTCAGACGCTGTGCCGTCTTATTGAAGCAAGCCTTAACCTGAAATGACGCCAGGGGCCGGATTATAAGCATGATCCGGCCCTAATTTATTAATCAATTCTAAATAAAGGATAAATTCTTCGGCAAACACAACATATGGTGCAAAACCTGTGCTATAGTGGGAAACTGAAAGTAATGTACAGGTTTCTGATATATAACATGAGGAGAAAAGGAATGAAAAAAAGGACATTTACAAAGCTTGTTGCTGCTTGCGGAGCAGCAGTACTTCTTATGGGAACTGTTGCAGGTTGCGGAAAGACCGCAGAGGTTCCCGAGACTGCAGAGGCTGCCCAGGACACACAGGAAACTGCTGAAACAGCTGAGACTGCTGTTGAGGAGGAGAAAGTTGCAGCAACAGATTCAGTTGCCCAGGCACCTTATTTCAAGAAGGGTGTATATGTAAATTATCCTGAGGGAGCAACAGTAAGAGATTATTTCTATGTGTTCTATGACGAGGGAGCAGGCTATACAGAGGATGCCAACACGGGAACAGGCCTTCCCTTTGCCTGTGAGCAGGAAGACGGCAAGGTAAGCTTCAGCTTCGGCGGCGAAGACGGAATCAATGATGTGTTCACTGTAACATCCACAGAGAACGGAATCATCACAGGATCTTTTGAAGATGGACAGGAGCTTCACTTCGAACTTAAGGAAGATGCCGATCCCGATAACTTTGACGCCATGAAATATGCATATCCCAGCACAGAGGAAGTTTATGAAGACGCCAACGGATGGAAAGTGAAGTACAACTCAGAGCTGTTCGAGGTTAATCATTCAGATAACATTGTTACCTTTGTATACATGGGTGAGTCAGCAGGAACCAACATGATCACAGCTACCTATGATGTTGACATGAAAGCCAAGGAAGCTGTTGACAAGATGGCTGATTCCTGGGGATCAGATAATGTTACAAAGACTGAGGGAGTATTCCCCGGCACAGAGGATGTGGACGCATACTATGCGGTTCTTCCCCCTTCAGAGGAGGGTTCAGGCCTCTATGAGACAGTTATCGCAAGAGATTACATGGACGGATATCTCATGTTTGAGCTTACCGGCCACAATAGCGGTGATGAGGCTCTGGACATGGAAGTGAGTGATGCTCTTGCATTGATCATCGACTCCGTTGAGTTTAATGAGCAGTAATTACATTGATTTTTCGCGGCCCCGGAATGAATTCCGGGGTCGCTTTTGCTTAACGGGAAACTGTTACGCAAATTCTTTATTTTCCTCAGCTGTGCATTCCGCCAAAAATCCCTGTATACTATATAGTCAGAGACATAACATTAAAACTCCCGGTAAGGAAAGAAAAATGAACGGACAGGAAAATGCTAAAAGACCCGGACGCTGCGTGATCTTCGGCGGAGCGGATATCGGCGATTATGAATATATCAAAGGGAAACTGGCAAAGGACGATTTTCTTATCTTCTGCGACAGCGGTCTTAAGCACATGCAGGCCCTTGACCTTAAGCCGGACCTCATAGTGGGGGACTTTGATTCCCATGAAAACCCTCATCTTGATGTCGAGACCATTGTCCTTCCCTGTGAAAAAGACGACACGGACACAGTCTTTGCCGTGAAGGAAGCGGTAAAGCGCGGCTACGGCGACTTTCTGCTTTTGGGAGTTGTCGGCGCAAGGCTTGACCACACCCTGGGTAATGTATACATACTTGAGTATTTAAATGGCCTTGGGAAAAGAGCTGTCATAATAGATGACTACTCGGAAATGGAGCTGGTTACCCCAGGCAATCCCACAAATATCGGTGAAGAGAGCGAGTTCTTTTCCCTGATAAATATCAGCGGCCTGGCCGGTGGCATAACCATCACCGGAGCTAAATATCCGCTGAGCAATGCCGAAATAAAAAGCGAGTATCAGTACGGGGTGAGCAACGAGGTTCTTCCGGGGCAGACTGCAAAGGTTTCCGTAAATGAAGGAAGTCTGCTTCTTATTAAAATTCGAAGGAAATAACAAACAGGGGGGCTTAAGATGATCACTTTCATTGTGTCAATTATCATTCTGTTCATTGGATATACACTATACAGCAGGCTTACGGAGGCGGTTTTCCACCCTGTCGGATGGATGACGCCGGCCATGGAGCACAGCGACGGAGTGGACATTGTGCCCATGAAAACCTGGAAGGCTTTTCTCATACAGCTTCTGAATATAGCAGGGACCGGACCTATTTTCGGAGCTCTGATGGGAGCGTGCTTCGGGCCTGTGGTATTCTTGTGGATCGTCTTTGGGGCAATCCTGGGAGGTGCTGTACATGACTATATGTGCGGAATGATCTCCGCCAGGAACAACGGAGCTTCCATCGCTGCCCTTTCCGGCCTGTATATTGGCGAAGGGGCCATGTACCTTATGAGGGTCTTCTCGGTTCTTTTGCTGCTTCTGACAGGAACCGTGTTTGTCACAAGCCCTGCGGCCCTTCTTAATACCCTCACCGGTGGCAGGCTTGGATCTGCCTTCTGGATCATTGTCATCCTGATCTATTATGTTCTGGCAACACTGCTTCCCATCGATAAGATAATCGGAAGATTCTATCCCATATTCGGAGTTGTCCTGATTGTCATGGCCATTAGCATATCCGCGGCCATGCTGGTTCTTCCGCAGTACAGGATACCGGAGCTGGTTCTTGAAAATCTGCATCCCGAGAACCTTCCCGTATTCCCCTTTATGTTTATAACCGTGGCCTGTGGCGCCATTTCGGGTTTCCATGCCACCCAGTGCCCCATAGTTGCAAAGTGCATCGTCAGCGTTAAGGACGGACGAAGAGTCTTTTACGGTGCGATGATAGCGGAATCGGTTATTGCGCTGGTATGGGCGGCAGCAGGCATGGCTTTTTACGGAGACACTGCGCAGCTGCAGCTGGGGCTGTCATCAATCGGCCAGTCCGGAGTTGTCTACAACATCAGCAAAACCATGCTTGGGCAGGTGGGAGGAATCCTTGCCATTATCGGAGTTGTGGTGTGTCCCATAACTTCGGGGGATACCGCCTTCAGAAGTGCCCGACTTATCCTGGCTGAGTGGACGGGGTTTGACCAGAAGAACCTTGGGAAAAGACTCATCATAACCATCCCTCTTCTGGCAGCAGGAGCGCTCCTGACTCAGCTGGACTTCAATGTTTTGTGGAGATATTTTTCCTGGAGCAATCAGACTCTGGCCACCATCGCCCTTTGGGTTGCCACGGTGTATCTTTTAAAGAGCGAGAGAAACAGGATCGGATCGCTGATCACCGCTCTGCCGGCAGTCTTTATGACAGCGGTTGTCACCACATATATAATTATGGCCGATGAGGGCCTGCGCCTGCCGGGGACAGTTGCATATCCCGTTGGCATTATTCTGGCAGGGGTGCTTCTGGTGCTGTACCTGACCACCTGTGTCATTGAGAAAAAGCACGAGAAAAAGTGATGCTCATACCCGAAAAACGGTTGCCAAGCCAAGGCTCCCTGGAGTACTATATCAAAATGAAAATACTTAAGGGGAGATAAGGTATGAAAGAGTTTTTAAAACGCAAGGACATTGAGATCTCTTTAAAGAGATACGGAATCGATGCGCTGGGGGCTATGGCCCAGGGACTTTTCTGTTCACTGCTCATCGGAACCATCATCAACACTGTTGGGACACAGTTTAAAATCCCGTTTCTTATGAAGTCGGTTGCCACCATCGCAGGCACCGATTACACCGTTGGCGGTCTGGCTACAGCCATGAGCGGCCCTGCAATGGCAGTGGCTATTGGCTATGCGCTTAAGTGCCCGCCGCTGGTTCTTTTTTCAATGATCACAGTTGGATTTGCAGCTAACGCCCTGGGCGGAGCAGGCGGTCCTCTGGCAGTTCTGTTTGTGGCAATCCTCGCCGCAGAATTCGGAAAAGCAGTTTCCAAAGAAACTAAAGTTGATATTCTTGTAACACCCCTTGTTACCATCGGAGTGGGCGTGTTCTTCTCATGGCTTATAGCACCGCCTCTTGGCAAGGCGGCAATGGCTTTGGGAAATCTCATCATGTGGGCAACCGAGCTTCAGCCCTTCCTTATGGGAATCCTGGTTTCCGTGCTGGTTGGTATGGCGCTTACACTTCCCATTTCTTCAGCAGCTATCTGCGCAGCTCTTGGACTTACCGGACTTGCCGGCGGAGCAGCTGTTGCCGGATGCTGTGCACAGATGGTCGGTTTTGCAGTCATCTCATTCAAGGAGAACAAGTGGGGCGGCCTTGTTTCACAGGGTATCGGAACCTCCATGCTTCAGATGGGTAACATCATCAAGAATCCCAGAGTCTGGATCGCTCCTACGGTAGCATCAGCCATCACAGGTCCTATCGCTACCTGCATTTTCCGTCTTCAGATGAACGGTGCTCCCGTTTCTTCCGGAATGGGTACCTGCGGACTTGTAGGACAGATTGGAGTTTACACCGGCTGGGTTAACGACATTGCAAACGGAGCAAAGGCCGGAATCACAGGCTTTGACTGGCTTGGGCTGGTTCTCATTTCTTTTGTGCTTCCCGCTGTTTTCTCACTGATCATTCATCAGATAGTGGTAAAACTCGGATGGGTTAAAGAGGGAGACCTTAAGCTGTAATTCTTTGTTCAAAGGGACAGTACATGTTTGATTCATTTATCAAGACCATTATTATATGCGTTGTGATCGTGGCGATCATCCTTATCGCGGCCCTGTTTCATTACTTTCGAAACCGGGGCGATAGGGAGCTTCCCATGGACGAGATGGAGGGCCACGACTTTGAGTACTACTGCGCGGATCTTCTTGCTGCCAATGGCTTTCTTGAGGTGGAAGTCACCAAAGGCAGCGGGGATTTCGGTGCAGATATCCTTGCGGAGAAGGACGGCATAACCTATGCTATCCAGTGCAAGTGCTACGACAAGCCCATCGGCGTCAAGGCAGTGCAGGAGGTCTATGCAGGCAGGGACTTCTACGACAGGATGGTGGGCGTGGTCATGACCAATCAGTATTTCACCCAGCCTGCGGTGGAACTGGCAAGGAAGCTTAACATCATGCTCTGGGACAGGGGCTATGTTGACAGTATGGATACAGTAGAGGATTCCAATGATCATAAAGATAGAAGACGATTTTGATCTTGCAAAGATAGCAGACAGCGGACAGTGCTTCCGCTTCAACAAATGTGACGGGGGCTACAGTGTGGCAGCCGGAAGTCGCCATGTTCCGGTAAAAGAGCTGGGTGATGACCGCTACGATTTTGGCTGCGATGAAGCTGAGTTTGAAGATTTCTGGCGGGACTACTTTGATCTTGATACAAGTTACCG
>JAILFT010000176.1 GCA_024697425.1 Butyrivibrio sp. | reverse complement strand
TGCAGCTTCAGACGGCAATTCAAGGACCTGGACCGGGCCCTACAAAGGCGACTCAAACAGATACTATGTAAGTAACGGAACAGTAGCGTATACAGTAGACAATGACCAGGGAAAAACAATCATAGATGTTGTCGGGCAGTTTTCCAAAGGTGGTAAGGCATATATGGTACAGACCACCAGAAGTGGAGAAGGCTGGACAATTATTACTGATGCGGATGCGGCACCGGCTTCCGGTTCGTTTGCATCAGGCACAGCGGATCTTGACGAACTTTACCTTGGCTTTTCCGAGGACGCACCTGCAAGACTTTGCGTGGAAGCCGATCTTGGCAGCCTGGAAAAAGCTCTTGCAATCGGAACAGATTGCGCTATAGGAAACGAAGAGATAAGAGACAATGTGCCACTGGCAGGTACATTGATCGCTGACTTGAATTCCCAGAGGAATATTACAAAAGTATCTTATATTGGTATCGGCAGCAGGGATGCTGCCCAGAGCGCAATGAATAATGACCGTGGAACAGAATACCCTGCGGTATCATTGGTGCCCGTTACTGTGCATGGCCTCAGAGCCTGGATAAATAATACAGGAACTCCTGAACCTTATAAGTTTGCTGATGGAACTTCTACTGTAAAAGTTGATGGTCAGGACTTTACCAATGTGAAACTGCTTTGTGAGAATTCCGCTGCTAATGAGGCTATGTCGTTGATCAATGCGGAGCCCGGAGATATAGTGAGTTTCAATTTTGAAATTGGTTCACTGGCAACCGCTACCTCTTTTAAGAATGTCAAGGATGCCAGATACGAATATACGGCAAACAGCTCCAACATTAAGAACGGAAAGCTTTTGGGAGACGAGCTTAGGAAATATGCCATTACCGTTGCTGAACCCATGGATTCCGTGCTGGAGCTTATGAAGATCAAAACGCCCGCAAGTGTTAAATCCGGGTTATCTAGCAAGGTCAGGGCATTAACTTCAAGCTCCTCAAACAGCTACAAGGCAGATTATCTGGATATATCAATCCTTCAGACATCTGATAACGCCACATATAATAACAAGACTGTTACAGAGGTTCGTAAAGACAGTAAGGATGCCGGCAGTGCTGTAATGCCGCTTAAGATCGAGCTTACCTATGATTTCTCAAATAAGGAAACGGTTAAGCTTTTCAGGGAACATAACGGTACAATCGAAGAATTGACAGAGAGTAATTCCGGAACAGATGGGACCTATGTACTGAATGAGAATGCAGGAAAAATCTATATTTATTCCTATAAGTTTTCGCAGTTTGCTGTGGCCTATAAGCAGGAGGTATATTACACAGTTACCTTTGATGACGGCACAAGCAAGACCTCTGTGAAAGTGAAGGACGGAGAAAAAGTCTCCAAGCCTGCGGATCCCTCCAAAGAAGGTTATACCTTTAAGGGCTGGTATTTAAAGGGAAGCAGCAGTTCGGCATCAGTATTTAACTTTGACACGGCAATTACGAAGGATACTAACCTGGTTGCAGGATGGACAGCTGCTAAGGATAAAAAATCAGGAACCGATGATGATTCTGACGAGAATGATTCAAGAGCTCCCAAGACAGGTGACAGCCTGCCTGCGGTATGGCTCTGGGTGATTGTCCTGGCTGCCGGTGTAGTTACTTTTTCACTGTCGTTAAGGGAGATAATTAATTCCGAAAACCCTGAAGGCTCAGGGAATAAATCTCCTTCAGGGCTGAAAAGAGCTCTTTTGTTGCTGGGAATATTAGTCATTGCGACTGCAAGATTTGTAGCCCGTAAGATAAAACAGAATAAGGCGAAGGCTCTTTTGACCGCAAGCGGAGCTGTCGTGATTGTTTCACTGATCGTGCTGGCTTCAACGATGCTTCAGTACAAGACTGCTGAAGATCTGTATATTGATGCGGAAGAGACCTATGTTGAAACAGCTTCGGAAGAACTGAGTCTTGAGCAGACGGAAGTGGAAACAGCCAAGGAGCACGGCTGGTGGGACTGCGTTGACGTCAATGTGGAAGAACTTGCACAGGAGTATCCTGATGTGGTGGGATGGATCTATTTTGAAAATGAGGATATCAGCTATCCGATCATGTACTCGGGAGACAATGCCAAGTATCTGAGCACGGCTTACACCGGCGAGAAAGCAAAGGCAGGGGCAATCTTCATTGATGGTGAGTCAACACCTGATTTTTCAGATCCCCACAGCCTGGTTTACGGCCATAACATGCGAGACCTCTCGATGTTTGGAAAGCTTCGCTACTACAAAAATACACCCGGATACTATGAGGACCACCAGTATTTCCAGGTGTTTACAAAGGATTCTGTATACAGATATCAGATTTTTGCCTGCGAGGTAGTTCCCGACAGCCATGATGTATTCTGGGTTTTCGGAAAAGAACCGACGGATTACTGGAAGATGCTCAAGGAGGTTGAGCGTGATTCCTTTATAAATACAGATATCAGAGCCAATGAGTCAGACCATGTGATAACTCTTGCTACCTGCACCAATAATGACGACGAGAGACTTATCGTCTGCGCGGTCAGAACCGATGCATATCAGTATCAACAATAAGTCCGGTTAAAGCAGCCAAAGGGGACGGTTCTCTTTGGCTGCTTTTTCATTTCTTAAACTTTTCTAAAAACTAAGTATTTTTCCCATTTTGCCGATATACTATATGTACCGGTAGTATGTTTTTTTGTCGTGCAAGGGAGGCGTGAGGATGTTTCTTGACAGAAATGTTCTGACAAAACCCCAATGGATGGGCATAGCTGCGCTGATCATAGCATTGATCATGACCCTGAATCCTGTTCTGGCTTTGGCAGAAGAGGCTGATTCGGATGAGGAGATTGTGATCATTTCTTCTGATGGAGAAGAGACTGTTATTGGCGGAAATGTTGTCTTTGATGAACCTGGTGATGATGAA
>JAILFT010000174.1 GCA_024697425.1 Butyrivibrio sp. | reverse complement strand
GTAGCATACGTGGCAAGCTATACATCAGGCTTGGGCACCAAGTACGGAATCAGAATTTATGATGTTGATCTCAAGAAGGGAAGACTCTACGAGAAACAGAAGGTTGAGATCACCAATTCATCTTATATCGGAATTTCTCACAACAGGAAAACTCTCTATTCAATCACTGATGCAGGAGTTGAGTCTTATCATATCCTTGCGGACGGAAGCCTTGAATTTTTGAACGAGGCATCCATCAACGGAATGAGAGGCTGTTATGTAAATGAGGATCAGCAGGATCACTTCCTGATGACCGCAGGCTATCACGATGGCAAGGTTACAATCCTTAGACTCAACAAGGACGGCAGTATCGGAGAGATAGCAGACGAGAGATATCACAAGGGTCTTGGAACTGCTGCCGGAAGGAACCATGTTCCTCACGTACAGTGCATCAAGATCTCCAAAGACAACAAATACATGCTGGCCGCGGATCTTGGAATGGACAGGATCAATATTTATTCCTGGGACAAGGAGACAGGCAAGGTTAAAGAGGTTGATGTGATCCATTGCGATCAGGAATCATCCCCCAGACATATGCAGTTCTCCAAGGACGGCAGATTCCTTTATGTATGTCTCGAGCAGAAATGTGCTATAGATGTATATGAATATCATGAGGAGAATGGACTTCCTGAGTTCAACAAGATCCAGGAGGTATCAAACTCAGATGAGTCGGATTCAATCGGTGTTGCCTGCAGCGCACTCACCTTCTCCGAGGATTACAACTATCTTGTAAGCTCAACAGCGGGAGAGAACAACGCTATCGTATTTAAGGTAGACAAGGAGACGGGACTTCTTACCAAGCAGATCCAGCTTCCTGTTGCGGGAGAGTATCCTAAGGATGTAGCTCTTTTCCCTGACAATAAGCACCTGGTATCCTTGAATCACGAATCGGATTCACTGACATTCTTCACAGTTGATATGGATAAGGGAACCATGGTCATGAACGGACCTGAGCTTCCTGTGACAAGACCCAATTGCATTATCTTCCATAAGATCGAAGGCTAAAAATATGCCCTGTCCATACGGACAGGGCTTTTTGGATGTGTGCTCGCGGCACATGTTCTTATTCTTTGCTGTAGAAGTGCTTGATACTGTCGGCCTTTGAAGACATGTTGCTGATCATAAGGTCCAAAAGCACATATGCACACATGGATTCCACCACAACAACAGCTCTTGGGACAACTACAGGGTCGTGGCGGCCTTTGATGTTGATGGAGATGTTGTCGCCGTCTCTGCTTACGGTGTCCTGAGTACGGAAGATGCTTGGAGTAGGCTTAACGTAAGCTCTTATAATGATCTCACTTCCGTCTGACATTCCGCCCAGGATTCCGCCGGAATGGTTGGTCTTCTTATAGATGTGGATGCCATCGGATTCGAAGGAGTCGTTGTTATCGGACCCGCGATAGCCCGATACAAGGCATCCGTCACCGATCTCTACGGCCTTGACTGCACCGATGCTCATTACAGCTTTTGCAAGAAGGGCATCAAGCTTATCAAAAACAGGCTCTCCGATACCTGCGGGAACACCCTTGATGCGGCATTCAATGACACCGCCTACAGAGTCGTTTTCCTCGCGACATTTTGCTATAAGCTCCATAGCTCTATTGTCCGCATCGGCATCAGGCATGGCTGTTGGAGTGGTAAGGCGAAGATCTGCATCAAACTTTGAAGGATCGATCTTTACTTCGCCAATGGATTTTGTGTAGGCTGTGACGGTTATTCCCATTTCATTAAGAAGCTTGCTGCAAAGAGCACCTGCAGCAACACGGCCTATGGTCTCGCGACCGGAGGATCTTCCGCCACCGCGATAATCCCTGAAACCGTACTTCTGGTCGAAACCAAAGTCGGCATGACCGGGGCGGTAGCACTTTGCTATTTCGCTGTAATCGGAAGAGCGCTGGGAGGTGTTCCTGACCATTAAAGAAATGGGTGTTCCGGTGGTCTTTCCTTCGAAAACGCCGGAAAGGATCTCAACAAGGTCATCTTCCTTGCGGGAAGTGGTAGCCGAAGAAGTTCCGGGTTTGCGTCTGTCGAGGAAAGCCTGAATGTCTTTTTCATTAAGATCCATACCTGCGGGAAAGCCGTCTACGACTACTCCGAGAGCTGATCCGTGAGACTCGCCCCAGGTGGTTAAACTTATGTTTTTTCCTATGGTTGATCCTGACATGAATATTCTCCGTATATAGATTTTTAATAAGTATAGCACAAAAAAGAAGTGAATTTTTAATGAAATAGAGATATAATATTATCTGTAATTTTATTGAGCAGTTAATATCTGAAGTATTCGAGGGGATTTCCGATATGGACGCCGATAACCTGCAAAAGAAGCTTACCTTTAAAAATAAGGTAATTTCTCAGGTTGGAAAATTTAATAGAAAGCACAAGGCTTTTTCTTTTTGGGGAATGGCCTATGCCGTTATCGCAATCACTTGTTATGATTTCCTGTTTTATTTCTACAGAAATACCAAGAGATTTACTGCTCTTGCCTGCATTATCCTGTTTTTTGTGGCAAGTAGCAGCTTTTCTTATCCGGCAATGTCTTTGAACATCAGCTTTGCTTCCAATAACAGTATGGACGAGACTACATACGTTGAGGACGTTGTGATCTCTGAGGCAGAGGTGGCAGAGAGTAATGCGGAGCTTGCAGCTTACGATGATGTCGACGAGGAAGTGCTTCAGGAGGCCAGCAAGGCTGTCAATCCTGACGCTGCTGAGATTGATACCATGGTTTCTCTCAATGATATTCTCGGAGCAGATGACACGGATACAGTGATTCCTGAGGATGAAAGTGTGCCCCTTGGCAGTTCTGCCGAGCATACCTTCAGCAGTGATGACTGGAAGATAGTTCTTGTTAACAAACAGCATCCCATTCCCGATGATTATCACTTTGAACTTGGAACCATCAGCGGAAGCATGCAGTGCGATGAGAGGGTTATCTCACCCCTCAAAGAGATGCTTAAGGCTGCCAGAGCAGACGGCATAGGGCTTATAGTGTGCTCGCCTTACAGAGATATTGACAGGCAGACCATGCTTTTCTCCAATAAGGTGAATCGCTACATGGGAAGTGGTATGTCCTACATGGATGCTTATAATCTTGCATCCCAGGCTGTTACCGTTCCAGGTTCATCGGAGCATCAGATAGGCCTTGCTGTTGATATTATTACAGCGGATTACACAAGCCTTGATGAGGGCTTTGGCGAAACGGCTGCCGGTAAATGGCTTGCCGAGAACAGCTGTAAGTACGGCTTCATATTAAGGTATCCTCAGGGCAAAGAGGAGATTACCAGCATTGAATACGAACCCTGGCATTTCAGATATGTCGGAATCGACGCTGCTACGGTAATTACACAGAACAACATATGTCTGGAAGAGTTCTGGAACATGTATGTTGAGTAATATGCTTTGAGAGGATTTATATGTACAAGATTTTAAAGACAGAAGGAAGCGCCAAAAGAGCTGAATTTGAGACCGTACACGGTGTGATCCAGACTCCTGTTTTCATGAATGTTGCCACAGTTGCAGCTATCAAAGGCGGTGTTTCTACACAGGACCTTGAGGAAATCGGTACTCAGGTTGTCCTGTCCAATACTTATCATCTGCATTTAAGACCCGGAGACGATGTGATCTACAGAATGGGCGGACTGCATGAATTCATGTCCTGCAAAAAGCCTATTCTTACAGATTCAGGCGGATTTCAGGTCTTTTCTCTTGCAAAAACCAGAAGAATAAAGGAAGAGGGAGTCTATTTCCACTCACATATTGACGGACACAAGCTGTTCATGGGACCTGAGGAGAGTATGCGTATCCAGTCCCATCTCGGATCTACCATTGCCATGGCTTTTGATGAGTGTCCTTCAGCAAGGGCTGAGAAGGAGTATGTTCAGAAGTCTGTGGACAGAACCACCAGATGGCTCATACGCTGTAAGAACGAGATGAACAGACTCAATTCCCTGCCATACACGGTGAACCCTCATCAGATGCTCTTTGGAATCAACCAGGGTGCGATCTTTGATGACATAAGGATTGAACACGCTAAGAGGATAAGCGAGCTTGACCTTGACGGCTATGCTGTGGGCGGCCTTGCTGT
>JAILFT010000094.1 GCA_024697425.1 Butyrivibrio sp. | reverse complement strand
CAACGCGGATACTCCGGTCATCACCGGAAATTCAAGGCGCTTCCATCTATCTTTTTACTCTCATATACACCGCTGTCCGCCAGTCTATAGAGCTCTTCAAAGGAAATCCTATCGCCATCTTTGTAGAATACGGCGCCGGCGCTGACGCAAATTCCTCTGCCTTCAAGTTCCGACACATCCAGACTGGCAAGTTCCTTGAAGATGCGGCCTATTACAACCCGTCCGGCCTCTTCATTATTGAGATTCATAACATATACGGCGTACTCATCACCGCCAAGACGGAAGATGATATCCTCATCACGGAAGGTGATCTTCAGCACATCCGCAATTTTGCGAAGCACCTTATCACCGACACTATGACCTAATTCATCGTTGATTTCCTTAAACTTGTCAACATCAAATAGACAGAGCATTCCAATCTTGTTGTTTGCCATGGCGTCGATTACTTTTCGCTCGCCGCTGCCACGGTTTAAAATGCCGGTCATTATATCGGTGCTGGCCAGAATCTCAAGGTTCTGGCGCTCTTTTGCTGAGGCCACGATATCGTCTACGTTCTTGAAACCTGCCAGCAGATCGCTGTTTGGAATGTTGGCATTGATGAGAATATACGTAAACTGATAATAGTGTACCTCGCCTTTATCTATTACACGGTAACTGGAGACATACTCCGAATTCTCCGAAAGCTTGCTTTTGATCGTGGCCAGAGAGATGGCGTCATACATCCACTCCTGATCCTCGGAATACACACGATCCTTCACGTACTGTTTATAGAGTACATCGTAGGAATATATCTTTTCACCGGCACCTTCCATACCTTTTGTGACATAGCCGTCAAGTTTTAAGATCACCACATCACCGGTCTGGGGATCAATCTTGAATATATTGTAGTAATCGCGGCTTAAGGTCTCCACGATATCAAGCTGTTCCCTTAGATAGCGCTTATCAGCAATATGTTTGCGAATGGATTTATCAATATCCCTGAAAGCCAGGATAAAATTATCAGTTTCTACGGGCTGTCCCGCCAGAGCAAATGCCATCTGATGATAGGACATATTTCCGTCATCAGAAAGACGCATGTAATCAAGGGTAAAAAGTTCTCCGTCTTTGATCCTAGAAAGCACGGTGCCTATTTTCACATCACGCTGGATGCCTTCAATGTTTGTTACTACGAAGCGATCTACGTATTCCTCAATATAACGGTCGTAATTGTCAAATCGAAGTCCCAGTTCCACCGCATAACGATTTGTATTCTCTCCGGTGGAGCGGTACAGATACATCTTCTTTGTATTGGCATTGATTACCCAGATCGTATGATACTCTTTTCCGAGGCCGGTAATGATACCGGTCAGACGCATGATGCGCGTATTAAAATCCTCAACCAGCTTTCGCTGATCTTCCGGATAATTTGATGGATTGAGCAATTCGTTTTCTTTGATGATTAAATCAGATTGCATATTCCCTCCTGCGAGAATATTCCGAACGATACAAATTGTCACTATACAACAAAATTTTACACTAATGACAGCATATAGGTATTAACATTAATGAAAATTTAAGAAAGATTTCCTTATTAGTTTAAACCGGGAGTAAATTTGTTTACCGCCTGATATCTGCACATAAGGGAAAAGATCCGGAGGTAATGCTTATGAGAAAAACCGTAAGGACGTTATTGACACTTGGAATGACTGCGATGCTTCTTTTGCAGGGCTGCGGAAGCACTAAGAGTGCGGATGTGCCATTTACTCCGAAGTATGACAAGGACACTGATTTTTCGGCTGACGAACTCTATTCAGCGATCGCTGACATACCGGATGACAGGAGCTTCAGCGACAAGGAGACCGGGCTTCTCGATCCGGCAGTAAGACAGTTCAGGGCCGCCATTTACGCCGTCGGCAACGGAACCATGACCGTTGACGAGGCCATCGCCGCCTACGGCAGCATCCCGGAGGAATGAGCCCTGGGGACGGAGTCAAGGGGCCATTTTTTGAGCCCTGGGTGAGCCCTTGGGACGGAGTTGGGGGATCATTTTTTGACCCCCGGGGACGGAGGTGAGGGATCATTTTGTTGAAAAAACCGATAAATGGCGCGATTTTCCGGCCCTTTTCGGCTTTTTTTACAAATGATAAATCTTCTTATTTATTTTGTTAATATTTTGACAGCAATGTGGTATAGTATGTACTGGCCATTTGGGATTTTTAGCAAATCACCGGCCAAGACATATTACGCCACATTTTTTTATTAGAAAGGGAACTATAATGGCTAATCACGAATTCACACAATGGGATGGCTTCACAGGTCGCGTTTGGAAAGATAACATCGACGTGCGTGACTTCATCCAGAACAACTACACTCCCTATGACGGAGATGAGTCTTTCCTGGCAGACCCTACAGAAGCAACCAACACTCTTTGGGGCAAGCTTCAGGAGCTTCAGGCACAGGAGCGTGCTAAGGGCGGCGTCCTTGATATGGATACAGACATCGTATCTTCTCTTACATCACATGGCGCAGGATACATTTCAGAGGAAACCAAAGATCTGGAGCAGATTGTCGGCCTTCAGACTGACAAGCCGCTGAAAAGAGCTTTCATGCCCTTCGGCGGTATCACAATGGCAGAGCAGTCATGCAGAATGTATGGCTATGAGCCCAGCGAGAGACTCCACGAGATCTTTACCAAATATCACAAGACACACAACCAGGGCGTTTTCGACATCTACACACCTGAGATGAAGAAGGCCCGTCACAATAAGATCCTCACAGGTCTTCCCGATACCTACGGACGTGGACGTATCGTCGGCGACTACAGAAGAGTTGCTCTTTACGGTATCGACTACCTCATCGAGAAGAAGCAGGCTGACTTCGCAGCTACAGCCCGTCAGGGTATGCGCCGCTATGACTTCCAGCTTCGTGAGGAGATCACAGATCAGATCAATGCTCTTAAGGGCATGAAGGAAATGGCTGCTATCTACGGCATCGATATTTCCAAGCCTGCTTCCAATGCAAAAGAGGCTGTTCAGTGGCTCTACTTCGGTTACCTTGCAGCTATCAAGACTCAGAACGGCGCTGCTATGTCAGTTGGCAGAGTTTCAACTTTCCTTGATATCTACTTCACTCGTGACCTTGCAAAGGGCATCATCACTGAGGAAGAGGCACAGGAGATCATCGATCACTTCACCATGAAGTGCCGTATGGTTAAGTTCGCAAGAATTGAATCTTATAACCAGCTCTTTTCCGGAGATCCCGTATGGGCAACTCTTGAGGTTGGCGGTATCGGTCTTGACGGACGTCACCAGGTTACAAAGACCTGCTACAGATTCCTCCACACTCTGGAGAACATGGGACCTTCACCTGAGCCCAACCTTACAGTTATGTATTCAAGCCGTCTTCCCGAGAACTTCAAGAAGTACGCTTCCAAGATCTCTGTAACAACATCTTCAATCCAGTACGAGAACGATGATGTAATGCGTGTTACATGGGGTGATGACTATTCAATATGCTGTTGCGTATCTGCAACAGAGACGGGAAAAGAGCTCCAGTTCTTCGGCGCTCGTGCTAACCTGGCCAAGTGCCTTCTCTACGCTATCAACGGCGGTGTTGATGAGAAGTCCGGAGAGCAGGTTGGTCCTGAGTACAAGGCAATCACAGCTGAGTACCTTGACTACGATGAGGTTATGCAGAAGTTCGACCAGATGATGGATTGGCTTGCACACCTCTATGTTGGAACCCTTAACATGATCCACTATATGCACGACAAGTACTACTATGAGGCTTGCCAGATGGCCCTCATCGACACACACGTACGTCGTTCATTTGCTACAGGTATTGCAGGTTTCTCACACTGCGTAGACTCACTTTCCGCTATCAAGTATGCCAAGGTTAAGGCTATCCGTGATGAGAACGGAATCACCAAAGACTTCGAGATCGAAGGTGACTTCCCTCGCTACGGTAACGATGATGACAGAGCTGACGAGATCGCTATCTGGCTTCTCCGCACCTTCATGGGCAAGCTTCGTCACATCCACACCTACAGAGATTCAGAGCCCACAACATCAATCCTTACCATCACATCAAACGTTGTTTACGGTAAGGCTACAGGTGCTCTTCCCGACGGACGTCCTGCAGGCGAGCCTCTTTCACCCGGTGCTAACCCTGCATACGGCGCTGAAGTTAACGGCCTTATTGCATCACTTAACTCTGTTGCAAAGCTTCCTTACGAAGAGGCCCTTGACGGTATTTCAAATACACAGACCATCAACCCCGGCGCTCTCGGACACACAGAAGAGGAGCGTGTTAACAACCTTGTAAACGTACTTGACGGTTACTTTGATCAGGGTGCTCACCACCTCAACGTCAACGTATTCGGAAAAGAGAAGCTTATCGACGCTATGGAGCATCCCGAGAAGCCTGAGTACGCTAACTTTACAATCCGTGTTTCAGGTTACGCCGTTAAGTTCATCGACCTTACAAGAGAGCAGCAGCTGGACGTAATCTCACGTACCTGCCACGAGGCACTTTGATAGGCCGGTTTTATCGGAGTTTGGATTTAGTTTTTTCGGAGTTTTTTAATGAGTGAAGTTATTGGTTTTGTAAATAAACTGGAGAGTTTTGGCGCCGTGGACGGACCCGGCGTCAGATATCTCATATTCCTTAGCGGCTGCAGAATGCGATGCGCTTTCTGTCACAACCCCGAGACCTGGAAGGAAGGCGAGGGGCAGCAGTTCTCTGCTGATGAGCTTTTAAAGAAGGCGCTCCGATTCAAACCCTATTGGAAAAACGGCGGCGGAATCACCGTAAGCGGCGGCGAACCCCTTCTCCAGATCGATTTTCTGCTGGAACTGTTCCGGAAAGCCAAAGCAGCCGGCGTGAATACCTGCATAGACACAGCCGGAGAGCCCTTCACCCATGAAGAACCTTTTTATTCCAAGTGGAAAGAGCTGATGAGCCTTACAGATACAGTTCTTCTGGATATCAAGAACATCGATGCAGATGCCCACAAGGAGCTCACCGGTGTCGATAACGCCAATATCCTTGATATGGCAAAAGAGATATCGGCTATGGGTATACCTATCTGGATCCGACACGTGCTGGTTCCCGGCGGAAGCGACAACGACGAATACCTTCGCCGCACAAGAGAGTTCATAGACACCCTTTCCTCAGTGGAGAGGGTTGAAGTGCTCCCTTACCATACCCTCGGCGTTCCCAAGTATCAGGAACTTGGAATTCCCTATCGCCTTGAAGGCGTGGAATCTCCAACTCAGGAGCGTATAGATAATGCCAGGACAATCCTTGGTTCTATCTGATATAAGAAAGAAGGTAAGGATGAATTTTTACGTAGATTTTGATGATTGTTTATGCGAGACAGCAGTTTCATTTACTGAGATTGCTGCAAGGCTTTTTGGAAAAAACGTTCCGTATGGGGAAGTGAAGTCTTTTGACCTTCAGAAGTCCTTTGATTTAAATGATGAGGAATATCAGCAGCTTATGGAGGAAGGACATCGTCCGGAAATCCTGCTTTCCTATGAAGAGACACCGGGATGTTCGGCAGTGATCAACGAGTGGCTGGACAAAGGCCATGAGGTCAACATCATTACCGGCCGTCCCTACAATGCCTATGAGGCTTCCCGTCAGTGGCTGGATGAGCACGGCCTGGAGCGGGTAAAGCTTTTTTGCCTGAACAAATATGGCAGAGATGCGTTCTATAGGCGCGGTTCTCATAACCTGGAACTGGAAGATTTCTATAAGATGAAGTTTGACTTTGCCGTAGAGGATTCTCCCATGGCATTACCGTATCTTGAGCATTTCCCGAATCTGAAAGTCCTGGTCTTTGACAGACCCTGGAACGGGGAGTGCGAATTTCCCAACAGCAACTTTATAAGATGCACGGATTGGAAGGCAATTAAGGAACAGGTTTCCGTAAAATGAGCCCCGGGGACGGAGTCAAGGGATCAAAATTAGGAAAAAATGAGCCCTTGACTCCGTCCCCAGGGATCACTCCAAAATACACTTGCAAATTCAAAATCAAGTATTACAATAATATTTAGTTAGCTAATGCTAACAAGAGGGGATAAAATGAGGAGTGAAATGAAAGCAGATTACAAAAACTGGATGCCAAAAGAAAGGAGCATAGAAAATGGAATATCTGGAAATTGAGAAAGTAGTCGGAAGGGAGATCCTTGATTCAAGGGGAAATCCTACAGTTGAGGCAGAGGTAACTCTGGCTGACGGAACAGTGGCTCTGGGAACCGCTCCCAGCGGTGCATCAACAGGTGAATTTGAGGCTCTTGAGCTCAGAGACGGAGACAAGGCGAGATACCTTGGAAAGGGCGTTACAAAGGCAGTTGAGAACATCAATACAGTGATCAGCAAGGCGATTACAGGCATGGATGCTTCAGATACATACGCTGTTGATGCAGCAATGATCAAAGCTGACGGAACAAAAGATAAATCCAACCTCGGAGCTAATGCGATTCTTGCAGTCTCCATTGCAACAGCAAGGGCAGCAGCTAAGGCCCTCGACATTCCTCTGTACAGATTCCTCGGCGGCGTATCGGGAAACAGACTTCCTGTTCCCATGATGAATATCTTAAACGGCGGTGCCCATGCAGACAGCGCTGTTGACACACAGGAATTCATGATCATGCCCGTAGGCGCGCCTTCATTCAAGGAAGCGCTTCGCTGGTGTGCGGAAGTTTTCCATAACCTGAAAAAGCTCATTAAAGATATGGGAGATGTAACTGCAGTAGGAGATGAAGGCGGCTTCGCTCCTAACCAGCTTAAGAGCGACGAAGAGGCTATTGAGAAGATCCTTGAGGCCATTAAGGCAGCAGGTTACGAGCCGGGAAAAGACTTTATGATCGCCATGGACGCAGCTGCATCCGAGTGGAAGAGCGAGAAAGGAAAGGGCTTCTACAAGCAACCCAAGTCAGGAAAAGAGTTTACTTCAGATGAGCTCATTGCACACTGGGAGAGCCTTGTAGACAAGTATCCTATCATCTCAATTGAAGACGGACTTGACGAGGAAGACTGGGAAGGCTGGCAGAGAATGACAGCCAAGATTGGAAATAAGGTACAGCTTGTGGGAGATGACCTCTTTGTTACAAACACAGAGCGCCTTGGCAAGGGTATCTCTCTTGGAGCCGGCAATTCGATCCTTATCAAGCTCAATCAGATCGGCTCTGTATCAGAGACCCTTGAGGCCATCAAGATGGCTCATAATGCAGGTTACACTGCAATTTCATCCCATCGCTCCGGAGAAACAGCTGATACAACGATCGCAGATCTTGCGGTAGCACTTAATACCTGCCAGATCAAGACAGGCGCACCAAGCCGTTCAGAGCGTGTTGCCAAATACAATCAGCTTCTTCGCATCGAGGAGCAGCTGGGAGATAGTGCCGTTTACCCCGGAATGGCAGCATTCCACATCAAAAAATGAACCCCGGGGACATAAGTCGAGGGGCCAAAAACATGAAAAATGGTCCCTTGACTCCGTCCCCAGGGTTCATTCAAGCAGATCGGTCATGCTCCTTATACCAAGTGCTATGGTAGAGGTATTGTGCAAAAGAGATGTGGCTGTGGGAGTAAGGACTCCGAACATGCCAAGAAGGATCAGGAGTGAATTGAAACCAATGATGGTCCTGTAATTGAAGTCGATCCTGTCCATAAGCCCTGCGCTTAATTTCTTTAAAGTTATAAGACCCGAGAGGTCTTCTGATGAAATGGTGATATCAGCGATCTCTCTCGCAATTGATGCACCTGTGCTGACTGCAATGCCGGCATCGGCCTCTGAGAGTGCGGGAGAGTCGTTTATACCATCGCCTACCATTACCACTTTTCTGCCGGCTTCATGCTCGGCTTTTATGAAAGCTGCCTTATCTTCAGGGAGAACTTCGGAAAAATACCTGGTAACTCCCGTCTTTGCAGCTACAGATCTCGCTGTTCTGTCGCTGTCACCGGTCATCATTACCACATTTTCAAAACCTGCTTCCCTAAGGCCTTTGATAACTGAGGATGCTTCAGCCCTGATGGGATCCTCGATCAGTATTACAGCTGACAAAGTTCCGCCGATGGCCATGTAAAGGTGAGAGTACTCATCGGGAAGTTCATCGAATTTCTTCTTTTCCGATTCCGAAATAATGCATCCCTCATCCTCAAATATAAAGTGATAACTGCCTATGCAGACTTTTTCCCCATCGATGGTGCTGGAAATTCCGTGGGCCACGATGTAGGCCGCTTTTGTGTGCTTCTCTTCGTGAGACAGGTTTTTTTCCTCGGCTGCCTTTACCACGGCGTTGGCTATGGAATGGGGGTAGTGCTCCTCGAGGCATGCTGCGAGCCTGAGCATCTCGTCCTTGTCGTTATCGCCGAAAGTGACCACGTCGTTTACTTTGGGATTGGCATGGGTTAGCGTCCCGGTCTTGTCAAAGACAATGGTGGTGGCATCTGCAACGGCTTCCATGAACTTGCCGCCCTTTACGGAAATCTTGTGATCTCCGGCTTCCCGCATTGCCGAAAGAACCGCTATGGGCATGGAAAGCTTAAGAGCGCAGCAGAAATCCACCATAAGTATCGATGTGGCCTTTGTGGCATTCCGGGTTATGAGCCAGGTCAAAAGAGTTGCTCCGAAGGTGTAGGGAACGAGCCTGTCTGCCAGGTGTGAGGCCCTTGCCTCGGTTTCTGACTTGAGCTTTTCGGATTCCTCGATCATTGCAACGATGCGATCGTACCGGCCAAGGCCATGTGTCTTTTGCACAGTTACGGTTATCTCGCCTTCTTCCACAACAGTTCCGGCGTAGACCAGAGAATCCTCGCTCTTGTGAACGGGAGCTGACTCGCCGGTCATGGAAGCCTGATTTACCGATGCCTCGCCGCGGCTTACGGCGCCGTCCAAAGGGATCATGCTTCCGGTGCGGACAATTATGTTGTCGCCCTCTTTGACATCGGAGATGTTCACCAGCACTTCCTGGCCGTCATCTGCAAGCATCCATACCTTATCCACATTTAGCGACATGGTCCTTGCCAGGTCGTCCACGGACTTTTTGTGGGTCCACTCCTCCATGATGTCACCGACCTTCAGGAGGAAGATCACGCTGCCGGCTGTATCATAATCGCCGCGGATCAGGGAAACAGCAATGCTGGTGGCATCAAGCACCGAAACTTCCAGCTTTCCTTCCAGGAGGGTTTTGAGCCCTTTAAGGATATACGGAACAGCCTTGAAAAGAACTATCGCATGCCTTACAGGAGTCGGAATAAACAGCTGTCTGATGAACTTCTGCGCAATGTGGAAGAACATCTTCTCCTCATATTCTATGCGAAGCTCCCTGCCTGTGTGCTCCGGAACGGATACCTGCGTGTTCACAATATCGAAGGTAGCAAAGGCTGACAGCACATCCTGCCTGTGGCTTTCGTCATAGTAGATTATGGCGTTGGATGTTCGCTCGCTTATGCTGGCTTTTTTTACATAATCAAAAGAGTCCAGGTAGTATTCCAGCCTGTCTGCCTCGGCCGGGGTCATGTGCGACCTGTATACGTGGACTCTCATTCTGTCTTTTGATTCGTGGAGTATCTTACATTTCATATGATGCCTCGTTCTCAGGCGTTTTCTGCTTCTGCCTGTGCTTTCTCAAGAACAGCCCTTGCATCGGCGATTTCCTGTTCTCTCTCCTTGGCGTAGCGCGCCTCGTTTATCTCTTTTGCATCGGCATTTATATCCTGACAGTTCTCCTTAATGGTTGTGTAGGTCTCCATCACTGAGTCCTTGCAGCGATATGCAGCAGCTGTCAGATGTGTGTAGCATTTCTTGGCATCCTTGCTTCCAAGTACCTTTACTCCGGCTGTTCCCAGCAGAAAACCGCAGGCAACTTTGCCGATTGTGTTCCATTTGATCATTGTTATGTCCTTTCCCCACGCACCTTAAACGTGGCGATAAAATTATTTTTTAAGGTAATTAATAATTATAAACTTAAATAATCGATGTGCAGCACTTTAATTACTCTGCATAATGATAAAATTTATCATTAATAGGTGCCGAATGAGCCCCTGACTCCGTCCCCAGGGACCATTACTTGACAAAAGAGATTTCGACTTTTATACTTTAACCTAATAAACCGATGCGGAAGAGTGAGTAACCGATATGTGAGCATCCCAGCTAGTCGCAGATGGTGAGAGTGCGATATGCAGCATAACGGCGAATGGACTTCCAAGGGCAAACAGAAAGGGCGTAAACCTTAGTATGGGCGACGGGGCAGACTCCCCGTGATCAAAGGTCAGCATATGTTTGTATGCATTAAGTGGGCGTCTTGGACGTCAAGCAGGGTGGCACCGCAGATGATTATTTATCTGTCCCGGCATTTTAATAATGCAGGGGGCAGATTTTTTTGTTTATAGGAAATTGCATCGCAATCCCTTAGAAAATCTGCTCCGAAACAAGGTCCATAAGGAGGAAAGAAAAATGAAAAAGTCACAGATCTCAAAGAAACTTATGTCAATGGGAATGGCAGCAGCCATAGCTCTTTTGTCCGTAGGATGCGGTTCTTCGGGAGCAGCATCTACAGGATCAGCACCTGCAGGCGATGATCAGGCGAACGCCGGCGGCAAGGAATACACCATCGGCATTTGCAACTACGTAGATGACGCATCCCTTAATCAGATTGTTGATAACATCGAGAGTGAGCTTGATTCAATCGCAGCTAAGGAAGGCGTTAAATTCAATGTCAAGTATGACAACTGCAACGCCGACGCCAATGTTTTGAATCAGATTGTAGCCAATTTCCAGGCTGATAAAGTAGACCTGATGATCGGTGTGGCAACACCTGTAGCAATGGCTATGCAGGGCGCCACCGACGGACAGAATATTCCCGTTGTGTTCTCCGCTGTGTCAGATCCCGTGGCCACAGGCCTTGTAGCTTCCCTGGATGCGCCCGGAAGCAACATCACAGGAACATCTGACATGCTCAACACAGAAGCTATCATGAACATGATTCTGGCAGCAGACCCCGATATCAAAAAGGTCGGCCTTCTCTACGATGCAGGTCAGGACGCATCCACAACAGCCATCAAGGATGCCAAGGCATTTCTTGAAGCCCACAACATTGAGATCGTGGAGCAGACAGGAACCAACGTTGAAGAAGTTACTCTTGCAGCCAACGCCCTTGTTTCCTCAGGAGTTGAGGCCGTATTCACACCTACAGACAACACCATCATGACCGCAGAGCTCTCAATCTACGAGATCTTCCGCGAGGCAGGAATCCCTCACTACTGCGGTGCCGATTCATTCGCTCTTAACGGAGCTTTCATGGGATTCGGTGTTAACTACGCTGACCTGGGAAAAGAGACAGCTAAAATGGCCGCAGACATCCTTCTCAAGCAGCAGAATCCTGCAACCGTAGCCGTTAAGACTTTCGACAACGGTATCGTTACTCTCAACGAAGAAATGATGGAAACTCTTGGTATGGACCTGGATACAGCAGAGAAGACCTTCGGAGAATATGCTACTTCGATCCAGACTATCAAGACTGCAGAAGATTTTTAAAGATATAAGATATATAACAGAGGTTAAAAGAAATGACGTCCCTTATTCAAACTGCTGTTGAGCTTGGGCTTATCAGCTCGCTGACAGTATTATCATTGTACTTGAGTTATACCATGCTGAATGTGTGCGACCTTTCAACGGACGGCGCCTTCACCATGGGTGCCTCGGTGGGAGCGGTGGTCACATTGGCCGGGCATCCCTTCCTGGCACTTCCCGCAGCAATGCTGGCAGGTATGACATCCGGCTTTGTGACAGCTCTTTTGCAGACAAAGATGGGTGTGGACAGCCTTCTTGCCGGCATTACCGTAAATACAGCTCTGTATTCCGTAAATATTGCCATCATGGGAAGGTCCTCCCTGCTGAATCTTAACAGCGCAGAGAGCATTTTTTCCTATGCATCGGGTCTGACAGAGGGCAGTGTGCTGGATCCTTACGCCAGGCTGACAGCCATAGCGCTGATAGTCATGGTTGTTATGATCTGCATCGTTGCTTTCCTCAGGACCAGACTGGGACTTGCTATAAGGGCAACCGGTGATAATCCGGATATGGTAAGATCTTCATCCATCAATACCGTGGCTATCACCATTACGGGACTGTGCCTGTCCAACTCACTGACAGCACTTTCAGGCTGCCTTCTGGCTCAGTACAACAAGTCGGCTAACATTGATATAGGAACGGGAATGCTCACTATTGCGCTGGCGTCTCTGCTTATCGGCCGACTCTTTTTCCGAAATAAGGGTGTAGGTTACGGCGTTATCGGGGCTGTGATCGGAGCGATTTTCTTCAGACTGGTCTACACCATGGCTTTAAGGCTCAACATGCCTGCGTTCATGCTCAAGCTGGTATCCTCCGTCATTGTCATCCTGGCAATAAGCGGACCTTACTTCCTGGGTAAGATGAGGAAGAAAGGAGTGGCCAATGCTTAAACTTCAATCTGTAAACAAGACCTTCGGCAAGGGAACGGTCAATGAGAAAAAAGCTCTCGGCAATATCAATCTTGATGTTAAAAAGGGAGATTTTATCAGTATTATCGGCTCCAACGGAGCAGGTAAATCAACACTTTTAAATGCAATAAGCGGCGTGTTCGGAGTGGACAGCGGCAGCATTATTCTGGACGGCACGGATATTACCAGGATGTCAGAGCACAAAAGAGCTGCGGTAATAGGCAGACTTTTTCAGGATCCCATGAAGGGCTCTGCTCCTTCAATGAGCATAGAGGATAACCTTTATCTGGCTTCGGGCAAAAGAGGCTGGTTCTCCCATATGACCGGAGTCGACAGAAAGGAATTCAGAGAAAGGCTCGCTCTTTTGGGAATGGGACTGGAGGATCGGATGAAGCACCCTGTAGGCCTTCTGTCCGGAGGACAGAGGCAGGCGCTGACTCTGATGATGGCAACCTACAATGTACCAAAGCTGCTGCTTTTGGATGAACATACGGCAGCGCTGGACCCTGCAACTGCAGAGAAGGTCCTTGCAATAACCAAAGATGTGATAGAAAAGAACAACATCACCTGCCTCATGATAACTCACAATATGCAGTCGGCTCTGGATCTGGGCAACCGCACGATCATGATGAATGACGGTGAGATCATTTACGACGTTGAGGGCGAAAAGCGGGCTAAGACCACCGTTGAAGATCTCCTTCAGCTCTTCAAGGATAAAGCCGGAGAGAAGCTCACCAACGACAGAATGCTGCTTTCATAACGAGACTTTTTGAGCCCCGGGGACGGAGTCAAGGGCTCAAAATCAGGAAAAAATGAGCCCTTGACTCCGTCCCCGGGGCTCACCCCAGAGCTGCGACCCCCCGCCTCTACTCATTTATCGGCAGCCGTATACATGCCGTGGTTCCGGCGCCGGGCTCGCTCTCGTAGGTGATGCCGTATTCCTGCCCGAAGTAGAGCTTTATGCGCTGGTCCACATTTCGGATGCCGTAGCCCTTGGTCTGGGCGGTGAGGATATTGTCCAGGGTGTTCCTGTCCATACCGCAGCCGTTGTCCTCAACCGTGATCAGGATGTTCCCCTCATCCCGCCGGATGTTTATCCTGATCTTCCCTACATAGTTTTCACTGTCGATATATCTTATGCCATGTACAATGGCATTCTCCACAAGAGGCTGGATGATCAGGTTGATTATCCGGCATTCAAACAGTGACTCATCCACATCATAACTGAATTCAAAGGAATCCGAGTGCAGCATCCGCTGGATCTCCAGATAGGAAAGGGTGTTCTTCCACTCATCTGCAAGCCTGGTGGTATTGTGCCCCTTGTTCAGCGTGGTCCGATAGAAGGTGGACAGCTGGAGCGCAATGCTGCTGATTTCCGTCTGCCCCGCCAGTATGGCCTTGCTGTTGATCATGGAGAGACAGTTGTACAAAAAGTGCGGATTTATCTGGGACTGCAGCATCTGAAGCCGATACTCCTGCTTGGCAAGCTTGTTGACATAGAGCTCATAAATGGTGCTCTCGAGACGCTTTGCCATGTTGTCAAAGGCGCCGATGAGCTTGGCAATCTCATCATTGTCCCTGCTTTCCACGGTAACCGTGAAGTTATCGGCACTGATCCTGTCCATATTGTCGGCAAGCTTCTCCAGCGGCTCCACCAGGTACTTGGAGAGAACAACCCCAAGATAGATCATGGAGACAATGCACAGGGCAATCATGCCCATGACAACCAGGATAAAGGAATTAGCTGAGCTGGTGATAAACTCCAAGGGCCTGTACACCATGATCTTCCAGCCGTGGGCATCCTCTCCGGAGACCTCTCTGAAGTACTCGGGGCCCACGTCTTTTGAAAGCGTAGATGCAAGATCCCGGTCAAAAAAGTCATCTGCAGGAGCATCGGTAAATGAAGAATGATCAAAGATCAGCTCCCCCGCGCCGTCATATATCCCGACCGCATAGTCGTCCTCAAACAGGGACTTATAGCCGGAAAATGCATAATCGTAGGACAGATCAATGGTCATGACATTTTTGTAGAAGCTGCAGGGAAGAAGATAGACAAGAATGAATTTGCCGTTATCCCTGTCGAATATATAGAAGGGCTTCTGGGCAGAAAGAGCATCCTCATACCAGCTGTAACCCTCAAGGTCCGACAGCTGCTTTAACGTGGTCCCATGGGGGAAAAGATTGGTCTGAGTGTACAGAGTTATCCCCTCAATCTCGGGATGCATGGCCTGTATCATCAGAAACTTTGAATCAAAGACCTCCGAGTTTGCCAGAAACATCTCATAGTTGCTGCTGTAGCTCTTGTCCACCGCAGACTGTATCGCCTCATCCCAGGCCAGGGTAGTGATGATGCTCTCCTGAAGAGACAGATAGTGATCAAGGGAAGAGGCCGCCTGATCCAGTATGCTGTTTATATTGGTCTTCTCCTGAGAAACCAGAAGCCTTCTGGACTGTATAGTACAGAAGGCTCCCAGCAATATCACAGGAATCAGACTGACGATAAAACATAATAGCTGAATTTTATATCTGAATTTAAGGTTCTTATACCAGAATATCCCTGTTTTCATGAATTTTCAGTTCTCCCTGTTTCTTATTTTTTCAGGTGTTTTTCCGAAGTGATCGTGGAAGCTCTTCACGAAATAGGAAGTATTCCGAAATCCCACGCTTATCCCGATGTCCGCAATCTTCATATTGGTGGTAAGAAGCAGCTCTTTGGCCTTCTCCATGCGGACGTTCTTGATGTATTTGTTGATGCCGCACCCGGTCTCTGCCTTAAATATGGTGCTTAAATAGCTGGTATTCAAATAGACCATCTCCGCAAGACTGTTCAGGGATATATCCTTATGGTAGTTGGCTTTGATATATCTTTTGACCAGCTCCACGGAGTGCTTGCCGCCGTCAGATTTGCAGGCGGCCTCAAGAAGCAGCTCGTTCTTGCGGCTGGTCTTGTCAAGGAGCTTTAAGGTGCTGTCCATGGTGGTCTCAAACTCGCTGGGATCCAGGGGCTTCAGCATATAGTTGCACGCGCCAACAGACAGGGCAGTCTTGGCATAGGAGAAGTTGTCATAGCAGCTGAAAAAAAGTATCGGCAGCTCCTTATTGTTTTCCCTGGCCTTCTTAGCCAGGTCCAGTCCGCTTACGAAGGGCATCTCTATATCCGTCAGAAGAACGTCAATAGGAGTATCCTTTAAGATCTCAAGGGCCTGCCTTCCGTTGGAGGCATGGAGTACATTAAAGGCATCGCTTAAGTTGAGCTTCTGAAGCAGGAAGATCACAAGATCGTATTCATTTTTCTCATCCTCAGCGATCAGCATATTATAGGACATATGCGCGTACCTCCGGTATTAAAAACGTTTTTACAAGAACCATTATATCAGTTACAATCCGAAGTACAATCGGTAAAAAAAATGTCCTAAAAAAGTGATACAAATCCAAAAATATTTATATGTAAACCAAAAAATCCGAATGCTACGATATCAGTGTCGAGACATTAGCTAATGGGGAACAGAAAACATCATGAAAAATTGTAAAGGGGAAACATCATGTTAAAGGGAAAGGCAAAAAGAATAATAGCATGCGCACTGCTTTCAACCACCGTCCTGGCGATGACAGCATGCGGCAACGCAGCAGCAGATACCAGCGCAGCTGCAGCAACAAAGACAGCGGATAATACAGTATCTACAGACGCAAACGCAGCAGAGGGTGCACAGGAGAGCACTTCCGCCAGCGGCACTGCAAAGGGATTTGAGCCCTATGGGGGAGAGCTCAATATCCACATCGGAAGACTTGCTTCACAGCACACTGTATCTACACTCCTTCCGGGAGATACTCTCGAGGACAATCCTTATACAAGATATGTAAAAGAGAAACTGAACATAACCTTCACAGATGAGATCGAGGCAGCAGACGAGGACTACAAGAACCATATTGCTCTTGCAACCTCCAGCGGTGATATCCCTGAGATGTTCACAGTAACAAACTATGACACTCTGGTTGACCTGGTTGAGAGCGATCTTCTCTGCGACCTGACTGATGCATACAACGAATATGCCAGCGATTATATCAAGGAGATCTACGCATCCTTTGACGGAAGAGGCCTGGACATGGTTACCTTTGACGGCAAGCTCATGGCTCTTCCCGGAACCAACGCCGATAACGGTGTTCCCACACTCTGCTGGATAAGAAAAGACTGGATGGATAAGCTTGGCATCAATCCCGATGAGGACGGAGACCTCTGTGTGACCTATGACGAGATTGCAGATGTTGCAAGAGAGTTCGTTGCCAAGGATGTTTCCGGAAAGGGAACCATCGGTATCGCCATGAGTGACGGTATCGGCGACGCTGAGTGGATCGCCAATGCCAACGGCGGTTTCGTGGGCAAGTGGCTTGACAACGGCGACGGAACAATCACCTGGTCAACTCTTTCAGATGCCAACAAAAAGAGCTGGGAACTTCTTCATCAGTGGTTTGAAGAGGGAATCCTTGATCCTCAGTTCGGCACAAGAACTTACGAGGATGTCACAGCTCTTTTGATCGATAATAAGTGCGGTATCGCCTTTGGTGCATGGCATATGCCTGACTGGAGATTCTCCCACGTTAAGGATGCCAATCCCGAAGCTGAGTACGTGGCTTACACAATACAGGATGCAAACGGCAAGGTAAATCTTGCCCACGAGAATCCCACCAACAACTTCATTGTTGTAAGAAAGGATTACGAGCATCCCGAGGCAGCAGTCAAGATCCAGAACGTTCTTTTTGACGAGCTTGTACACGAGACTCTGGACACAGCTCCCGAAGTAATGTCCTTCGTACAGAACGGCGGCGACAACTTCACAAAGCCCGTTCAGATCGAGTGTCTGCCTTCCACCACCAAGGATGTTTACTACAACGAGCACCAGGCAGTTCTCAAGGGAGAGCTCAAGCCCGAGGACACCTCAACAGCTGAGAACAAGAACAGCTCATCCATCATGCTTGAGTACCTCAAGGATCCTGAGCATGTGACAGAAGAGACACGCACAGGCTGGTCCTTCTACAACTCAAGAATCGTGGGACTTGGCGCAGCCATCGGCGGCCTCAACAAGAACGGCAACGCAAACTGGGTATCACCTCTCTATCCTCCTACCCTGGAAGCAATGGAGCAGAAAAAGGCAGCTCTTGATACCCTTGAGCTCAAGGCCTATATCCAGATCGTAACAGGCGAGCAGCCCATCGAGTACTTCGAGCAGTACAAGGAAGACTGGATGTCCTACGGCGGCGCAGAGATCATCGCCGAAATGGAAGAGTACTACGCTAACAAATAATTAAGATACGGGTGAGTGCAATATGACTAAGAAAAAAACCAAGAATATTGCCTCAGAAGTGTTCTATCAGTGCATGATCTTACCGGGCATGGTATTCGTTGTTCTGTTCAACCTTGTGCCTATGCTCGGTATCATCATGGCATTTCAGGATTATAAGCCCGCGAAGGGATTTCTGGGATCCAAATTCGTCGGGCTTAAGCATTACATCTATCTTTTTCAAATTCCCGATGGATTTAACATATTCAGAAATACACTGGTTATCGCGGTCGGCAAGATTGTGATAGGAACGCTGATGGCAATTGCTTTTTCGATTCTGTTAAACGAGATCCGGCAGGCATGGCTGAAAAAAGGCATCCAGACAATAGTCTATCTTCCGCACTTCCTGTCATGGGTTATCCTTGCAACAGCTATCAAGAACCTCTTCAGGCTTGACGGCTTTGTGAATGCACTTCTGGGAACCGGCATCAACTTCCTTGGCAGCAATTCCTTTTTCCAGCCTCTGCTCATAGGCAGCGATGTCTGGAAGGAGTTCGGCTATAACTCCGTGGTCTACCTTGCAGCGTTGACCGCCATAGATCCGGGCCTCCATGAAGCTGCCAAAATCGACGGCGCAAACTGGTGGGACAGGGTGATCCACGTTACCCTTCCGGGAATGCGCTCCGTGATCGTACTCATGTGTGCCATGAGTCTGGGAAGTATCTTAAATGCCGGCTTTGACCAGGTATACAACCTTTATACCGCGCCAGTGTACGAGACCGGTGACATCATCGACACCTACGTGTACAGGGTGGGACTGACCTCCATGCAATACAGCTTTGCCACGGCCATAGGACTTATGAAGTCAGTCATAGCCTTCGTGCTTATGATGTTTGCCAATCATCTGGCCAAGAAATACACAGACAGTAAGATTTTCTAAGAGGGAAAAGAGATATGAATACAAAGAAAATATTTGGAAAAGCCGGTACTGTCTGTATCTATGGCATCGTTATCTTCCTGGGACTGTGCTGTCTTCTTCCCCTGTGGTACATCGTTGCCATTTCCTTTTCTAAGGCATCTGCAGTAGAAGGAAACATGGTATCCCTTGTGCCCATCGGATTCAACACCGTTGCCTACGAGGAAATACTTACAGACGCCCAGTACTGGCGCTCCTTTTTAATATCAATCCTGCGTGTGGCGCTGGCTGTCGTCATCAATCTTTTTCTGACAGTCACCATGGCCTACGCGCTTACCAAGAACAACAAGCAGTTCCACGGCAGAGATATCTACATGGGGATCCTCATTTTCGCCATGCTCTTTAACGGCGGAATGATCCCGACCTTTCTTGCGATAAAGAGATATCACCTGCTTAACACTATCTGGGCACTGGTACTTCCCGGTGCTGTGCCGATCTTCAATGTGATACTTCTGATGAATTTTTTCCTGGGGATACCCAAGTCCCTGGAGGAGGCGGCTGTCCTGGACGGCGCCAATCCTCTTCAGGTCCTTACAAAGGTATACCTTCCGTGTTCCGTTCCCGTCCTTGCCACGGTGACTCTTTTCAGCATCGTGGGCAGCTGGAATGATTTCTACAGCGGACTTATCTACATCACAAGGATAGAGAACTATCCTTTGATGACCTATATCCAGAGTCTGACCATAAACATGGAAGAGATAATCAAGCACGGCACCATGGAAGATATCATCAGAGCTTCACAGGTATCTGAGCAGAACCTGAACGCGGCCAAGATCGTGGTGGCTGTCATTCCGCTGATGCTCATTTACCCCTTCTTGCAAAAGTACTTCATAACAGGAATCGTAATAGGTTCGGTTAAGGAATAATCTGGAGGATCAACAATGGAAAAAACACTGAACATTACGAGACATCCTGTTTCGGAGGCGGGAAATATCATATGGCAGGGCAACTGCAGGATCACGATCCTGACAAATAGGCTCATAAGATTTGAGTACAGCAGTGATGGGGTTTTTGAGGACAGGGCAACTCAGGTTGTACTGAACCGCGATTTTCCAAGGGCGGATTTTCGCTTTAAGAAAAGCGGCGAGCTCATGGAGATAGAAACGGATTTCCTGCACATTTACTACGACGGGAAAGAGCCCACTGCTCAGGGGCTTCGTGTGGAGATAAAGGACAGCAACAGCTCCCATATAGGACACTGGTACTATGGAAAAGACCCGGTGAAGGCGGGGAACTTCGGCGGGACCATAAGGACTCTGGATGAAGTGAACGGAAGCTGTCCCATTGATGCGGGACTTATGTCAAAGGACGGCTGGGGGCTTATTGATGATTCCGCCTCTCTTGTGATCACAGAGGATGGCTGGGTGGCCCTTAGAGACCACCCGGAGACGGATCTGTATCTTTTCGGCTACGGCAGTGACTACAAGGGATGCCTTAAGGACTTCTATGCCCTTACCGGCAAAACTCCCATGCTTCCAAGGTTCGTTCTTGGAAACTGGTGGAGCAGATACTATGAATACTCAGAAAAGAGCTACATGGAGCTTATGGAGCGCTTCGATGAGGAGGGGATTCCCTTCAGCGTGGCGGTGATAGACATGGACTGGCATCTTGTGGATGTGGATCCCAAGTATGGCAGCGGCTGGACGGGATTTACCTGGAATAAAGAGCTCTTCCCCGACCCCAAGAGATTCCTTAAATACCTTCATGACAGGGGAATGAAGACCACCTTAAACCTTCATCCTGCGGACGGCATAAGGGCCTATGAGGACTGCTATGAGGATATTGCGGACAGGATGGGGGTAGACAAGGAAAACGGGGAGACCGTTGAATTTGATGCCGCAAGCGAGAAGTTCATGGAGAGCTACCTTGAGTGCGTCTGCCATCCCCAGGAAAAAGACGGCGTGGACTTCTGGTGGATAGATTGGCAGCAGGGCACCAGGACCGGGCTTAAGGGCCTTGATCCCCTCTGGATACTGAACCACTATCACTACCTGGACAGAGGAAGGAATGGGCTTAGACCTCTGACCTTCTCAAGATATGCGGGCCCCGGCTCCCACAGATACCCCATAGGATTTTCCGGGGACACGGTTGTGACCTGGGAATCACTGCAGTTCCAGCCTTACTTTACATCCACCGCCTCCAACATAGGCTACGGCTGGTGGAGCCATGATATAGGCGGCCACACCCACGGTTATAAGGACGATCAGCTGGAGTGCAGATGGTATCAGTATGGAGTGTTCTCACCTATCATGAGGCTTCACTCGGAGAAGAATGAATTCAACGGCAAAGAGCCCTGGCGCTTCAGAAAAGACATATGCGAGATAATGAAGCGGTTCCTTAAGCTGCGGCATGAGCTAATGCCGTACCTTTATACCATGAACTACAGGGCTTACAAAAATGACGAGCCCATCGTTCAGCCTCTGTACTATAACATCAAGTGGGATCCGTTTTTTGATAAGGTTCCCAACGAGTACTTCTTCGGAACCGGGATGATTGTAAATCCCGTTACGAGTAAGTGCATCGAAGGCATAAACACAGCCCGCACCACTACCTACCTTCCAGAGGGCAATTACTACGACTTCTTTACGGATATGATATATTCCGGCGGAAGGACCATCGACTGCTACCGCAGCCTTGAGACAATACCGCTGTTTGTGCCGGAGGGAAGCATCATTCCCATGACCGACAGGATCGGAACAAAGGACGCCTGCACCAACCCGGCCTCCCTCATCATCCATGCCTACGCGGGCAAAGACGGCTCTTTTACCATGTACGAGGATGACAACGAGAGCATGAAATACGCGGAAGGCGACGCGGTATTTACGGAATTTGTGCTGAAGTGGGAGAGTGAGAAAAGCGGGAATGAGGGGAACGGTGAGAATGGTGCTGAAAGCGGTGAGAAGAGATGCGGGGGAGAGAAGAGCCTCACCATCAAGGCGCCCAAGGGCAATCTTAGCCTTCTTCCGGGGAAAAGAGATTACCGCGTGGTTATACACGGCGCAGAACTTGGAGACTTCGCGGATGACCTTTCAAAGCATGTCACGGTAAAGTGCGGCAGCAGTGACGGTGCATCCATCAATGCGGACATCGCCTACGATAAACAGAAGTGCATCCTCACCGTAAGTCTTGAAGAATGCGGCTTTGACGAGGACATAGCCGTTTCGCTTCCTTGTGACACAACACTTAAGAAGAATGACATCAACACTGCCATCTTCGATTTCCTTAACCGGGCCGAGATCTCTTTTGCCCTGAAAAAGGACATCTACAGCGCAGTGGAGACTGCCGGCGCCCCGGACCAGATCATGGAGAGCCTCGAGCAGATGAACATCGCAAACGACCTCTACAAGGCCATCTACGAGATCATCTACGCCTTCGAAGGCTAATGATCCCCAGGGACGGAGTCAAGGGCTCATTTTTTCGTCCTCAATGATGCAACAGCCCCAAGAAATGTCAGGATTGCTCCCGATATTGCGGCGATGACAGCCAGCTTTTTTACGGGAAGAGGTCTTGGAGAAGTGTCCCGAAGACTCCACAAACTCTGGCCGGGCTGCAGATCTTTTCCGGTGAATCTCAAGGGACTCTCTATTCGCATGTATTTGGAAACCAGCACAAGGAAGTCGAAGAGACCGGCGTGCTTATTCAAAAAAGCTGTAACATTTTCAGGAGCGTGGTTACTCTTAATAAGGGTGATCATCGCTCCTTTGTTTTTGCCTATAAGTTCCAGTATAAGATCGCTGCCGGTTATGAAATTGATGGCATCGATCATCCCGCTGCTGAAGCCGTTCTGGAGAAGAATGGTTTTGGCATTCTGCGCCATCCTTGGATTTCTTGTCTTGTAGCGAAGTATGTATGAAATGAGCTTTGCGGCGCTCTCAGAGTATCTTTCGTCGCAAAAGACATCCGCCAGGGCGTCAGTGTCACCGTTAAACGCACATACTATAACATTGCCCAGCATGTTTGCCACCTGAACTCTGGTGGACATTCGGCAGGACCTTACAAAGCTGTTGAGCATCTCGTCAAGGTCTGCCATCTTCTTATCCTGCCCGGGGGCTTTCCAGACGAAGGCATTTCTCGAATCGTCAAAAAACAGAATGGCCGGTGACAGTGATCGTATCGCAGTCCTCAAAGGACAGAGACTGAAACCAGGCAAGGGCATTCTGCTGGAAGTCTGTGGGAACCTTGTAGAGCCCGGAGACATTGTCAACCCATTCGGCATCACCTTCCGTACCTTTAAATGCGACAACAGCTTCCCTGGCCACCGGGTCAAAAAGGTATACGCTCCTGCCGCCGCCGGCTTCAGCGCCTTCAATATGTATCTCCCGGATCGCGAGCCGCTGTACATGCTCATTCTGCTTTATGGCATTTATTATTTCTTTGTACTCATAGCCAAGCATGCCGGTAGTGTACTGCTTGTCATCGTCTAGCGTGACAAGCTCCGACATACCTTTGATATATTCGCCAATGTTTACGTACTCATTGAATGCAGACAGGAAGGCTGCCCTGGGATTTCCGAAGTTTTCGAAGTAAAGAAGATTGTTGATCAGTACGATTTCTTCAATGGAAAAAATGCTGCTCATAGTGGTCACCATTTGATAGAAGTTAACAGTTACCAACATTATAGCATGAAATGAAAATGGGCCCCTGACTTAAGTCCCCAGGGACCACCCATGGACCAAAACAGCGAAAAAATGAGCCCCCGGGACGGAGTCGGGGGCTCATTTAGCATTACTTGAAGTTCACAGTTATCTTCTCGCTTTTGGGCGTTGTAGTAGTTCCGTTCAAAGCATAAGTATCATACTTTATCCAGCAGGTGATGGATTTCATTCCGTCAGGAAGCTCTGCACCAGTCCTTGTCAGTATCCATTCTCCGGTTTCGGAATCTTTCTCAACTGTCAGATACTTAGTGGCATTTATGATCTGTCCATTGTTGTCATTTAAAAGCTGAACGGATTTGATTTTGCCGTTCTTTACGCTCTTTACAAGCTTGGCAGCGGAAGGAGCAGCATCAGCAGTCTTACCCAGCGAAACCTTCTTGTTAAGTGTTACAACAGATTTTGGCGGATCTGTGAACTTTATGGTGATCTTCACAGGAGCAGTCACCTGAGTATCCTGAGTACCGCTTTGAGTATCCCCGACCTTCCACAGTGAAGCATAGAGGTTCATGGATACCTTCCGGCTTGTGGCAAATAATCCGGGTAACAGATTTTTCGAAACCACTGTTGCCTTTGGCCTGTCGTCAGGATGAACTGCAATATCTGTGACTGACTTATCGTACTCCCTGTTCAGAGCATTGTTGCAGAACTCGCATACTGCGAAGAAATATTCATCGCTCTTTGACAAATCCTTCTCATCGGGTTCGAAGCGCAGTACATAACCATCTTTATCACTTTCCGAAATATCCAGACCCGACAACTCAAAATCAATAGTCTTGGTATTTATTAGATCATTAGTGTAGAAGGTATATCCCTTCTTATTGGCTTTGAGGGTTCCGCCGCCAACCACATTGTGTATCTTATATGTAGTTTTCTTGAAGAGGCCATCCTTAGAGGAGATTGTAAACTCCATATCCTTCTTAGTGGGCTTGTAGTAGAAATTCTGCTTAGCAGGATCTGACATGGCATAGGCGGGAACGGAAAGCTTCCTGGCACCTTTTACGGCCACGCTGATACCGCCGGAATAAAGCCCGTGATTTTGGGTAATAGCCCTGGAGGAAATGGCAATTACAGATGCGCCGTTTACAGAGGCTTCATTGTCCTCATTCATTGGAATCTCATCCAGACCATTTTGGGAAAGCTGCTGCGCATAGCCAAATTCAATCGTATAGGGATCGCCCTCAGGGTTTATCTCATCGCTGACAACAGCAAACTTGGCAGTAACGGACTTTTTGCTTCCGTCATTTCTGACAGCCTTAACAGTGTAGGTTCCAAGCTTGGTTATTTCCACTGTGTAATCGTCGGGATCGATGGTAAATCCCTTTGCAGGTGATACCGACAAAGTAAGGTCTCCAAGCGGAATCTCTTTTCCCTCAGAATCCAGAACATGGATAGGTTTTTCGTTAAGCTCACTGGATACTACTTTTACAGGGGTCTTGGCGTCGCCAACAACTGCATCGGGGGCTTCACCTACTGCGATAGTGGCAGGCACTGCAGGAGAATCTGTAATCCTGAAGACTGTCCAGTCGCTGACTGCAGGATTTGTCTTGCGGTCAAGGGCAACAGCTCTTACCCTGAACTCGTTCATCTGTGCCTCTTCAGAAAGCTCGTAGTTCTTCGCTACAGTGACTGTTCCGTTCTTAACTGTAAGGCACTTCTTAAGCTCAGGATTATCTGAATCACATTCCCATGCGAGCTTAGAGTTTGCAGGCTTCAACTGTCCTGCTGCATACCAGGCCTCAGCGGTTGCCTTAAGTTTGTAGCTTGCAGCCTTGCCTTTTGCCTTGTATATGTCAAAAGAAACATCATCACCCGAAGGGGTCAGAACAATATTGTTAACTGCCGGCTTGACGGTAAGAGTGAGAGTTGCCGGCTGTACAAAGGTCTCCTCCGGACATTCCGGATAAGCCTCCAGCGTATACTTACCGGGCTGCAGGTCTTCAGGATAGGAATCCCAGCTTATTGCTCCGGTTCTGTAGTCTGTTTTCAGGTCTCCTCTTGCATAGGAAGCCACTACCTCACCACGTTCTGACACTATCTGAGCGGTTCTGACCATCCGATAAGTAGTATTAGCTGAAAACTTTACAGATCCGATCAGCTGATCGTCCTCACCATAGATTACAGAAACAGCCTTCTTGGTAAATGTAAGTTTAGTCTCATAAGCCGGATTTTTGGTGGCCTGGTTTTTAAGGACTTTAACAGTGCCTTCAGTCAGGATATTGCCCTTAGCAAATCTGTCATTATCAGAGGAAAAAGAATCATCAATTACCTGTACAAGTGAAACGCTGATATTGTACTTCTGAGCAGTGCCATCACCAAGCATAACATGGCCGTCGGGATGAGTGGATTTGGCAAGTGTCAGAGGACATAGAGTTTCCTCAACAGGAAGATACATGGGTTCTGTCACGGCAAGCATTCTATCATCCACTGTTCCCACAGCTTCTGCTTCCACCTTGTAATACAGATTCTTAGAACCTGCTGCGCCCTTGGGAAGTCCTAAGGAAAGCACAATTCCAACATCCATTGTCTCAGTAACTTTTACTGTTGGAGCAGCAAATTTAGCAGCAGTGGGATGAATGGTAAATGTTTCTATCAGAGTATCTGTTGTATCAAGGGCTTTAATAATAATATCTTCATCGGAAAGAGCAGCATCTTTAAAGGTGCTCACAGTGAGAAGCTTCTTGTCAGGAGAGTACTCCAGGTCAAAAGAGCTTTCTCCATCGCCACTTACAAATCGAAGATTGTTATAATCTTCTCCTGCCTTCAGTGTTACAGGGTAGTTTACTGTTGTTCCGGATACCTGACTGATCTGTTTATTCTTAAAGCCTTTAAGAGTAACCTGAGATATGGTTGGTGTAACTTCGATGGGCTCTGTAGGCTGATCAACTTTAACGCATCTGATCTCCACCGTGTTTTTTTCTCCGACAGTGAAACGGTAGTATTTCATGCTGGCCGTCTTGATTTTGTTGGCAGCATCGCTTTCGTCTTTGTAATAGTAATCCTGAATGGGAGTAAGCTCCTGACCGTTAGCTGTTACGATTACCTCGCCGTCTTTGGAATCTACGGGTTCTACAACAAATTCAAAGTCTGTATTAAAACCTGCTGTAGCCAAAGAGTCTATAAGATCGCCTTTTGTATCGCCGCCCATGATCACGTCATGCGAATCCCTGCGTACTCTCTGATAGCGATAAACATTGCTGCGGCCGTCGACGTAGCGAAACGCTATAGGCACATCTTTTTCTTCTGTACGTATAAAGATGGATATGTTTTTACCCTCATCGAAAGCCTTCCGGGTAATTTCTTCAGGAATGTAGTAGGTGGTATTATCTTTCTTTTCGAATGGTTTGTTCTCTTCGCCATCGATGAGATATTCTACTGTCGGTACATAACCGGCATACGGGATAACATCAATAACAATTTCATCTCCGGTAGGTATCATATGGTTTTCAGAGTCAATAAAAGGTTCATTTCTACTGCTAAATTCAACTCCGCTTATTACAGTATATGTCCCATCGAGATTAAAATAAGGCGTGTCGGTGGATGTAACCGGATTGACATACGACCTGGCGGGGCAGAACAGCTCCACTGTAGCCTCCTGGTTTTCACCCTCAAAAAAGCTATCTTTAAGGTAAATCTCCCAAACATACTTATCAGCCTTTTCCATGAAAACAGGTTCAGCAAGATAAGGTGCTCCATTGACCAGACAACTAAGCTTCTGGCCTTCTGATGGAGAAAGAGAATAATAACCTTCTGTGGATTCTATGCTATGAATATAAAGGCTGTCGCCGGTAACACTTATAGGGGATTCAGCCAATGCCTCTTCCTGGTATCCTCTAACTTCTTCGCCCGTAAAAATATTAATCCATTTTGCATTGTGCGACAGGATTCTGACAGGCCTTCCGCCTTCTTCGTCATCCCCAACGAGTTCCTCGCCTTTGGTCTCATCGAGTAATAAATCGGAATCTGCGTCTTCGAGATTGCCTTCTGCGGAATCCTCGCTTGTGGAATCTTTGTCCGCGGAATCATCGCTTGTAGCGGAATCAGTAGCAGTAGCATCCTCCTCGCCGGCTTTACCATTATCGGTTTTTCCATTACCAGCTGCACCTTCTTCGGTAGCATCTTCTTTGCCGGTACCTTCTTCGCCGGCTCTGTTGGAGTCTTCTGAAGAAACGTCTGTACCTTCCCCGGTCTTTTTACCGCCCTGAGTGGCGGGCTTAACTGCGGAATCCTCCCCCAAAACTTCTTCGGCGGCGCCTTCTACAGCACCTGCAGCGTCGTCGCCGGCTTCCCCGGTATCGACATTAGTCTCCGCTGTCGAAGCTGCAACAAATTCCTTGCTGCTGCCCGAAGACACTTCACTTGCGTACACATTAAAAGGCATTGATGTCATCAGCAGTGCAGCTGCCATCAACGCCGTTAGAGTACGCTTACAACACTCGCGTAGTCTCATCACTTCTTTTCTCCCTCCGTTTTTTCATACCAATTCTAGACGTGTATAATATACACCTACTTATTTTAATGACATAAAATGCCATTGTAAAGCCTGTCGCCGCCCGAAATGCCCCTGAATGGTCCCTGGGGACGGAGTCAAGGGCTCATTCCACAGACGCTGAATATATGTTTTGGTCCCCAGGGTTCATCATCAGTTATCTATCTTGTATTTCCAGCTTTCGCTATTTTTCAGCATCAGTTAATTTTATAGCGAGAAAAATGCCTTGTTTTCGCTACTTTTTGAAGTCATCTTAAATAATAGCGATGGTTTTTGCATTTTTTGTCGCTACAATTTTGAGTCATGCCCAAAGATAGCGAAAATGCCTTAAAATTGTCGCTATTTATCGGGGTGACCTCCAAATATAGCGAAATGGTCCCTCGACTCCGTCCCCAGGGACCACCCCATGTATGACCCTCCGGGCTCATTAGCCCCTGAATCTACGTTTGACGATGAGTATCCGCAATGATACTATTATGTTAGAAAAGGCGCTACCGGTAGACGGTTAGCCCCAAGAACTATTAGTGATTAGATAACCGCTCAAAGTTTCTCAGGCTCGGGCGGTTATTTTTGTATCCTTGAATCATGCTTTCCAAGCACGTAACCAAAACCAACACGCAACCAACACAAAACACAAAAGCCAACACCGGAACCAACACAAAACACAAAAAACCAACACCAAAAACAGCACAAAAACCACCAGGGGGATCAGCAATGAAAGTATACGCGGGGAATATCGTAACAGTAAACAAGAACAACGACGTAGCCAAATATCTTGTAGAAGACAAGGGCAGGATCGTCTACGTAGGCAACGAACTGCCGCAGGAGTACTCCGGTGCGCTGAGGATAGAGCTGGGCAACAAAGCGCTCATCCCGTCGTTTTGCGACACCCACCAGCATTTTGCATCGTTCTCACAGTTCCACGCTGGACTCAACGTCATGGAATGCGACACAAACGAGGAAATCCTTCAGAACATCAGGGATTTCAAGAGCAGATGCAAGGATAAGATCATGATTGCCTTCGGGGCCTCCCCTTATTCTGTCCGGGAAAAGAGATTAGTAAGCCGCAAGGAGATCGACTCAGTCTGCGCAGAGAAGCCGGTATTCATGGTCAAGTACGACGGCCACGCCTGCGTTGTAAACAGCGCACTTCTTAAGCTTGTTGATGAGAAAGTCAGGAACCTTCGAGGCTACCATCCCGATACGGGAGAGATGAATCAGGAAGCCTTTTTCGCGGTATCCGACTATATAACAAATTCCATTTCAATCCCTACTCTAATAAAGAACATGCAAAGCGCCGTGGACTACCAGGCCTCCAAAGGCATAGGAATGATCCACACTGTCAGCGGCGTCGGTTTCCCCTTAAACCTTGATATCACCATGGAAAAGCTGGTGGCAAAGAGCATACAGCGAGGCTTCCAGATCAGGGTATTTCCCCAATCCCTCAACATCAAGGTTGCCACAAGCAGAAATCTGCCCAGGATAGGCGGATGCTTTGAATGCGCTCTGGACGGGTGTTTTGGTTCCCACGATGCTGCCATGAACGAGCCTTATGTGGACGAAATTGGTGGAAACGGAGTGCTTTACTATTCAGATGAGAAAGTGATAGATTTCTGCAAAGCCGCAAACAGAGCAGGCCTGCAGATAGAGATGCATGCCATTGGCGATAAGGCCTTTGACCAGGCAACGAGGGCGATCAAGGCTGCCCTTGACGATTATCCAAGAGACGACCACAGACACGGTATCATCCACGACTGCCTTCCCACCAAAGAGGGCCTTCAGATCTGCAGTGATTACCACATCCAGCTTCCGATGCAGATCGCCTTTGACAATTGGCGGCAGGAGCCCGCTGAGTACACTGAGACCATCCTTGGAAAAGAGAGGAACTCGCGCCTGAATCCTGCCAGGACCTTCATGGAAGCCGGATGCATAGTATCCTTCGGCAGCGACGGCCCATGCACGGATCCCGACCCCATCGTATGGCTCCACAAGGCAGTAAACCACAGCAACGCCAATGAGGCGGTTTCCGTCCGGGACGCCCTCAGAATGTGTACCTATAACGGCTACTACACCACCTTTGACGAGCAGGAGAGAGGCTCTCTGGAAAAAGATAAGGTGGCAGACATGGTCATTCTCTCGGCAAATCCCTACACCACACCTTCCGACAGGCTTAAGGATCTGAAGGTTGAAAAACTCATCCTCTCAGGCGAAGAGTACAAACCACAGTCCAAATCCATCGCAGGAACGGTTATAAGC
>JAILFT010000060.1 GCA_024697425.1 Butyrivibrio sp. | reverse complement strand
CAAAGACAAAATGAAAACCCGCTTCCTGCTTACTGCATTTCTCAACAGCCTTGGCAAATTCCGAAAAGCTTTCCGCAACCTTTACGGCGGGTCTGTCTATGCTTTGAGCATTAGATACCGAAGACTTGGCGGAATCATCGAATCTGGAATAGAAAGACTTAAGTCCGAGTTCCTTGATGATGTCATAAGCCTGAGCGGTATAAAAATCAGATGCGGAAGCCTTTTCCTTATCAAGCTCAACATCGGCATCAGTGATGATGGTCGCAAGTTTTAAGGAAAGATCTGCAAGAGCTCTGTTTTCTCTGAGGGATTCCCTAACGGAATTGCCCTTGATCTCATCTATATGTTCGTAAATACCCTCGATGGAACCATAGGTCTCCATCAGTGTGCGGGCAGTCTTTTCTCCCACCTTGGGCACACCGGGAATATTGTCGGCTGTATCGCCCATAAGAGCTTTAAGCTCGATAAATCCTGCGGGGGAAACACCGAAATCCTCCTTTACCCTTGCAGGATCAAAGTCGTCATATGTAGTCTTACCCTGTTTTGTCCTGGGTATCCTGATCGTTATGGATTCATCTGAGATCTGGAGCAGATCCCTGTCTCCGGAAACAAGAATGACCTTCATACCTTCCGAAGCACTCTTTTTGGCAAGCGTACCGAGAATGTCATCAGCTTCGAGACCTTCTTTGGAGCAAGTCACGACATTCATTGCTGACAGAACATCCCTGAGCACGGGAACCTGCTGTCTTAACTCATCGGGCATGGGCTTTCTGGTACCCTTGTACTGATCGAATATCTGATGACGGAAGGTCTTGGCATGCTCATCAAAAGCGACCACAACATAATCAGGCTTTTCTTCGTCAATAAGCTTGAAAAAGATATTCAGGAAACCGTAAATAGCACCTGTATGAAGTCCGGAAGCATTGGTAAGATCCGGCACTCCGTAAAATGCCCTGTTTATGATACTGTGACCGTCTATAAGAACAAGCTTTTCTGCCAAAACATTAAACCTCTGAGATCAACCTAGATGCCATATAAGTAAAAGGCCCAAAACTATACATCCGACTGTAATGAGATATCTCTGCGAATCCCTGAAGATACGGTGTCTTTCGATCATCTTATCATTGCTGAGCAGTCGTCTTTTTAATTCATCTTCAAAATCAAAGGCAGTGTCATCGTCATTATCGAGATGCCAGACACCGACCGTGACCAGGAACTGAATGGAAAGTTCTTCACGGCATTCACTGCAGGATTCATAATGAGCCCTGAAATCTTCCATGGTCTTAAAATCGAGCTTTTTTTCAATGAATGCGGGTATATTATTTTCAAATTCCTTGCAGTTCAAAAGGCCTCCTTAATATGTCCACATACATTGTTTATTTTACTACAAAAAGGGGGAAAAATACAGAAAAAAAGACGGATTCTTAAGGATCCGTCTTGCAGAAATGCCGGTGGAGGGACTCGAACCCTCACGTAGTTGCCCACGGCAGATTTTGAGTCTGCTTCGTCTACCAATTTCGACACACCGACTGGTATTTTTGCCGTTTTTTAAACAGCTATGTCAATATAACACAAAGATATCATTTTTCCAGAGAGAAGTTGGAAGGCTACACCGCCCTTCCCGGTTCCAACTGTTATTATGAAGCCCGCTTCTGGGAAGGCATGCCGGATTTGAATCTAAAGAGCGAAGCTGTTCGAAAAGAATTTGATGAGATAACGTCCTTCTGGTTGGACCACGGGGTGGACGGCTTCCGATTGGATGCGGTGACTTCCTATGAGACCGGACAACCGGATGAGATTACGGAAGAGCTGACTTGGTTCAACGATATGGTCAAGGCCAAGAAGTCAGATGCCTACATTGTGGGCGAAGCATGGACCAATCGGAAAGCTTATGCGCCATTTTATGCCTCAGGTGTAGACAGTTTCTTCGATTTTTCCTTCGCTGATAGCAACGGCAATATTGCAAAAATACTTCACGGCGCAGGTAGCGCTGCAGATTTCGCACAATCACAGATAAACGCAGAAGCTCTCTATCAATCTTATAATCCAAACTACATTAATGCGCCATTTTACACCAATCACGACATGGCCAGAGGTTCCGGATTCTATACCGGTGAACTTGCATTGCAGCAGACCAAATATGCCTTGGCTATGAATCTTTTGATGCAGGGCAATGCCTTTTTGTACTATGGAGAGGAGCTTGGCATGCGAGGATCCGGCGCCGATGAGAATAAGCGCGCTCCGATGCAATGGAG
>JAILFT010000059.1 GCA_024697425.1 Butyrivibrio sp. | reverse complement strand
ATGCAGGACGCCAAGGTCAGCGAGGCCTGCCTTCTTGGAACAACAGGATATGGCTACAACGATATGGGAAGGGATAAGCTGGAAGAGGTTTACGCTGCAGTATTTCACACTGAGGATGCTCTTGTAAGGCCCCAGATCACCTGCGGTACACACGCTCTGGCTCTTGCACTTATGAGTAACCTTCGCCCGGGAGATATGCTTTTATCCCCTGCAGGAAAGCCCTACGATACACTGGAAGAAGTTATCGGCATCAGACCTTCCAGGGGATCTTTAAAGGAATACGGTATCGATTACAAACAGATAGATCTTCTTGAGGGCGGCGCCTTTGATTACGACAATATCCGCAAGGCAATAGAAGAAAATCCCAATATCAGACTGTCTACCATCCAGAGATCAAAGGGATATCAGACCAGACCTACATTTTCTGTTGAACAGATAGGACAGCTGATAAAATTCATCAAGGATTTAAGACCTGATATTATCTGCATGGTAGATAACTGTTACGGCGAATTTGTTGAGACCATAGAGCCCTCTGATGTGGGAGCTGATATGTGCGTCGGAAGTCTTATCAAAAACCCCGGCGGCGGACTTGCTCCCATCGGCGGATATATTGCCGGCAAAAGAGAATGCGTGGAAAACGCAGCATACAGGCTGACTTCACCGGGACTTGGAAAAGAGGTAGGTGCTTCCCTTGGAATCCTTCCTCAGTTCTATCAGGGATTTTTCCTTGCTCCCACAGTAACGGCTTCTGCTTTAAAGGGTGCAATTTTTGCTGCTAATATTTACGAGAAGCTAGGATTTGATGTAGTTCCCAATGCCACAGAGGACCGCCATGATATCATTCAGGCAGTGACCTTCGGAAAGCCTGAGGGTGTTATCGCTTTTTGTGAGGGAATACAGAAGGCAGCTCCTGTTGACAGCTTTGTTGCACCCGAACCCTGGGATATGCCCGGTTATGATGCCAAAGTAATAATGGCAGCCGGTGCCTTTGTTTCCGGCTCTTCCATAGAGCTTTCGGCTGACGGCCCCATAAAGCCACCATACTCAGTCTTTTTCCAGGGCGGACTTACCTGGCCTCATGCAAAAATGGGCATTCTTATGAGCCTGCAGAAGCTTGTAGACAAAGGGTTAGTCGTGCTATAATGAACGGTACGAATTCTCAGAATAAAAGGAAAATTCAATTTCTTTATATTATATAGGAGGGCGTTTTGGCTAATATATTCGGAATCGATCTTGGAACCAGCAATATCAAGATCTACAACAGGGATGAAGACGGACTTACAGTAGAAAAGAACATGATTGCCATCGAGAACAAGACCAATGTTTTTGCTTATGGCAATTCAGCATATGAGATGTATGAGAAGGCTCCCGATAAGATCAAGATCTCTTATCCTTTGAACAGCGGTGTAATCGCTGATATCGAGCATATGGAGACCCTGGTCAAGCTTTTCATTACAGATCAGATGAAGGGCAGCGTAAAGCCCTGCGAAGTATATATTGCGGTACCCAAGGATGTAACAGAGGTAGAGAGAAGAGCTTTCCATGATCTTATCAATGATGCCGGGATCAAGGCCAAGAAGATCATGATGGTCAAGAAGCCTCTTGCGGACGGCCTTGGAATGAACGTTGACGTTATGAACTCTCAGGGTGTTCTTGTTGTCAATGTCGGATATGACACCACAGAGATTTCCGTCCTTTCCCTTCGCGGAATCGTTGTAAGTAAGCTCATCAAAGTCGGAGGCAAGAAGTTTGATGAGTCCATCAGAAACGTTATCCGTAAGGAATTCGGACTTCTTATCGGTGAGAAGACTTCAGAGAACGTTAAGATATCTCTTAAGGAACTTGAGAAAGAGGGCAAGGATGCTGTTGTATACGGCCGTGACATTGTTACAGGCCTTCCTGTTGAGAGACAGATCCCCACAGACCTTATCAATCAGTCACTTGTTGAGAACTTTGATGCTATCCTTGACAATGTCAAAGCCGCTCTTGAGAAGACTCCTCCGGAGCTTGCAGCTGATATCTTCAAGCATGGTCTGTACCTTACCGGCGGCGCATCACAGGTATGCCACCTGGCACAGCGTCTTTCAAACGGTGTAGGTCTTAATGTAAATATTGCAGAAAACCCTGTTGGTTCTGTCGCAATGGGTCTTGCCAAGATCATCAAGGAAGATCAGTACAAAGCCCTTGCTTATGGAATTGAAGAGGATACATAAATGAGTCCCATCATTAAAAAGAGAGGAGAAGAATTTACGCTTCCAAGTAAATATCTCCTCTTTATTTTAACCGGAGTGTGTATAGCAACTATCGTGCTTACATTCAATACAAGCCTTTTAAACGGGCCGGTAAATTCTTTTGCCGGTATTTTTGT